>NZ_JBBCKP010000004.1:0-476499 GCF_037153275.1 Pseudomonas sp. USHLN015
CACCCGCAGCATGCAGGTGGACAGCGAGCTCAACATCCTCCACGAGTGGCACGAGGTAACCCAGGCCATGCGCCGCCGGCTCTGGAGCCTGCATACCGCTGGGCAGGGGGCGCAGGACAATCCAGAAGATGCCTTTAAGGCTTGGGAAGACCGCATGAGAGAGAACAAAAAACGACAAGCCAACGGTGATGAACCTGAAACACCGCTGGTGGAATTCCTCTATGACAAGACCACCCTGAGCAACCTCGACTGATGCGCAACCTACTCCTGCTGATGACCCTGCTGCTGGCCGCCTGCAATGGCCATGGACTCAAACTGAAAAAGGACACCGCCGTGGACCCGCTCCCCCAGATCCGCGCCAACCTGGCCTTCACCTGCCGTCACGAACGCATCCCCGAGGCCTCGGCCGACAGTGACCTGCTGTTCAAGTACGCGCGTTGGCTACAGAAGAACAACCAGCTCAAGCAGGACCCGGCGGTGGACGCCGAAGTCGAACGCCTCTACCGCATCGCCGCCGAACACCAGCACTACAAGGCCAGCATCAACTTGGTCAACGGCGCCTTTCGGGGCCACTTCAAGGTGCGCGGCGCGGAACGTTTGCGGTTGAGCCAGGAAATGACGGAAGCCGGTGTCGCCACGGGCTACTACTTCGTTGGCCTGTTCCTGCAGCGTGGCTCTGCCGGCCTGAGGGAGGACCCGGAATTGGCCCTGCGCTATTACCGCAAGGCCGCCGACGAAGGCAGTGCCCTGGCCCAGGCCCTGGTGGCGGACAAGTTGGCCCCTATCGACATCGCCCCGGATATCGCCCGGCAGATGCGTCGCTGCGCAGCGGAGCAAGGGCATGGCGATGCCGCAATGGACTTGGGGGTTGACCTCAAATATGACAAGCACTTTCAAGAGGCACTCGAAGCCTTTCAGTTAGGGGCGGCGGCCGGAGATGAAGGCTCAGCAGGGCGACTCTGGGAAGCTTTTAGGGGGCCTTCCCCTGCAGATACCGCCTATTACCTGGGCCAAGAGAAAGACCTCGAACGCGCCGAACGCTACCAGACCATCTGGCGCATTCTCGCCCGATACTCCTACGCCTCCCCCAAAGTCCCCGAGATCAACGACATCCTCCCACTGCCTCCTGCCAAGCTGCCGCCCTGGGACGGCAAGCTCCAGTGGCTGGAGGAGCGCAAGGCCAATATCCCGCCGCCCAAGCCCAGCGAGGCACTGATCAGCCAACTGGCCAGGGACAAGCACCTCGACCCCGCCACCGGCCGACCAACGCCCGAGTCGCCTCACTTCGTCTACCTGGATTCGTCGCTCATCTGCGTCAGCGGCGAGCCTTGCCCGCGTGCGGGTTACTGGGCAGCGATGGATGTGGACTTCTTCTGGATCACCGTGAAAGGCAAAGCCCGTCAGCGCTTCAAGGAGGGGGAAATCTTGCCCACGCTGACCCTGGAGCAACGCACACCACGCATATGGCCGCTGCCGGAGAAGGTCACCGCAGGGCCGGAGCGGGTCAGGTGGAGGATGCTCGGTGAAGCCTAGAGCTTGGGGGCTGGTTGTCCTGTGTCCGATGCTGGCGGCCTGCAATGGCCATGGACTCAAACTGAAAAGGACGCCGCCGTGAACCCAGTTCCCCAGATCCGCGCAAGTCTTTTTTTAGGGCTGATGTAGCGGAGTTCCCATTTCAATGAGTTTGTTCGCGAGGTATGTCCAATGAAGGGAGTCATCCGAATTGGTGACAAGACCACTGGCGGCGTAGTTACTTCTGGCTCTGCTGCCATGAAGTTCATGGAGTAGGTGTGGCGCGTGTTGGTGATGCCGTCAGTTGCGCAATTCCTGGACATGGCCCGACAGTTATCGCCGAGGGGCATCCGGTATTCAACGACCACGGCGTACCGGTTGCCTTCCATGGCCATCGTTGTGACTGCGGTTGTGTGCTTCTGACCTCGCTGCCCCAGGCGACTGCGAGTTGAGCATGCCGGCCGAACTGGACAAGGAGCCTGCTGCCACGGATAAGCCATCAGCGCCTCTCCGCCGACTGCGGGGACTACCGAGTCAGCGATAGGTCTGCTAGTGAGAACTTCATCGACAAAGGAAAGCACGTGGCCAACTGTGGGCTGATCTGTTTGCTGCCTCGGCGAGAGCGTTTGCTTGTGAGGCGGAATCAGCTCAGGGACGCGAGGTAGCGCACCACATCGGCGGCGCCGGCCAGGCGCAGGCCTTCGCCAAGGGCGGTGGCCTCGGGGTGGTCCTTGGGCAGCAGCAGGAGTTCGGGGGCGCCGCTGTTCTTCAGCAAGGCGAGGCGGGCATAGGGGATGCCACCGTCGAGCAGCAGGCCCATGAAGGCCGGGTCGCTCCATGCCTGCACCGGCATGGCCAGTACGTGGTAGTGGGCGTCCAGCTCGGCGAGGCCCGCGGGGTTGAGACGGTAGGTGGCGAGTTCGGCCGGCAGGCTGATTTCCAGCTCGCGGCGGCGTGCGTAGGCGATGGCGGCGGCAAAGGCTTCCAGGTGGTGGGTGCCGCTCCAGAACACGCGTTTGCCGTGCCAGCTGGACTGGCACAGGCTGATCCGTTCACCGGCCAGGAAGCGCGGCAGCGGCAGGCTGATGGCCTTGACGAAATCCTTGTAGCTGATGATGCGCACGCTACGGCAGGCCGGCGTGGTGGCGAATTCCTCGAAGCTGGGGCAGCTGGGCATCGCGCCCTCGGTGCCGCAGAACCCATCGATCAGGCGCAGGTCGAAATTGGTGAGTTCGCGTTGCTCCAGTTCAACCACGCGGATCAGCACCGCGTGGGCCTGGGCCTTGTCTTCCTGCACCGGACCGGAGAGCGCGTTGCGCGGGAGGTCGACCAGGCGCTGCAGGGGCGGGCCGTTCTGCCACCAGATATCGGCGGCCGGGGGCTTCAACTGCTGGAACGGCAAGCGCAGCTGGCTCGCGCTTTCCAGCAGTCGGGGCGCACGTCCTCCCAGGCCGAGGCGTTGCGCGAGGGCGGCCAGGCGTGATGAAAGAGAGGATGGGGACGACTGCGAACTCATGGCCAGACTAGGACTCCCAGGTCACGAGTGGCAGTGTGGCAGAGGTCGGGCGAGGCTGCACGGCTTTGCCCGCCAATGCGTCCGTACCTGGCGTCCACTGGGGGCGCGGAACGATACTGTTGTTCATTTCAACCAAGAGGATGCCTCCATGCCCAGCCTGGTGCTGGATATCTCACTGACCGCCGAGCGCTTTCTCGCGGTCTACCAGGGCCACGCCAACCGAGTGATGTTGCGCAGCCGCGACGGGCGCAAGGTTAGCCTGCCTGCACATCATTTGCGGCCTTTTCTGACCCATGATGGCATTCATGGTTCATTCGAGCTGGAATTCGATCCCTCCGGCTCGCTGCTGGCGTTACGTCGCCTCGCCTGAGGCGGGGCTGGCAGCTATAATCGCCGGCCCATCCCGCCGATCGATACCCGCCCATGTACACCCTGGCCCGCGAGCTGCTGTTCAAACTGTCCCCGGAAACCTCCCACGAGCTGTCCATCGACCTGATCGGCGCCGGGGGGCGCCTGGGCCTCAACGGCTTGCTGACCAAAGCGCCGGCCAGCCTGCCGGTGAAGGTCATGGGGCTGGAGTTCCCCAATCCCGTCGGCCTGGCCGCCGGCCTGGACAAGAACGGCGATGCCATCGACGGCTTCGCCCAGTTGGGCTTCGGTTTCGTCGAGATCGGTACCGTGACGCCGCGCCCGCAGCCGGGCAACCCCAAGCCGCGTCTCTTCCGCCTACCCGAGGCCGAGGCGATCATCAATCGCATGGGCTTCAACAACCATGGCGTCGATCATCTGCTGGCCCGGGTTCGCGCGGCGAAGTTCAAGGGCGTGCTGGGCATCAACATCGGCAAGAACTTCGACACCCCGGTCGAGCGCGCGGTGGACGACTACCTGATCTGCCTGGACAAGGTCTACGCCCATGCCAGCTACGTGACGGTCAACGTCAGCTCGCCCAATACCCCCGGCCTGCGCAGCCTGCAGTTCGGCGACTCGCTCAAGCAGTTGCTCGAAGCCCTGCGCCTGCGCCAGGAAGACCTCGCCGTCCAGCATGGCCGTCGTGTGCCGCTGGCGATCAAGATCGCCCCGGACATGAGCGACGAGGAAACCGCCCTGGTGGCCGGTGCGTTGCGGGAGTCGGGCATGGACGCGGTGATCGCCACCAACACCACCCTGGGCCGCGAAGGCGTCGAGGGGCTGGAATATGGTGACGAGGCGGGTGGCCTGTCAGGTGCGCCGGTACGTGACAAGAGCACCCATACCGTCAAGGTGCTGGCTGGCGAGCTGGGCGGTCGCCTGCCGATCATCGCCGTGGGCGGGATCACCGAAGGCCGCCACGCGGCTGAGAAGATCGCTGCCGGTGCGAGCCTGGTGCAGATCTATTCGGGCTTCATCTACAAGGGCCCGGCGCTGATCCGCGAGTCGGTGGATGCCATCGCCGCCTTGCCGAAGCGCTGATAGCGGACAAATAAAAAGGGCTCCCTCTAGGGAGCCCCTGGGCTTGCGCCCGCCGCCCGGATGGGGCGTGCTTGGTGAAATCGTGAGATCCGTGGTGTCAGCCGACGGCGTGGAGTTCGTTCAGTCGATGAATGCCGGCCGTGCCGGTGAGGCCATCCCAATTGTCGCCGCGACCCTCACGCCAGCCGTTGATCCAGGCTTGGCGGGTGGTGGGATGGGTGAAAGGACAGAGATCGCGGGATTTGCCATGAATGCCGTGCTGATAACCGCGCAGGAATGCTCGTTCCATCGGATCACGCTTAAGTCTTCTCATAGGGTGTAGCCCTCATTTGTTGACTGTTATGTCCATCGGTCCCAAGTCGGGAACCCGGCAGAAAATGCTCTGCCACTGAAGAGCAGTTGCCGGCGTGACTGCCCTTCATCCGCTACCGTTGCGGCAGCGGATTAAGCTGAGTTCTAACCGTTGCCCCGAGGCATTGGAATGATCGTTTTGTCATAAGGACGTAACGAGAATGGCTTCCGGACCATAAGCTGTAGGGGCGTCGGACGGGCATGAACTGCCCAGGCCCGATGGAATGGGGCCTTGGGAAACCCATGATGTCGCGTTGCTATGGAGCCGCGCAGATGAGAATGGGAATTTTCTTATCCGACGAAGGGCCGTTCTGCGACCTTTAGTCACATATTCATGACCGCACGGAGACGCATCCGTGCCGCTGATCAGCCGCAAGGCACTGGAATTACCATGTCGGATGTCTTCGAACTCTTCCTTACCTGCCCGAAAAGCCTGGAGGGCCTGCTGCTGGACGAAGCCACCGGGCTCGGCCTTGCCGAGGCGCGCGAGCAGGTGGCCGCCATCCGTGGCCGGAGTGACCTGGAAACCGCCTACCGCCTGTGCCTCTGGTCGCGCCTTGCCAACCGCGTGCTGCTGGTGCTCAAGCGTTTCCCGGTGCAGAACGCCGAGGACCTCTATCAGGGCGTGCTGGAGGTGGACTGGCACGACCACCTGTCGCCCACCGGCAGCCTGGCAGTGGAGTTCAGTGGCCATGGCTCGGGTATCGACAACACCCATTTCGGCGCCCTCAAGGTCAAGGACGCCATCGTCGACAAGCTGCGCACCGCCAATGGCGAGCGCCCCTCGATCGACAAGGTCAGCCCCGACCTGCGCATCCACCTGCGCCTGGAGAAGGGCGAGGCGATCCTCTCCCTCGACCTCGCCGGGCACAGCCTGCACCAGCGCGGCTATCGCCTGCAGCAAGGGGCCGCGCCGCTGAAGGAGAACCTCGCCGCCGCCATCCTGCTGCGAGCCGGCTGGCCACGCATCGCCGCCGAGGGGGGCGCCCTGGCCGACCCCATGTGCGGCGTGGGGACCTTCCTGGTGGAGGCCGCGATGATGGCGGCCGACATCGCCCCCAACCTCAAGCGTGAGCGCTGGGGGTTCTCCAACTGGCAGGGCCATGTGCCGGCCCTGTGGAAGAAGCTGCACGAGGAAGCCCAGGCGCGTGCGGATGCGGGCCTCGCCCGGCCGCCCCTGTGGATCCGTGGCTACGAGGCCGACCCGCGCCTGATCCAGCCCGGGCGCAACAACATCGAGCGTGCGGGCCTCTCCGACTGGGTGAAGATCTACCAGGGGGAACTGGCCACCTTCGAACCGCGCCCGGACCAGAACCAGAAGGGCCTGGTCATCAGCAACCCCCCCTACGGCGAGCGCCTGGGCGACGAGGCCAGCCTGCTGTACCTCTACCAGAACCTCGGCGAGCGCCTGCGCCAGGCCTGCATGGGCTGGGAGGCGGCGGTGTTCACCGGCGCGCCGGAGCTGGGCAAGCGCATGGGCATCCGCAGCCACAAGCAGTACGCCTTCTGGAACGGCGCGCTGCCCTGCAAGCTGCTGCTGATCAAGGTGCTGCCCGACCAGTTCGTCACCGGCTCGCGTCGCCCGGAGGCCGCTGCCGAACCACAGGTGGGCACCACCCCTGCGCCGGAGCAGGCGCGCCTGTCCGAGGGCGGGCAGATGTTCGCCAACCGCCTGCAGAAGAACCTCAAGCAACTGGGCAAGTGGGCCAAGCGCGAGGGCGTGCAGTGCTACCGCCTATATGACGCCGACATGCCCGAGTACGCGCTGGCCATCGACCTCTATGGCGACCGCGTGCACGTGCAGGAATACGCTCCGCCGCGCTCCATCGACCCGGAGAAGGCCCAGGCCCGCCTGCTGGACGCCCTGGCGGCCATCCCGCAGGCGCTGGGGGTCGATCCGGCCAACGTCGTGGTCAAGCGCCGCGAGCGCCAGACCGGCACCCGCCAGTACGAGCGCCAGGGCGCACAGGGGCAGTTCCTCGAAGTGGCCGAGGGGGGCGTCAAGCTGCTGGTCAATCTCACCGACTACCTGGATACCGGCCTGTTCCTCGACCACCGTGCCATGCGCCTGCGCATCCAGCGCGAGGCCGCCGGCAAGCGCTTCCTCAACCTGTTCTGCTACACCGCCACCGCCAGCGTGCATGCCGCCAAGGGTGGTGCGCGCAGCACCACCAGCGTCGACCTGTCGAAGACCTACCTGGACTGGGCGCGCCGCAACCTTTCCCTCAACGGCTTCTCCGACAAGCAGAAGCTGGAGCAGGGCGACGTGATGGCATGGCTGGCGGAGGACCGCGGCGAGTACGAACTGATCTTCATCGACCCGCCGACCTTCTCCAACTCCAAGCGCATGGAAGGCGTGTTCGATGTGCAGCGCGACCACGTGCAACTGCTGGACCTGGCCATGGCTCGCCTGGCGCCGGGCGGGGTGCTGTATTTCTCCAACAACTTCCGCAAGTTCCAACTGGACGAGAGCCTGCCCCAGCGTTACCAGGTGAGCGAGATCAGTGCCGAGACCATCGACCCGGATTTCGCCCGTAACCAGAAGATCCACCGCGCCTGGAAATTCACCGCCCGCTGACGCGCGGACCCGGCATTGGAGGGCGGCGAAAGCCGTCCGTCAGGCGGAAAGAGGGTTGCAGGGCGCCGCATCGGCAAAGTGCCAGCATCTTGGCTAGGTTGTGATCACAGGGATCGTCCCTCATCACCACCTCCGAGGTGAGCATGCAGTCGCTCGTCCAGGGACCGTCCTCCCTGTTTTCCCGCCTGCCCTCCGGTCGTGGCCTGCTCCTGCTGGCCTGCGCCCTGGTGCTGGTCGGCGGCCTCGCCACGACCCTGCTGCTGGCCGCCACCATGTACAGCTCCGAGCGCGTGCAGCTTCGCGAGCGCTTCGTCCAGGTCGCCACCGAACGTTTGAGCCGGGTGCAGGAGCGCCTGGGCGACCAGCTCAAGCAACTGGACGCCCTGCGGCGCTTCTTCAACAACTCCAGCAGCGTCAGTCGCAGCGAATTCCATGGCTTCGTCGAGCCGCTGCTGGGCGATACCCTGGCCTACAGCTGGGTGCCCCGCGTGGCGGGAGGCGAGCGCGGCGCCTATGAGGCCGAGGCTCGTGCCGATGGCCTGGAGCACTTTCGTTTCCACGAACTGGATGACGCGGGCGAGACCATTGCCAGCCCACCTCGCGACTACTACCTGCCGGTGTTCTACAGCGTCTCCAACCAGGCTGGACGCATTCCCCTGGGGCTCGACCTCGCCTCCCTGCCGACGCGCCTGGCGTTGCTTGAAAAGGCCCGCACCGGACGCCGGACGGTGGTTTCAGGGCAACTGAAACTGCTCGGCCTGGCCGGTGGCGATGGCAAGGGCATCCTCGTGGTGGCCCCGGTGTTCGGCAGGGCCGGGGACCCGCTCGATGTGTTGCGCGGCTTCGTGATCAGCGTCATCGACCTGCACCAGGAGCTGGAAGCCGGTATTCCCGAGGAGGTGCTGGACAACGTGGCCATGGTGGTGACCGACATCACCGACGCGACCCGTCCGCAGTTGCTCTATCAGAGCCGGGCCGCTGCTGCCGATGGCGAGCTGACCCTGGCGCGCGACATCGTCTTCGCCGACCGCAGCTACCGCCTCGAGCTGAGTGCCAGCGACCACTTCATCCACACCAACCGGACCGGCGTCTGGTACCTGGTGGTCGCCACCGGCGGGCTGATCACCCTGCTTCTGGCGGCGTACCTGATGCTGCTGATCAACCAGCGCCAGCGCGCCTTGCGCCTGGTGGACGAACGCACCCGTGAGCTGCGCGAACGGGAACTCGAGCTGAAACTCAGCGAGGAGCGTTGGGGCTTCGCCCTGGACAGTGCGGGCCATGGCGTCTGGGACTGGGAGCTGGAGGCGGGGACGGTGTTCTACTCGCCGGCCTGGAAGCACATGCTCGGCTATGGCGCGGACGAGGTGGCGGACGAGCCGGACCTGTTCCTGCGCCTGCAGCACCCGGACGATGCCCCGGCCGTCGATGCCGCCCTGCAGCGACACCTTCGCGGCCAGACGCCGATCTACCAGAGCGAGCACCGTATGCGGCGCAAGGACGGCTCCTGGCTGTGGATACTCGACCGCGGCAAGGTGGTGGAGTGGAGTCACGATGGCTCGCCCCGGCGCATGATCGGCACCCAGACCGACATCAGCGCCAGCAAGGCGGCCGAGCTGGAGCTGGCGCTTGCCCACGCTCAGTTGCGCGGGGTTCTTGATGCGGCCACCCAGGTGTCGATCATCGCCACCGATGTCGATGGCTTCGTCCTCCAGTTCAACGTCGGTGCCGAGCGCATGCTCGGCTACAGCGCCGCCGAAATGCTTGGCAAGCGGCCTCGCATGCTGCATCTGGAGTCGGAGATCCAGGCGCGCTGCGAAGCGCTGTCGAAGCGGCTGTCACGGCCTATCCGGGATTTCCACCATTACGTGGTCGAGGTGACCGCCGGCGACTGCTACGACGAACACGAGTGGACCTACGTGCGCAAGGACGGCAGCCATCTCACCGGCAACCTGATCCTCACCGAGGTGCGCGACCAGAACGATGCGCTCATCGGCTACCTGGGCGTCGCCGTCGACGTCACCGATCGCAAGCGCGTGCAGGAGGCGCTTGAAGACCGTGATCGCCTGCTGGACAAGCTCAGTGCGCAGGTGCCTGGTGCCATCTACCAGTACCAGCTGTACCCCGACGGCCGGCACCTCTTCCCCTATGTCAGTGCCGGCGTGCGCGACATCCTCGAAGTGGAGCCCGAGCAGGTGAACACCGATGCCTCGCTGGCCTTCACCCGCCTGCACCCCGAGGACCTGGAGCGGATCTACGCCAGCATCCTGCATTCGGCCAAGGCCATGCAGACCTGGCGCGAGGACTTCCGCGTGTTGCTGCCGCGCCAGGGCCTGCGCTGGTTGCGTGGCGAGTCCGAGCCTGAGCGCATGGCGGATGGCAGCGTGCTCTGGCATGGCTACATCACCGACGTCACCGGGCACAAGCTGGTGGAACAGGAGCTGCGCGCACTGTCGATCACCGATGCCCTGACCGGCGTCTACAACCGTCGGCATTTCCAGGAGCGACTGGAGAACGAGATCGCCCGGGCCCAACGCCGCGAGGGACCGCTGGCGGTGGTGATGCTGGATGTCGACCACTTCAAGCAGATCAACGATGAGCATGGCCACGAGATGGGCGACCGTGTGTTGCGACAGCTGTGCCAGCGTCTGGGTGGGCGTCTGCGACGCATCGATGTGCTGTGCCGGTTGGGTGGGGAGGAGTTCATCGTGCTCTGCCCGGACACCAACCTGGAACAGGCGCACACGCTGGCCGAGGCGTTGTGGCAGTCCCTGCTGCGCGAGGAAATGCCCGGCGTCGGCGTGGTCACCGCCAGCTTCGGATGCGCCAGCTGGCGCGAGGGTGAGACGGCCGATGCCCTGCTGCGGCGTGTGGATTCGGCGGTCTATGCCGCCAAGCAGGGTGGGCGAAACCAGGTGCGGGATGCGGAGTGACCCGCTGCCCTTTCCGGGGGGACCCGGAAAGGGTGGGGTGCTACTCAGCGCCTGGACTGGCTGTAGAGATCGAGCAACACCTGGTCGAGGATCGAGGAGGCTCCCCAGGGGCGCTGGTCATTGAGGATGGCCACCACCGCCCAGGTGTTGCCGCTGTTGTCGCGGCTGAAGCCGGCGATGGCGCGCACCGTGTTCAGGGTGCCGGTCTTGATGTGCGCCTCTCCGGCCATGGGTGTGCGCCGCAGGCGCTTGCGCATGGTCCCGTCCATCGCCACCAGCGGCAGCGATGCGATGTACTCGGCGGCATAGGGGCTCTGCCAGGCAGCGTGGAGGATGGTCGCCATTTCCCGCGCACTGACCCGCTCCTGGCGCGACAGGCCGGAGCCGTTCTCCATCACCAGGTGCGGCGCTGTGATGCCCTTCTTCGCCAGCCAGGCACGGATCACCCGTTGCGCGGCCTTGGCGTCGTCACCGTCCGCGTCGTTGCGGAACTGCGCGCCGATGCTGAGGAACAGCTGCTGCGCCATGGTGTTGTTGCTGTACTTGTTGATGTCGCGAATGATCTCCACCAGGTCCGGGGAGAAGGCGCGTGCCAGCAGCTTGGCGTCCTTGGGCACGCCGGCCAGGCGGTCCTTGCCGAGGATGCTGCCGCCCAGTTCCTTCCAGATCGCCCGCACCGCGCCGGCGGCGTAGGCGGGATGGTCGAGCAGCGACAGGTAGGTCTGCGCGCTGCAGCCGTCGGGCAGGCTGCCGCTGGCGATCACCGTGGTGCCATCGAACTGGGTCACCGGGTTGTAGCGCACGTCCGGCCAGGCGGGGCAGGGCGCCGCCTTGGTCACCTTGACTTGGTTGTCGATGCGGATGCTCTCGATGGGCGGTTCGGCGGCGATGCTGGCGCGGCCACCGTCGGCGCGGGCGATGAAGCGCAGCGCCTTGAGGTTGACCAGCAGCGAGTCCGGGCCGACCAGAAAGGGCTTGTTCTCGTCGCCGCCGTCATCGTTGAAGGCCGGCAGCTGCGGGTGCACGAAGCGGCTGCGGTCGAGCACCAGGTCGCCGGTGATCTTCAGCACGCCGTTGGCGCGCAGGTCACGCATCAGCAGCCAGAGCTTCTCCATGTTCAGCTTCGGGTCGCCACCACCCTTGAGGTAGAGGTTGCCGTTGAGCACGCCGTCCTTGAGGGTGCCGTCGGTGTAGAACTCGGTCTTCCACTGGTAGGTGGGGCCGAGCAGCTCCAGGGCGGCATAGGTCGTGATCAGCTTCATGGTGGAAGCCGGGTTCACCGAGACATCGGCGTTGAAGATGGTCTGCGCGCCCGGACCGGTCAGGGGCAGGGTGACCAGGGACAGGGAGTTCTGCGGGATCTTGTTCTTCTTCAGGGCCTGCTGGACCTTGGCCGGCAGGGTGGAGTTGACCTGGATGGCGAGGACCGGCTGGGCGAAAGGAAGAAGGAGACCGGTGAGGGCGAGGATACGAATGGACTTGAACATCAACGAAGGCCCTCCGCACGAGGGCGAGTAACGCGGTTTTGCATGGCAGGTTCCCACAACGTGTTCGGGAAATTGCGCGCATTATGCCGTAAGCATTCCCTGGGCGCTCGTGCCGCTGACTGCTCGCGCCTGGCCGCTGTGGCGCACCGTTGCGCCGTTCCGTCATGCGGGCGGGCAAGGTGGCGATGAAACTGCTAGAGTGCCGCGCTTGAACACATGAAGAGGATTGCCTGATGGCCACAAATCGTTCCCGTCGCCTGCGAAAGAAGCTCTGCGTCGATGAATTCCAGGAGCTGGGTTGCGAGCTGAGCCTGACCTACAAGGACGGGCTGGCCGAAGCGGAGCTGGAAAGCTTCCTCGATCAGTTCATCGACGACGCGATCCAGGGCAACGGCCTGGGCTATGTCGGCGGCGACGACTACGGTTTCGTCTGCCTGTCCAAGCGTGGATCGGTCAGCGAGGAGCAGCGCGGCAAGCTGGAAGCCTGGCTCAAGGGCCGCAGCGAGCTGGCCAGCTTCACCCTGAGCCCGCTGGTGGATGTCTGGTACCCGGAAAATCCGATCAACCAGTGATCCCGGCGGTATTGAAGAGGGGCGCTCGATGCGCCCCTTTTTCATGCCTGCGATTTACCGCCGGTGTGGCGCGACCTGGCAGGTCTGCCGGAATCCGCCACCGTGGCGCCGGTGGCAGCCCCAGGCAACGTATGGATTAGCCACCAAGCCCGGCGCGCTCCAGGATCGCGCCCTCGTCCACCGCGTCGATCTGCTCGGGCCGCAGGAAGCGCTCCGCGTAGTCGCGGTACACGCCGGAGCGGATGAACAGGCCGAACAGTTCCGGATCGATGTGCGCGCCCTTGCACATGCCGACCATGATCCCCAGCGCCTCGGACAGCGTCTTGCCCTTCTTGTAGGGGCGGTCCACAGCCGTCAGCGCCTCGAAGATATCGGCGATGGCCATCATCCGTGCCGGCAGGCTCATCTGCTCGCGACTCAGGCGTTTCGGGTAGCCGCTGCCGTCCATCTTCTCGTGGTGGCCGCCGGCGATTTCGGCCACGCCCTTGAGGTGCGGCGGGAAGGGCAGTCGGTCGAGCATGAGGATGGTCTGCACGATGTGGTGGTTGATGATGTAGCGCTCCTCCGCCGTCAGCGTGCCCCGAGCGATGGAGAGATTGTGCAGTTCGCCGCGGTTGAACTTGTGCGTGGGCACGTCGAGCTTGAATCCCCAGGGGTTGTCGGGCGCCATGCGCTCGCTTTCCGGCCGCTCCAGGAGGTGTTCGGGGCGGTCGGCCAGCAGCGGCTCGTCCACCGGTAGCGGGCGCGGCGGGGTGCGGGCCATGCGCTGGCCTTCCTCCCAGGACACGCCGAGGCGGTCGTCCAGGGTCCGGCTCCAGGTGCGCGTGGCGATGGTCCTCAGGCGCTGCTGGTCTTCCTCGGCCATGAACTCACCGCCCAGGTTGCTGCGGGCGATGAAGGCGAACTCCTCGTCCAGGGTTGCCAGCAACGCGTCGCGCAGGCCGGCCTGGGTGGAGGCGTCGGCGCCTTCGGCCACGGCCTTCCAGTAGGTGATCCAGGCATCGCGCTTGAGCACCTCGAAGCGCATGCGCACCTCATGGATGCGGTCGTAGAGGGTTTCCAGCTTGGTCGCCTTGTCCACCACGTACTCGGGGGTGGTGACCTTGCCGCAGTCGTGCAGCCAGGCGGCAATGTGCAGGGCCTCCCAGTCTTCGTCGCTGGGGGTGTAGTCGCGGAAGGGCGGCTCGTCGCTGGCCGCTGCGGCGCGGGCCAGCGCCAGGGTGATCTCCGGCACGCGCTGGCAATGGCCACCGGTATAGGGACTCTTGGCGTCGATGGCGCCGGCGATGAGCTGGATGAAGGCGTCGAGCAGCTGTTTCTGTTTCTCCAGCAGGCGCTGGCTTTCGATGCACAGCGCGGCGACCCCGGAGATGGCTTCGACGAAGGCGATGCGTTCGGGCCTGAGCATGGCCGGTTCTCCGCTGTCGCCCGTGTCGCTGTGCAGCAGCGCCAGCACGCCGACGGTTTCGCCCTGGCGATTGTGCAGGCCGGTGCTGACCATGTGCATCCGGGGACTTTCCAGGGTCCGTAGCACTTCACGCAAATCGTCGGCCTGGTCGAAGCCGAACGAGCGCACCTGACTGACTCCCCCGCTCGCTGGCAGGCGCAGCCAGTCGGGCAATCCCGCTTCGTCGAGGGCATGGCTGCGCAGGCCGTGGTTCTCGAGGTCGTGTTCGCTACCGCCAAGGAACAGACCGCTGGGCTCCAGGCGACCGCTGGTTCCGTCCAGCAGGTAGATGAAGCCGCCGGAGGCTTCGCTTATGGCTACCGTTTCCTCCAGCACGCGGCGCAAGAGCGCGTCGAAGCGGTTCTCGGCGGAGAGGCTCGCGGTTATTTCCAGGAAGCTGGCCAGGGTGTCCTTCATCTTCGCCATCGCCACGGCGAGCTGGTCCACCTCGAGCACCGGCGAGCGGCCCATGGTAGGGATCTCGAAGTTGAAGCTGCGGATGGCCTCCGCTTCGGCCACGAGGGCCTTCAGCGGCTTGACCAGCACCCGCGACAGCAGCCAGCCGATGGGAATGCACAAAAAGAGAATGCCGAGGGTCAGCACCGCCCCCTGCCAGCGGATGCGATAGGCGTCCGCCAGCAGTTCGTCCTCCGGTGCCAGCAACGCCAGGTAGAGGCCGTCGGGGCCGCCAGCCAGCAGGCGGTTCTGTGACACCACCCAGCGGCGCTTGGTCAGTTCCAGGGTGGTGCGCTGGTCCTGGGTCAGGCCCATGTCGATCAGTGCGGCGACGGCCGGGTCGAGGTCGCGCGCCATGGCCAGTTGCGGCTTTTCATCGATGCGCACGATCAGCCGGGAGATGTCCGGGTAGGCCACCGCGTGGCCGTCGGGCGAGAACAGCAGCACCTGGGTGGAGGGCGTGACCCGGTGCTGCGCCAGGGTGGCGGACAGGTCGTTCAGGGTCAGGTCGGCGGCGATCACCGCATCGTCGCCGGCGGGCTGGGCGAGGGTGGTGCCGACCGCGCCGGTGGAGAAGAACACATAGGGCCGGGTGGTGATCAGGCTGCCCTGCTCCAGGGCGCGCGAGTACCAGGGGCGGTTGCGCGGGTCGTAGCGCTCGTTGAGCTCCTGGCGACGGCTGATGAGCTCCAGGTCCGCATCGAAGTAGAGCGACTCGGAGCGGGCCCGGTTGAGGTTGTCGCGCTCGATGCTCCACAGCTGGTAGGCGGCACCTTCGGGGGCGTCGAAGCGCTGCTTGAGTTCGGCGGTGCGCAGCGGGCGCACCATGAAGAAGTCGCCGTCGTCGTAGCCGACATAGAGCGACGCCAGCTTGGGGTTGTCGCGCAGCGCCTGGGCGAAGCCGCGCAACAGCAACTCCTGGCGCTGGTAGCCGGCGTACCGCTGGGTGCCGGGGTTGAGGGCCAGCAGGTTGAGCAGGTGGTGGATGGGGCGGTAGGTGTTTTCCAGGTCGGTCTCGACGTCCTGGCTGATGCGCTCGAAGAGCGTGTCGCTGCTGGAGAGGATGATCTGGCTGGTCTGCCTGTAGTTGAAGATTCCCAGCACGATGCCGGTCGTCAGCAACAGGAGGGTGAACAGCAGGCTGATATGGACATGCAACGGAAAACGGCGTTCGACCGGCTTGTACGGCATTGCCCGAAGCTCCTCAATCCCTGTCTAGGAAAAGACCCGCATGGAGAATAGATGAGCGTTTGGACGGCTGTGCCAGCGCGGAGAAATAAAAATACCCCGGTCGGTGCCTCGCGCGTGGCTGGCGTTTTGCGTCCTGGCGACAGTGCCGCACGGTGTGGCGTCGGACGCTGTGCGAAGTCTTCCGGAAGGGGCGACGGCAATGCGTCCGAACAACGTCCTGCACGGCCATTTGGACGCGGTTTGCCGTTGTTTTCTCAAGGGCTTCGTAGGAGTTGTCCCAAGTTTCTGAGCGGCAGGTCTGGAAGTCCCTCCAGCGCCTCCGGCGTGCTCGACAGGCTCGGATGCCCCTCTATCTTGGCAGCTCCGAATCACCGTAGATGGAGACGCAAGGTGAGCAAACTCGTAGACCTGGATGCATTCATTCGCGCAGGCGGTGAGTCGCCGCGCAAGGTTCTGATCGTCGACGACCACCCCGTCATCCGGCTGGCTGTCCGCCTGGTGTTGACGCGGGAAGGGTATGAAGTGGTCGCCGAGACGGACAATGGCGTCGATGCCATCGCGTTGGCTCGCGATCACCTGCCCGACCTGGTGATCCTCGACATCGGCATTCCCAAGCTCGGTGGCCTCGACGTGATCGCCCGCATCAGCTCGCTGGACCTGCCCTTGCGGGTGTTGGTACTGACCGGGCAGAACCCCAGCCACTACGCCGCCCGCTGCATGCAGGCCGGCGCCGCGGGATTCGTCTGCAAGGAAGGCGACCTGGGCGAACTGACCGCCTCGGTGCGCGCCGTGCTGTCCGGCTACAGCTATTTTCCCAGCGAGGTCATCCGTACCGGCAAGCGCCAGGGGGGCATGCCCGACGACAGCGAGATGATCGATCGCCTCTCGGACCGCGAACTGGTGGTGCTCAAGTACCTGGCCAACGGCTACACCAACAAGCAGATCGCCAGCGAGATGTTCATCAGCAACAAGACGGTAAGCACCTACAAGTCGCGCCTGCTGCTCAAGCTCAACTCGCGCTCGCTGATCGAGCTGGTCGAATTTGCCAATCGCAACGAACTGGTGTGAAGCGCAGGATGGCTGCGCACCCCAGGCGGTGCGTCGCCATCGATCTCCCCACAATCCCTTTTCTCGCGCCCGGCGGCTGGCCTATTCCTGGGCGGGTCGTGGCACCCCTCTGGTGGCGGGCGAGATCGGGGCTTCGACCTTGCGCTCGCCCCAGCGCAGGCGCGCGCGGTGCGCGGCGTAGGCCATCAGCAGTGCCAGGGCGCAGCCCAGCAGGCTGTTGTAGAGGCGTACCTCGGGCAGGTGCCAGTCGCGGGCGAGGCTTTCGGATAGCAGCACGAAGCAGACGGTGGTCTGTACCACGAACAGGCCGTAGTGCTGGGCGATGAAGGCGCGGCTGAGCACGATCAGCGGCAGCATGCAGGCCACCAGCAGCGCCGGGCTCTGCAGCCAGTGGCCGAAGAGGATCAGCAGCAGGGCGCCGATCAAGGTGCCGAGTCCGCGCTGGATGCCGCGCACCAGGCTGCTGTCGAGTTCCATCTGCAGGGTGGTCACCACCGTCAGCGTCAGCCAGTAGCCGCGCGGCATGCCGGTGAGGTTGGCGGCCAGGCCGGCCAGGGCGATGGCCAGCGTGCAGGCCAGCGCGTGAATCCACCACAGCCGTCGGGGCAGCCGCGCGGCGTGGCGGCGCAGTACACGGCTGAAGCCGAGCAGGCGTGGGAGCAGGGGCCACAGGCGCAGCCCGTGCATGCCACGCAGGAAGAACGCCAGCAGCATCACCCAGAGCCCGCCGATGGCGAACAGCGCCCCCACCGCCAGGCCATTGTTGAGGCTGCCGCTGCCGGCCTGACCCTGGCCGAGGCAGAGGCATACCGCCAGGCCGACGCCGAGCTTGCCCAGTTCGGTGCCGTAGCGCTGCAGCAGGGCCAGGAAGAAGCCCCACAGGGCGAAGCTGGCGAGGCTCAGCAGGGGATGGCTGGCGGCCCAGAAGCCGACCCCCGCGCTGAGGGCGCCGAGCAGGGTGAGCAGCAGCATGCGCAACATGCCGAAGCGGTGCATGGGGTTGGCCAGGGCGGCCTGGAAGGCGCCGGTGGCGGCCCAGAGGAAGCCGGTATGGGCGGTGAACAGACCCAGCATCAGCGGCAGGCCGCAGCCCAGGCCGGCGATGGCGGCCGGCCCCCAGGCTGCCGGGCCGGCATGCCAGTGCATGCTTTGTCTGAGCGCCTTGCGCATCTGTCGTGACTCCTTGCAACGGCCGCCCGGCTTCGGGCGGCCTGGTAACCCTAGACCGGGCTGGAACGCCCGGTCATCTCGCGGGCCATTTCCGTGGCGTAGCTGTCGGTCATCCCGGCGATGAAGTCGATGACCCGCAGGAACGAGCGGTACAGCGGCCACGCCGGGTCGGGGGCGTTGTTGCCGAGCAGGTCGAGGATGCGCCGGTTCTTGAACGAGGGGGTGCGCCCGCCGTGCTGCTCCAGCGCCGCGCCGCAGAAAGCGTTGAGGAGGATCTCCAACGTGGTGTAGGCACCGATCTCGTGGAGCGTCTTGCGCTTGTCCTGGAAGATGCGTTCCCGCGCGATGGCCTTGGCGCGCAGCACGCAGTGCTTGGCCGGGCCGTGCATGTGCTCCACCAGGTCGCCCTGCAGGGTGCCGGCGAGCAGCGCGTCCTGCTGGTCGACGAAGGCATGTGCCGCGGCATTGGTCAGGTGCTCGATGGCCTTGCCGCGGAGGATCGCCAGCTTGCGCCGTCGCGAGTCGCGCGGGCCCAGTTGCCGGTAGGTTTCCGGCAGGTCGTCGCCCACCAGGCCGAGCAGCACCGCCTCGACCTCCTCGTAGTCGAGCAACTCCATTTCGAGGCCGTCCTCGAGGTCGATCAGTGCGTAGCAGATGTCGTCCGCCGCCTCCATCAGGTAGACCAGCGGATGGCGCGCCCAGCGCTGTTCCTCCAGCTGCGGCAGGCCCAGCTTCTGGGCGATCTGCTCCAGCAGCGGCAGTTCGCTCTGGTAGCAGCCGAACTTGTGTTTCTTGTAGCCCAGGGCCTCGGCATGGCGGGCCGTCCAGGGGTACTTGAGGTAGGTGCCGAGGGTGGCGTAGGTCAGTCGCGTCCCGCCGTCGAACTGGTGGTATTCCAGCTGGGTGAGGACGCGAAAGCCCTGCGCGTTGCCTTCGAAGCTGAGGAAGTCGGCACGCTCGGTGTCGCTCATGGCGTCCAGCCAGCCGCGCGCGGACGCCTGCTGGAACCAGTGGCGGATGGCGTCTTCGCCGGAGTGGCCGAAGGGTGGGTTGCCGATGTCGTGGGCCAGGCAGGCGGACTGCACGATCACCCCGAGGTCGGCCGGGTCGCACCAGTCCGGCATTGCATCGCGCAGCACTTCGCCCACGCGCATGCCCAGCGAACGGCCCACGCAACCGACCTCCAGGGAGTGGGTCAGGCGCGTGTGGATATGGTCGTTGCTGGAGACGGGGTGGACCTGGGTCTTGCGCCCCAGGCGCCGGAACGCCCCGGAAAAGATGATGCGGTCATGGTCCTTGTGGAACGAACTGCGGCCCAGTTCCTCGGTGCTGTGCACCGGTTTGCCGAGCCGTTCACGGGTGAGCAGTGTCTGCCAGTCCAACGCCAGTCCTCGCCGTTCAGTGGCTGAAGGGGGCTAGCTTCCCGGTTAACGCGCAGCGCCGCAAGGGGACCCGGGGCGCGTGTCGGAGTTCCCGCAGGCGCCGGGGGGTCACAGGCCGGCGGCGTCGATGTCCACCAGCAGCAGGCGGCCGCCGTTGTCGATGAACTGGCCGGCGGTCAGGCAGTACTGGTTGGTGGTGGCGTCGCGGTAGGTGCTGGAGAGGGTCAGCCGGCGCTCTTCCCAGCCCTCGGCGAGCAGGTGATAGAAGTACGGCCGCCAGGACCAGTTGTGGCCCTGGTAGCGGGCATCTTCGTGCCAGGCCTGGCCATTCCATTCCAGGTTCGGGGTGAGCTGCGTGCCGTTGCGGTCGCACTGGTAGATGCGCAGCAGCCAGGGGTAGTGCTCGGGCGAGGGCAGGGAGGAGAGCGGCGCGTTGCCCTCGGCCCAGTTGCGCAGCTGATTCATCAGCAGCGTGAGCTGCTGGCGCATGGTCATCAGCCGGGCGCGCTCGGCCAGCTTGCGCTGTACGTACTGGTCGCGCAGCTGGGCGAAGCGGTCGACGAAGGCGTCGGCGGCGAAGAACTCCAGCTCCGGCTTGGCGAACAGGTAGCCCTGCACGTAGCGGGCACCGCATTCAAGGGCGAAGTCCAGCTCGGCCTCGGTCTCCACGCCCTCGGCGATGATCCAGCAACCGGTCTTCTCGGCCATCTGCGCCAGGGCCTTGACCACCTCGCCGCTGGGGCCGCCACGCGCGGGGGCCTGGAACAGCTGCATGTCGAGCTTGAGGATGTCCGGCTGCAGGGCGAGCACGCGGTCGAGCTGGGAGTAGCCGGCGCCGAAGTCGTCGATGGCGATGCGCGCGCCGGCCTGGCGGTAGCGTGCGACCACGTCCGGCAGGCGCTGGCTGGCGCCACCCAGTTCGGTGATCTCGAAGACGATGCGCTCGGGGGCCACGCCGTTGCGTTCCAGTTGCTTGAGGCTGGGCAGCGCCTGGCCGGGGTGCAGGCGGCTGATCCAGCGCGGCGAGATATTGATGCTGAGGAACCAGTCCGCAGGGGCCTGGTGCAGGCGCCTGAGAGCGTCCTCGCGGATCTCCCGATCGAGGCGGCGCAGGGCCGCAGGCGGCACCTTGGAGTCGGCGAACAGCGGGCCGACCGACAGGAGCCGGCCGTCATCCTGGCGCAGGCGTCCCAGGGCTTCGACCCCGGCGATGCGTCCTGTCGCGGTGTCGATGAACGGCTGGAAGCAGGCAAGTGGTTGCCCGTCTATCACGGTGACTCCTTAGGGCTGGCCCGAAATGCACGCGCTCGCCGAAACGACGCGGAGGGAACCGGCTTCTACCGGCTCCCTCCCAAAGCAAGAATGTGGCCAGCTTGTCCTACGATCAGACCTTGGTGGTAGACGGCGGTTTGACGTCAGAACGGCGCCAGGCTCCGCCCAGCAAGGGCAGCAGCGTGGTACCCAGGCGCAGCAATCGAGTCAGATTGCCACTACGGGCGGCGAAGAAGCCCAGCGCGGCGACGCCGGCGATGCCCCAAAGGGGTGCATGGGGCAGGGTGCCCAGTTGCTGCTGCCAGCCGCTGGCGATGCCCTTGGCACGGCGCAGCGGCTGGGTGAGGACCAGGGTTTCGTGGCGGATCTCCTGGCGATGCATCTCCAGGCGCAGGCGCACCAGCGCCTTGCGCAGTTCGCGGCGGGAGGTGGTTCGGTGCGTTTCGGGCAGGCTCATGGCAGCAGGCGCTCGCGGTCCTGGGCCAGCTCTTCGAGCGTGGCGGAGAAGGGTGAGGACTCATCGTCCACGGCCTGTTTCAGGCGCCAGGCGCAGTAGAGGGTGAGCAGGAAATAGACGAGGCACAGGCCGCTCATTGTCTCGATCCGCGCGGTATCCCAGAACAGCACCAGCAGCAGCGCAGAGAGCGCCACCAGCAGGAGCAGGGCGAAGATCAGCGACAGGCCGGCGAACAGCAGCAGGCGCAACGTGTTGGCCTTCTGTTCCTGCAACTCGATGCCGAACAGTTCGACGTGACTGTGCAGCAGGCCGAGGAAGGCGGCGCCGAGGCGCCGCGGGGAGGGGCCTTGGCCCGCGTTCTGCGGGCCGGATTCCATTCCCGGCTCCATGGTCAGCGACGCGAGGCGAGCAGGCCGAGGAGGAAGCCGATGCCGGCGGAGAGGCCGATGGTCTGCCAGGGATGTTCCTGTACATAGTCTTCGGTAGCGGCGACGGCGGCCTTGCCCTTGTCGACGATCTTCTCCTCGGTCAGGTGCAGGGTCTCACGGGCGCGCTTGAGGGACTCATGGATCTGCAGGCGCAACTCCTCTGCCTGGTCGCCGGCAAGACTGGCGGTGTGTTGCAGCAGTTTTTCGGTGTCGCCGACGAGGGCCTGGAATTCGGTAAGCAGGTCGTCCTGAGCGCGGCTGGCGGTCTTGCGTGGCATGGCGTGGATCTCCTTGAGGACTGGGAACGCTTGGTAGTTGTGAGTCGCAGCGCCGGGTTTAGGTTCCGGCGATATTTGCGCTCGGGCGCTGGTATGGCGCTTGCAACGCCCTGGTGCGCCAGAGCGTCGCTGCGCCCCGTTATCGGGCGTCGCACGGGGCTTCGACAGGGCTGTCGAATCCTGGCAAGCATATGAAAAACAAAGAGAAAGCCTGAAAAATCAAACTGCCGGCTGCACCGCTCCGCCCCGTTATGGCCACAGGCATAGAACCGTTCGGGGGCGTGATGGCTTCAGTGTGGTGCGTGTCCGGCGTGCTTTGAACCGTATTGGTGCTTTTTCCCTGCCGGAGCCTTCCTGCCAATGGAAAACCTCAACAGTGCCGTGCAAACCCTGATCCACGGCTCCAACACCCTGTTCATCCTGATGGGCGCCGTGATGGTGCTCGCCATGCACGCCGGCTTCGCGTTCCTGGAAGTGGGCACCGTGCGCCAGAAGAACCAGGTCAACGCCCTGTCGAAGATCCTCTCGGACTTCGCCATCTCCACCCTGGCCTACTTCTTCATCGGCTACTGGGTGGCCTACGGCGTGACCTTCCTGCAGCCGGCCGGCGAGCTGGCGGCGGAACACGGCTACGCGCTGGTGAAGTTCTTCTTCCTGCTGACCTTCGCCGCCGCCATCCCGGCGATCATCTCCGGCGGCATCGCCGAGCGCGCCCGCTTCGGCCCGCAGCTGTGCGCCACGGCGTTGATCGTGGCCTTCGTCTACCCCTTCTTCGAGGGGCTGATCTGGAACGGCAACTTCGGCCTGCAGGACTGGCTGAAGGCGAGCTTCGGCGCTGGCTTCCACGACTTCGCCGGCTCCGTGGTGGTGCACGCGGTGGGAGGCTGGCTGGCCTTCGGCGCGGTGGTGTTGCTGGGGCGCCGTGACGGCCGCTACCGAGATGGCCGCCTGGTGGCCTTCGCGCCGTCGAACATCCCCTTCCTGGCGCTGGGCTCTTGGATCCTCATCGTCGGCTGGTTCGGCTTCAACGTGATGAGCGCGCAGACCCTGCAAGGCGTCAGCGGCCTGGTGGCGGTCAATTCTTTGATGGCGATGGTCGGTGGCACGGTCGCCGCGCTGCTGGTGGGGCGCAACGACCCGGGCTTCCTGCACAACGGCCCGCTGGCCGGACTGGTGGCGATCTGCGCAGGCTCCGACCTGATGCACCCGGTGGGGGCCCTGGCCACCGGTGCCATCGCGGGCGGCCTGTTCGTCTGGGCCTTCACCGCGACCCAGGTGAAGTGGAAGCTGGACGACGTGCTGGGCGTCTGGCCGCTGCACGGCCTGTGTGGTGTCTGGGGCGGCATCGCCTGCGGCATCTTCGGGCAGGAGGCGCTCGGCGGCCTGGGGGGCGTCAGCCTGGTGAGCCAGTTGATCGGCACCGGCCTCGGCGTGCTGGTGGCGCTGGTGGGCGGCTTCCTGGTCTACGGCCTGCTGAAGAAGACCCTGGGCATCCGCCTGTCCCAGGAGCAGGAGTACTACGGCGCAGACCTGTCGATCCACAAGATCGGCGCGACCAGCCAGGATTGATGCACTCCCAATCCGGACGGGATCGCAGGATGAAGAAAGCCCGCCATATGGCGGGCTTTTTCATTGCACTGCGGGTGACTACCAGAGCGGCACCACGTAGCTGACGATCAGGCGGTTCTCGTCGATGTCGTTGCCGAAGTTGGTCGAGCGCACCGTCGCGTTGCGCCATTTCACGCCGAGGTTCTTCAGCGGGCCGTCCTGGAAGACGTAGGCGATGTCGGTGTTGCGTTCCCATTCCTTGCCTTCGGGGCGACCGGCGCCCAGGTCGACATTGTCGCCGGACAGGTAGCGGGTCATGAAGGTCAGGCCGGGGATGCCCATGGCGGCGAAGTTGTAGTCGTAGCGCGCCTGCCAGGACTTCTCGTCCTTGGCGGCGAAGTCGCCGATCTGCACGTAGTTGACCAGGAAGGGATCGGTGCCGTTGATGTAGGCGTAGCCGGTATCGCCGCTCATGCTCTGGTAGCCGAGGCCGAAGGCGTGGCCGCCCAGGGCGTAGGTGAACATGGCGCCGAAGGCCTTGTTGTCGACGTTGCTGCTGCCTTCGTCGGTGGAGCGGGCGTAGCGGATGTCGCTCTTGAGCGACTGCTTGTCACCCAGCGGCAGGGTGTGCAGGACGGTGAAGATGTGCTGTTTGTAGAACTCGTCCAGGTTGCCGTAGTTGTAGCCGGTGGCGAGGTTGTCGTTCCACTTGTAGGTGGCACCGGCGAAGTTGAACTCGTCGCTGGTCTGGCCACCGCGGAAGGTGATGCCCCGGGCCCCGCCGGCACCGGTGGCGGCGACGCGGCTGTTGGTGATGGTCATGTCCTCGTAGTCCGAGGAGTCGCGCTGGTTCACCTGCTTGAGCTGGCCGGCGTCGAGGGTCAGGCCGTCGATTTCCATCGAGTTGATGTGGCCGCCCTGGAAGGTCTGCGGCAGCAGGCGCGAGTCGTTGTATTGCACCGTCGGCAGCTTGGGCAGCAGGGTGCCGACCTTGAGCACGCTCTTGGAGGCACGCAGCTTGGCGGTCAGGCCCACTTCGCCGTATTCGTCCTGGGCGCGGTTGGGCGCTTCGCGGTCGCGCTTGAGCAGGCCGGTGCCGGTGCGGTCCGGGCTGGAGTCGAGCTTGATGCCCAGGGCGCCGATGGCGTCGACACCGACGCCGATGGTGCCTTCGGTGAAGCCCGACTCGTAGCGCAGCAGGAAGCCCTGGGCCCACTCCTCGGCCTTGGACTGGGCGGCGCCGTCCTGGCGGAAGTCACGGTTGAAGTAGAAGTTGCGCAGTTCGACGCTGGCCTTGCCGTCTTTCAGGAATTCGGCCTGGGCGAGGCCGGGCAGGGTGAGGCCGGTGCTGAGCGCAGCCAGGGCGATGGCGTGCGCGAGCGAGGTCTTGCTCATTGTTATTGTCTCCTCGTTGGGGGTGCGGGGCGGTTGGGCCGCCCCGTTACAACGAGTGGAATTAAGCATCCGGTAACACAATCGTCATTTAGACATTGGTCGCCCTCACTGCACCCACTGCGGGTAGTAGCCGAGGCGGTCCTGCACGGCGGCGTCGTGGGCCGGCACCACGGTGAGGTCCGGCTCGGCCTGCAGCAGGTCGTGAACGCGCCGGAGCTGGGCGAGGGTGCCGTCGCGGTCGTTGTCCACCATCCGGCGGCTGACCCAGAACTTCTCGTGGGGCCCGGTGAAGCCTTCCAGGCGCCAACTGGTGTCGCCGGTGAAGAAGAAGCGGCGACCGTCGTCGAGGGTGAGGAACAGCCCCACCGAGCCCGGCGTGTGACCGGTGAGCGGCACCAGGACCAGGCTGCCGTCGCCGAACAGGTCGAGGCTCTCGTCGAACCCCATGTAGGGCTCGGGCTGGAAGTCGAAGGGCCGCCAGAGGATCTCGTGGGTGAACTGGCTGGGCAGCACCGCCGGCGGCGCGGCGATGTGGCTGAACTCGATCTCCGCCCAGGGCGCCCAGACCGGCACCTCGGGGAAGTCCGCCAGGCCCGAGGCGTGGTCCCAGTGCGCGTGGGTGAGGAGGATGCGGTCGACGCGGATGCCGTCGCGGTCCAGTTGGTCGCGCGCGGGGACGACGTCCTCGTACTTGAACAGCGGCTTGTCCCACCAGGGCATGTCGCCCTTGAACTGGGCATCCACCTGGCGCCCCAGGCCGGTGTCCAGCAGCAGGGTGGCGGCGTGGTGCTGGATGAGCACGGCGGTGTGGTTGACCGCGACGGTCCTGGTCCACTGGCCGCCTTCCATGGTGAAGGCGTCGAGGGGCTCGGCGTGGGAAGTCTTCACCAGGGCGAAGCGCAGGCCCTGGGCGCTGGCGAAGGGGCTGGCGGCCAGCAGCAGGCCGGTGAGGAGGAGGCGGAGCAGGCGCATGGGGGCTTCCTTGCAGTGGCGGAGGTGTTCAGAGGCGGGGCAGTTCGACGTAGCCGGGCAGGGCGCGGATGCGGTCGCACCACTGGCGGATGTGCGGGTAGGGCGCGAGTTCGACGCCGCCTTCCCCGGCCATCGCCAGGTAGGGGTAAAGCGCGACGTCGGCGATGCTGGGGGTAGCGCCTTCGGCCAGCCAGGCGTGGTGGCCCAGTTGCAGCTCGACCACGGCCAGCACCTGGCGCGCCTTGGCCTGGGTGGCCTCGAGGTCGCCCGGGCGGCGGAACAGCTTGATCACCCGTGCGCTGGCCGGGCCGTGATGCAGCTCGTTGGCGGCGAAGCTCAGCCAACCGGCGATGCGTCCCTGTTGCAGCGCGTCATCGGGCAGCCAGTCGGGTGCGTGGCGGCGTGCCAGGTAGACGAGGATGGCCTGGGAGTCCACCAGCGCCTGGCCATCTTCCACCAGCACGGGCACCTGGCCACGGGGATTGAGGGCGAGGAACGCCGGTTGCTTCTGTTCACCGGCGGCCAGGTTGACCGTGACGATCTCGGCGCGCTGGCCGATCAGGCCGAGGAACAGGCGGACCTTGTAGCAGTTGCCGGAAAGCGGGAAGTCATGGAGCTGCATGGGGGAGACCCTGGTTGTGGTTGTGCGGCTGGATATTAGACAGACAGGTCTGTATATTTCAAGCGCCAACCGTGTCGCGTGCCTCGCAGGCCGATGCGATGCGGGTTTGAGCCGGTGCGGGCGGATACGCATAATGCGCCGGTCAGGAGGTTCCACATGGCTTCGAGCAAACGCGATCAGTTGATCGACACTGCCATCGCGCTGTTCTACCGCGACGGTTTCCACGCCACCGGCATCGATCGCATCCTCGCGGAATCCGGGGTGGCGAAGATGACGCTGTACAAGCACTTCAAGTCCAAGGAAGAGCTGATCGAGGCGGCGCTGCGCCGGCGGCTGGAGCCGAGCCGCCAACTGATGGCCTGGGCGCTGGAGAACCTGTCGCCGACGGCGGCGATCCTTGCCGTCTTCGATGGCCTGCACCAATTGCTCCACGGCAGCGAGTTCTTCGGTTGCGCCTTCGTCAACGCCGCTGCCGAGTTCCATGACCGCGAGCACCCGATCCACCGCGTCGCCGCCCTGCACAAGGCGAACGCCGAGCAGCACTTCCGCTTGGCGCTGGAGCGCTTGCAGGTCTCGGAGCCCGAGCGTCTCGCGCGGCAGCTGCAATACCTGATGGAAGGGGCGATCACCATGGCCCACATGCAGGGGCCGGCGCAGCAGGCGCTGGAGGCCAGGGACGCCGCTACCGTGCTGCTGCAGGCGGCGGGTGTCTCTGTATCGGGCACGCCGAACTCCTGACGTCAATATCGGTCGCTGCCGTCCATCGGCAGGTGATGGATTCGTTCTCAAGGTTTCCCGGGGGATGCCGTCAAATCGGTGTACATCCGATTTTCCGGGACTGCCGCTATGAAGACTCTCGATTCCCTGGCTTCCGCAACCACGCGCCCGAGTTATCTGAACAAGATCGACAGCGCGACCCGTAATGCCACCAACGCGCAGAACGTGCTGACCAACCGCGTCGCCCAGCGCCTGGGTGTCGAGCCCGGCAGCCTGGCCGGCAAGACCCAGGACGACTACACGCCCGACAAGGTGGCCGGGCGCATCCTCGACTTCGTCGGGGGCCGCATCCAGGCCGAGGCGGCCAAGGGCGCCGACCCCGAGAAACTGCAGAAGATGCTCGACCAGGCCCGCGAAGGCGTGGAGAAGGGCTTCGCCGAGGCGAAGAAGATCCTCCAGGGCCTGGGTGTGCTGGGCGGCAAGATCGCCAGCGACATCGAGGACACCTTCGGCAAGATCCAGGACGGCCTCGACAACCTGGCCAGTTCCCTCGGCCTGGATGGCAAGACACCGAGCACCGGCTCCTCCGGTAGCACCGGCGTAAGTACTTCAAGCCAGAGCTTCTCCGCGCGTTCCTCGACCTTCGACATGGAGGTGACCACCAAGGAAGGCGACAAGGTGAAGATCTCCATCGCCCAGGCCTCGGCCGACTGGTCGAAGAGTTCCTCGACGAGCTCCGGCAAGGACGGCAACAGCGCCACCAGCGTCAATTCCGAATCCGGCAGCCTGCAGATCGGCGGCTGGAAGGTGCAGGTGGATGGCGACCTCAACGACGACGAGAAGGCCGCGCTGAACGACCTGCTCGACCAGGTGCAGGACATCTCCAGCAAGTTCTATTCGGGTGACCTCAACGCTGCCTTCGACCGCGCCCTGGCCCTGGACATGAACGGCGACCAGTTGGCCTCGATGTCGCTCAACCTGACCCAGACCACGGTCAAGGCCACCAGCACCTATGGCTCCGTGGCCCAGGAGGGTGGCCAGCCGGCCAGCGCGGTGAACACCTCGCTGCAGGACTATGCCAAGGGCATGCTCGAGGCGCTGAGGAACGCCGCCAAGCTGTCCGACGACCCGAAGGGCACGCTGCAGGACCTGCTCAACGGCGGCTTCTCGCTCAACGAGCGCCTCAGCGACAACCAGCTGGACAAGGCCCAGGCCTTCAACAGCAAGCTGCTGGACGGGCTGCAGAACCTGCTGCCCGCCACCGCCAGGGACGACTCGGCCAAGGCCTGAGCCGTGCTAGAATCCGCGCCTTTCCTGATTGGCGAGGCGCGTGGCGATGCTCCCCGAATGCAGCCTGTTCGGCACCCTGGGTTGCCATCTCTGTGAAGTGGCGGAGGGCGTGCTCATGCCCTTCGTCGAGCATGGCCTGATGGTCGAGCTGATGGACATCGCCGACCGCGAGGAATGGATGGACGACTACGCCCTGCGCATTCCCGTACTGCGTCGCTGCGATACCGGTGCCGAGCTGGACTGGCCCTTCGACGCCGCCAAGGTCGCCGCCTTCCTCGAACACTGACCGCTGGTCGGTTGCCTCCCCCAAGCCTTTCCCGCCTCACGGGTCACCGCGCCCCGTGGTGACTGCTTGCCTGCCGATCAATCCCCCTTTCAGGGAACGGATTGTCGATCCAATGCAACAGTGAATGCCTTGCCAAATGTTTCATCGCTCGTATGATTGCCCAGTCAGTTACTGCCTAGGCAGATATTAGCCAATGAAGCACTACAGCCCCGCCGACTACCCCTTCACCGGCTCCATCGGCCAGTACATCGGGCGTTCCGCGCTGCTCAAGGACCGCCTGCTCGACCGTTACCTGGCGCCCCTGGACATCACTTCCGCCCAGTTCAAGGTGCTGATGTTCATCTACATGGACCGCGCCAATACTCCGGCCGACCTGTGCCGTGAGCTCTCGGTGGACAGCGGCTCCATGACCCGCATGCTCGATCGCCTGGAGAAGAAGGGCCTGCTGCTGCGCAAGCCCTGCCCGTCGGACCGCCGCAGCGTGCGCCTGGCCCTCAGCGAGGACGGCCTGCGCATCAGCCGGCAGATGCCGGAGATCGTCGCCGACGCCATGAACGAACTCACCAGCCCGCTGACCAGCGAGGAACTCCGCACCCTGGTGGGCCTGCTGGGCAAGATCTTGCAAGGGCGCGACCCGTGCGCGCCGCTCGGAGCGACCGATCATGAATGAATACCGCCGCACGACCCGCCT
Organism: Pseudomonas sp. USHLN015; assembly: GCF_037153275.1. NCBI lineage: Bacteria > Pseudomonadati > Pseudomonadota > Gammaproteobacteria > Pseudomonadales > Pseudomonadaceae > Pseudomonas > Pseudomonas sp. USHLN015. Next base: position 29,066 of record NZ_JBBCKP010000004.1, read on the forward strand.
GGGGCGTAGCGCCCTGGTGCTCGGCGCCGCCCTGGCGCTGGCCGCCTGCGCCAGCTCCAGCGGCCTGGAGCCCGAGGGCAGGACTCTCGATGCCGCCGCCCTGGAGGCCGGGCGCAGCCTGGCGGGCACGCCTCTCAGCGCCGCCGCCTGGCCGCGCCAGGACTGGTGGAAGCAACTGGGTGACGCCCAGCTCGACGCCATGGTGGACGAAGCCCTTGCCGGCTCGCCGGACCTGCAGGTGGCCACCGCCCGTACCCGCAAGGCCCTGGCCGAAGCCCAGGCGCAGGACGCCGCGCGCATGCCCAGTGTCAATGCCAGCGCCAGCTATTCCGGTGCCCGTGCGCCGGAGAGCGTGGTGCCCGCGCCCATCGGCGGCAGCTATGCGGCCGTGAAGTACCTGTCCCTGGGGTTCAGCTACGACATCGACCTCTGGGGCGGCCAGCGCGCCGCCTGGGCAGCCGCGCTCGGCCAGGCCCGCGCCGCCGAGGTGGACCAGCAGGCCGCGCGCCTCAACCTGTCCGCCAGCGTCGCCCGCGCCTACAGCCAGCTCGCCTACGCCTTCGTCGCCCGTGACCTGGCCGAGGAGGAGCTCAAGCGCTCCGAGCACCTCTACAGCCTCAGCAAGCAGCGCCTGGCAGCCGGCCTGGACAGCAAGGTGCAGCTGCAGCAGAGCGAGGCCCAGCAGGCTGCCGCACACCAGCAACTGCTGGCCGCCGAGCAGCAGATCGACAGCGACCGCATCACCCTCGCCGTGCTGCTGGGGCAGGGCCCCGACCGTGGCCAGCGCATCCAGCGCCCCGCAGTCCTGCAGCCCACCGCCCTGGCGCTGCCGTCGGACCTGCCGGCCGAACTGCTCGGCCGCCGCCCGGATGTGATCGCCGCGCGCTGGCGCGTCGAGGCGGCGAGCAAGGGCATCGAGTCGGCCAAGACCGGCTTCTATCCCAACCTCAACCTCAGCGCCATGGTCGGCCTCGCCGCCCTGAGCAGCGGCGACCTGTTCAAGGGTGACAGCCGCTTCTACCAGGTGGCGCCGGCCATCTCCCTGCCGGTGTTCGACGGCGGCCGCCTGCGCGCCAACCTGGCGGGTGTGGATGCCGACTACGACCTGGCCGTGGCCCAGTACAACAAGACCCTGGTGGCCGCCCTCGGCGAGGTCAGCGACGACCTCAGCCAGCTGCGCTCCCTGGCGCAGCAGATCGAGGTGCAGCGCCAGGCCCGCGATATCGCCAAGTCGAACTACGACCTCGCCATGCGCCGCTATGGAGAAGGCATCGGCAACTACCTGGACGCCCTCAGCGTCGAGCAGCAGTTGCTGGTCACCGAACGCCAGCTGGTCAGCCTGGACGTCCAGCAGATCGACACCTCCGTGCGCCTGGTGCAGGCCCTCGGCGGTGGCTTCCAACCCGAACCGACTCCGCTCGCCCAGGGCGCCCGCCCGGCTGCCGCTGAATGAACGAGGCACAGACCATGACCACCCAGACTTCGGAAACCGCCGTCCAAGGCAACCCCAAGCGCAAGCGGATGCTGCTGATCCTGCTCGCCGTGATCCTCATCGTCGCCGCCCTCGCCTTCGCCTGGGAGCAGCTCTTCGGCCGCTGGAGCGAGCACACCGACGACGCCTACATCGGCGGCAACGTGGTGCAGATCACCCCGCAGACCGTGGGCACCGTCACCAGCATCGGCGCCGATGACGGCGACCTGGTGCACGAAGGCCAGGTGCTGGTGCGCTTCGATCCGAGCGACGCGGAGATCGGCCTGCAGCAGGCCGAGGCCAACCTTGCGCGCACCGTGCGCCAGGTGCGTGGGCTCTACAACAGCGTGGATGGCTACAAGGCCGAGGTGGCGGCGAAGAAGATCGCCCTGCAGAAGGCCCGGGCGGACTTCGACCGCCGTCGCAACCTGGCCAAGGATGGCGCGATCTCCCAGGAGGAACTGGCCCACGCCCGAGACGCCCTGGACTCCGCGCAGAGCGCCCTGACCAGCGCCGAGCAGCAGCTCAATACCAGCCGGGCGCTGGTGGACGACACCGTGATCGCCTCCCACCCTGACGTGAAGGCTGCTGCCGCCACCCTGCGCCAGGCCTACCTGGAAGACGCCCGCGCCACCCTGGTGGCACCGGTCACCGGCTACGTCGCCAAGCGCACCGTGCAGCTCGGCCAGCGCGTGCAGCCCGGCACCGCGCTGATGGCGGTCATCCCCCTGGACCAGGTGTGGATCGACGCCAACTTCAAGGAAACCCAACTGAAGAACATGCGCATCGGCCAGCCGGTGGAGATCGAGTCCGACCTCTACGGCGACGACGTGAAGTACAGCGGCACGGTGGACAGCCTGGGCGTCGGCACCGGCAGCGCCTTCTCCCTGCTGCCGGCGCAGAACGCCACCGGCAACTGGATCAAGATCGTCCAGCGCGTACCGGTGCGCATCCGCATCAACCCCGAGCAGCTCAAGGAGCACCCGCTGCGCATCGGCCTGTCGATGAACGTCAAGGTCGACCTGCACGACCAGAGCGGCCCGTCCCTGGCCCAGCAGGCACCGAAGAAGCCGCTGTTCGCCACCGACGTGTACCAGCGCCAGCTGGCGGAAGCCGACCAGTTGATCGAGCAGCTGATCCACGCCAACGGCCCGGATGCCGCCCACAAGACCGCGCAGCGTTGAGACGGCGACCATGAGCGATAACGCAGCAGCCAGCTTCACCCCGCCGAACCTGGTGCTGGCCACCATCGGCCTGTCGCTGGCGACCTTCATGCAGGTGCTCGACACCACCATCGCCAACGTGGCGCTGCCGACCATCGCCGGCAACCTGGGGGTGAGTTCGGAGCAGGGCACCTGGGTGATCACCTCCTTCGCGGTGAGCAACGCCATCGCCCTGCCGCTGACCGGCTGGATGAGCCGTCGGGTGGGCGAGGTGCGCCTGTTCATCGGCGCCGCGCTGCTGTTCGTGCTGGCGTCGTTCCTCTGCGGCGTGGCCCAGTCGATGAATGCCCTGGTGGGCTTCCGCGCCCTCCAGGGCTTCGTCGCCGGGCCGCTGTACCCGATCACCCAGACCCTGCTGCTGTCGATCTATCCACCGGCGAAACGGGGCATGGCCCTGGCGCTGCTGGCGATGGTGACGGTGGTGGCGCCCATCGCCGGGCCCATTCTCGGCGGCTGGATCACCGACGACTTCAGCTGGCCGTGGATCTTCTTCATCAACCTGCCCATCGGCCTGTTCGCCGCCTTCGTGGTCTACCAGCAGTTGCGCAAGCGGCCGGTGGCGCTCAAGCGCGAGCCCATGGACTGGATGGGGCTGGCGACCCTGGTGATCGGCGTCGGGGCGCTGCAGATCGTGCTCGACAAGGGCAACGACCTGGACTGGTTCGAGTCGGACTTCATCGTCGGCGGCACGGTGATCGCGGTCATCGCCCTGGCGGTGTTCATCATCTGGGAGTTCACCGACCGCCACCCCATCGTCAACCTGCGGCTGTTCCGCCACCGCAACTTCAGCGCCGGCACCCTGGCGCTGGTGGGGGGCTACGCGGCCTTCTTCGGCATCAACCTGCTGTTGCCGCAATGGTTGCAGACCCAGCTCGGCTACACCGCCACCTGGGCCGGCCTGGCGGCGGCGCCCATCGGCCTGCTGCCGGTGATCATGTCGCCGTTCGTGGGGCGCTATGCGCAGAACTTCGACCTGCGCGTGCTGGCCAGCCTGGCGTTCTTCGCCATCGGCGCCAGCTGCTTCATGCGGGCGTCCTTCACCACCGAGGTGGACTACCTGCACATCGCCCTGGTGCAGCTGTTCATGGGCTTCGGCGTGGCGCTGTTCTTCATGCCCATCCTCAGCATCCTGCTCTCGGACCTGCCGCAGAACGAGATCGCCGACGGCTCGGGCCTCGCCACCTTCCTGCGGACCCTGGGCGGCAGCTTCGCGGCCTCGCTCACCACCTGGATCTGGATACGCCGCGCCGACCAGCACCACGCCTACCTCACCGAGCACATCAGCACCTACGACCCGGGCACCCGGCAGATGCTGGAGCAGATGGGCGGCATGAGCCAGCAGAACGCCGCGTCCCTGGACCACATCGTCACCGGGCAGGCGTACATGATGTCGACCATCGACTACTTCACCATGATCGGCTGGGTCTGCATGGGACTGATCCTGCTCATCTGGCTGGCCAGGCCGCCCTTCGGCGCCAAGCCCGGTGCCGCGGCCAACGCCCATTGATGGAGGAGGACCGAGCGTAGCGACGCCCGGCACGACAGAGCCCGATGCCTGTGCATCGGGCTTCTTTTTTGCGGAAGGAGAGGAGGAGGCTTTTTCGCAGGCAATAAAAAACCCGCCTATCAAGGCGGGTTTTTCGGGATTTGGTCGGAGCGACTGGATTCGAACCAGCGACCTTCTCGTCCCGAACGAGACGCGCTACCAAGCTGCGCTACGCTCCGTGGAATGAGCGCGCATTCTACAGAAAACTTTTTGGTCGACAAGGGGTTAGCTGAAATTTTTTTAGCGGGCAGGGCTGCCGCGGTGTCCAGGGCGCTGCCCATGGCGGGGCGGAAAAAACGAAGCCCGCCGCAAGGTGGCCTGCGGCGGGCTTGGCCGGGAGACCGCGAAGGTCGCCGGGTGGGGCTCAGAGTTCCTTGATGGTGCGGACCTGGTCCTTGTTGACCTTGGCGCGCTTGCCGTCGAGTTGCTCGAACTCGTAGAAGCCGGAGTCATCGTCGTAATCGGGCTTGTCCACGGCCTGGATCTCGCGGCCGTCGTTCAGGGTGATCACGGTGGGGGACGAGCAGCCGGCCAGGGTGACCAGGCCGAGCGCGAGCACGAATGCGGGAATGATCCGCTGGTTCATCTTCCATCTCCTTGATGAATGAACGGGAGGTTCTCGGGCTCTGACGGAAAACCGGCCGGCAAAGTTCCGGAAGCCCGCTGCAATTCATGCCGATCCGCGCGGAGTCTCCAGCAGGTCCGGGGTGTTCAGGTTCGCCAGGCGTGGGTCGTCCACCGGGCATTCCACGGCGATCGGGTCGAGGGTGCGGAGGATGCGCTGGGGGCTGCGCTCGCCGGCCTGCCAGGCGTGCTCGATCTGCGGCAGAAGCGCGCGTGGCAGCACGCTGAACAGCGGTTCCCAGAAGCCGCCCTGGTGCAGCATCACCGGGCGCTCGCCGGCCTCGCGCAGCAGCGCGTCGAGCAGCGCGGCGTCCACCAGCGGCGCATCGCAGGGCAGTACCAGCAGGTGCGCGTGGCGGGCGGCGGCGAGGCCCGCGCGGATGCCCGCCAGCGGGCCGGGGTAGTCGGGGCTGTCGTCCGCCACCAACTGGTCCGCCCACTGCGCATAGCGCTCGGCGTTGCGGTTGCAGGAGATGATCAGGTCGTCGGTGAGCCCGCGCGTCGCAGCGTGCAGCCAGGCGATCAGCGGCCGCCCGCGCCACTCCACCAGGCCCTTGTCACGGCCGCCCAGGCGCTGGCCACGGCCGCCGGCGAGCAGCAGGACGGAGCAGGGAAGGGGGGCGTTGCCGGGCATGGGCGGGCTCTCGGGACGGGGCGGCGCTGTGATATAACACTGGGCATTCTGTCCTACAACTGGAAGCCTGCCATGAACCACAAGGCCGAGGCGGTATTCGTGCCGCTCGATATCGCCGTCCTCACCGTCAGCGACACCCGCAGCCTGGAGACCGATACCTCCGGCCAGCTCTTCGTCGACCGCCTCACCGCCGCCGGCCACCGCCTCGCCGCCCGTGTGCTGCTCAAGGACGACCTGTACAAGATCCGCGCCCAGGTGGCGACCTGGATCGCCGAGGATCAGGTCCAGGTGGTGCTGATCACCGGCGGCACCGGTTTCACCGGCCGCGACAGCACCCCCGAGGCCATCGCCTGCCTGCTGGACAAGCAGGTGGACGGCTTCGGCGAGTACTTCCGGCAGATCTCGGTAGCCGATATCGGCACCTCCACCATGCAGTCCCGCGCCCTGGCCGGCCTCGCCAACCGCACCCTGGTGTGCAGCGTCCCAGGCTCCACCAACGCCTGCCGCACCGCCTGGGACGGCATCCTCGCCGAGCAGCTGGACAACCGTCACCGCCCCTGCAATTTCGTGCCGCACCTGACCCGCGTCGACGCCTGCGAGAGCCGCGGATGAGTGGCTGCGACCACCCCGGCCTGATGCCGGTGGAGGAGGCCCAGGCGCGGCTGCTGAAGCTGGCCGGGGAGGCCCCGATCCGCGAGCAGGAGGACGTCGCCCTGGCCGATGCCGATGGACGCGTGCTGGCCGAGCCGCTGGTGGCCGGGCTCGACCTGCCGCCCTGGGACAACAGCGCGATGGATGGCTACGCGCTGCGCCTGGCCGACTGGACCGGCGAGCCGCTGGTGGTCAGCCAGCGCATCCAGGCGGGCAGTGCCCCCGGCCCGCTGCAGCCGGGAACCTGTGCGCGCATCTTCACCGGCGCGCCCTTGCCCGAGGGCGCCGACACGGTGGAGATGCAGGAGAACGCCGAGGTGCTCGACGATGGCCGCGTGCGTTTCCTCGAAACCCTCAAGGCGGGGCAGAACGTGCGCCCCAAGGGCCAGGAGACCCGCACCGCCGAAACGGTGCTGGACGCCGGCACCCTGATGGGCCCCATCGAGATGGGCCTGGCCGCCACCCTGGGCGTTGCGCGCCTGCAGGTGCGCAGGCGGCCTCGCGTGGCCGTGCTCTCCACCGGCGACGAACTGGTGGCGCCGGGTCAGCCGCTCGGCCCGGGGCAGATCTACAACAGCAACCGCACCCTGCTGGTCGCCTGGCTGCGTCGCCTGGGCTGCGAGGTGGTCGATGGCGGCATCCTCGCCGACGACCTGGAGCTGACCCGCAAGGCCCTGGGCGAACTGACCGGCGTCGACCTGATCCTCTCCACCGGCGGGGTGTCCGTCGGCGAGGCGGATTTCCTCGGCGTGGCCCTGCGTGAAGCGGGCGAGCTGGCGCTGTGGAAACTGGCGATCAAGCCGGGCAAGCCGCTGACCTTCGGTCATTTCCAGGGCGTGCCGGTGATCGGCCTGCCGGGCAACCCGGCATCCACCCTGGTGACCTTCGGCCTCTTGACCCGGCCCTACCTGCTGCGCCGCCTCGGCGTGGACAAAGTCGCGCCCCTGGGCTTCCCGGTACCGGCCGGCTTTACCTGGAGCAAGCCGGGCAACCGCCGCGAATACCTGCGCGCCCGCCTCGAAAACGGTCGCGCGGTGATCTACCGCAACCAGAGTTCCGGCGTCCTGCGCAGCGCCGCCTGGGCCGAAGGCCTGGTGGAAGTGCTCGAAGGCACCACCCTCGCCGAAGGCGACGCCCTGCGTTTCATCCCCCTGAGCGAACTGCACGCCTGATCCGGCCTGCCCCGCCCGCGTAGCCCGGGCTTCAGTCCGGGTTGTGCACAGGGCCCCGGGCTGAAGCCCGGGCTACTTCCAGGTCTCGTTGGACATCGGGCCGTAGGTCGGGGCAACCCGACAGCTCAGTTCGATACCCCTCGCAGGTTTCACCCGCCCTACATGCCGCCAAGCCCCGCAGTGCCACCTGATAACCCCTGCCGCCTGGCCTCGCGGTATTCACCGGGCGTCTGGCCGGTCCAGGTCTTGAAGCTGCGGTGGAAGGAGCGCGATTCGGTGAAGCCGAGGTAGCTGGCGATGTCCTGGATGGCCAGGTCGCTGCGCAGCAGGTAGTGCTCGGCGAGTTCCTGGCGCAGTTCGTCGAGGATCTGCTGGTAGCTGGTGCCGGCCTGCTGCAGGTGGCGCTGCAGGGTGCGCACCGTCATGTGGAATTTCTCCGCGACCCGCTCCTTGCGCGGCAGGCCGTCCTTGAGCAGCAAGCGCAGGGCGTTCTTCACCCGTTGCGGCAGCGGCTCGTCCTGGTCCAGCCCGGCCATCAGCGCCAGGGCGTGCTCTTCCAGGGTGCGCAGCAGGTTGGCGTCGGCCTGGCGCAGGGGCACGCCGAGGTATTCCAGGGGTACCAGCAGGGCGTTGCAGGGCTGGCCGAAGCGGACCGGGCAGCCGAAGACCTCCTCGTAGTCCTCCAGGCGGGTGCCGGCGGGCTGGGCGTGCTCGAACCAGACCTCGCGGGGCGAGCGCTCCATGTCGGCGATCCAGCGGGCGTAGAGCAGCCAGGAGGCGAGCACGTTCTCCACCATGTGGCGGCGGATCTCCGGGGCTTCGTGGCGGCAGTTCCAGATCAGGCGGATGTGGTCGTCGGCAGCCTCGATGCGGCTGGTGCCCATGTCGCCCACCAGTTTCTCGTAGGGGACGATGCGGCTCATCGCCTCGCCCAGGGTGGCGCAGTTCATGGTGATGTAGCCGAGCACGCTCCACGAGCCCGGCTGCACGAAGCGCGCGGAATGCAGGCCGAACAGCGGGTCGCCGGAGACCGCCATCAGGTGCTCCAGCAGGCGCTCGTGGGCCTCGCTGGGCATGCGCTTGCCGTTGTCGGCCAGCTCCTCGGCGCGGATGCCGGCGGCGTCGAGCGCAGCGGCCACGTCCAGGCCGAGGTGCTCGGCGTGGCGCAGGTACTTGAGCAGGGCGGGGACGGATGTGTAGCCGAGGGAATCCATGGTTTCTTCTTGTTCTGAAATGTCTTGATTGGCGATAGCCACTGTCCCGATCCGACAGTGACGCCCTTGCGCGGCTGGCTAGTATAGGCACCCATTGAAAACCTCCGAAACAACTCGAACAAGGAGATGGGCATGCGACGCTGGAACGGCTGGGGCGACGAGTCGACCGTGGTGGAACTGCCGGCCAATGGCACGGATTTTCTCGCTCAGCGCGTCGGCGCCGGCCAGCGCCTGGACGATGCCACCCTCGCGCAGGTGCTGGCCCAGGTGCCGCCCTCGCGGCTGCCGCCCCACGTGCTGGTCAGCCAGGACGCCGAGGAGCGCGTGCGTCATGCCCGTGGCCAGAGCCTGCCGGACTGGCTGGCGATGCGTGAAGGCCGCTTCGAGGTGTTCCCCGACGGCGTCGCCTACCCGGAAACCGCCGAGGACATCCGCCAACTGATGGCCTGGGCGAAGAAGCACGATGTGGTGCTCATCCCCTACGGTGGCGGCACCTCGGTGGCCGGCCACATCAACCCGCAGGCCGGCGAGCGCCCGGTGCTGACGCTTTCCCTGGAGCGCATGAGCCGCCTGCTGGACCTGGACGAGCAAAGCCTGATCGCCACCTTCGGCCCCGGTGCCAACGGCCCGCAGGTGGAAAGCCAGCTGCGGGCCAGGGGCTACACCCTCGGCCACTTCCCGCAGTCCTGGGAGCTCTCGACCATCGGCGGCTGGGTCGCCAGCCGTTCCAGCGGCCAGCAGTCCCTGCGCTACGGGCGCATCGAGCAGCTGTTTGCCGGCGGCACCCTGGAAACCTTCGACGGCCCGCTGGAGCTGCCGACCTTCCCGGCATCCGCTGCAGGGCCGGACCTGCGCGAGGTGGTGCTGGGCTCCGAAGGCCGCTTCGGGGTGATCTCCGAGGTGCGCGTGCGGGTCACCCGCCTGGCCGACCAGGAAAGCTTCTACGCCGTGTTCCTGCCGAACTGGGAGCAGGCCCTGGCAGGCATCCGCGCGCTGGCCCAGGCCCGCGTGCCGTTGTCGATGCTGCGCCTGTCCAACGCCATCGAGACCGAGACCCAGCTGGCCCTGGCCGGCCACCCCGAGCAGATCGCCCTGCTGGAGAAGTACCTGGCCTTCCGCGGTGCGCGCACCGGCAAGTGCATGCTCACCTTCGGCGTCACCGGCAACCGCCAGCAGAACGCCGTGTCGCTGCGCCAGGCGAAGAAGCTGCTCAAGGGCTTCGGCGGCGTGTTCACCGGCACCCTGCTGGGCAAGAAGTGGGCGGAGAACCGCTTCCGCTTCCCCTACCTGCGCCACGGCCTGTGGGATGCCGGCTACGTGGTCGACACCCTGGAGACCGCCACCGACTGGATCAACGTCGACACCCTGCTGAACAAGGTGGAGGCCAGCCTGCGTGACGGCTTGGCGGAGGAGGGCGAGCGCGTCCACGTCTTCACCCACCTGTCCCACGTCTATGGCGAGGGTTCCAGCATCTACACCACCTATGTGTTCCGCCCCGGTGCCAGCTACGAGCAGGCCCTGCAGCGCTGGAGCCGGCTCAAGCGCGCGGCCAGCGAGGTGATCGCACACAACCGCGGCACCATCAGCCACCAGCACGGCGTGGGCCGTGACCACGCGCCCTGGCTGCCGGTGGAGAAGGGCGAGCGCGGCATGGCGGTGCTCAAGGCGCTGGCCGGGCATTTCGACCCCGAGGGCCGCCTGGCCCCCGGCGTGCTGATCCAGGATTGACCATGCAGCCCTGGAACGCGGCCTGGCGCGAGCGCGCGCTGCCGGAGCTGGCGGCGCGGGACTGGGACCTGATCGTCGTCGGCGGCGGCATCACCGGTGCCGGCATCCTCCGCGAGGCGGCTAGGCGGGGCTGGAAGTGCCTGCTGCTGGAGCAGCGCGATTTCGCCTGGGGCACCTCCAGCCGCTCCTCGAAGATGGTCCACGGCGGCCTGCGCTACATCGCCAAGGGCCAGTTCGGCCTGACCCGCGACTCGGTGCGCGAGCGCCAGCGCCTGCTGGCCGAGGCGCCGGGACTGGTCGATCCGCTGAGCTTCGTCATGCCCCACCGCGGCGGCTTTCCCGGCCCCCGTGTGTTCGGCAGCCTGCTGGCGGTCTACGACGCCCTGGCCGGCAAGCGCAACCACCTCTATCACTCGCTGCAGCAATTGCGTTTCCTCACTCCCGGGCTGGATGAGGCGAAGTTGCAGGGCGGCACGCAGTTCTTCGACGCGGTCACCGACGACGCGCGCCTGGTGATGCGCGTGCTGGCCGAGGCCCGCCGCGACGGCGGCGAGGCGCTCAATGGTGTGCGCGTGGTGGAACTGACCCGCGAGCAAGGCCGGGTGACCGGCCTGGTGGCGGAAGACATCGAGAGCGGCCGGCGCTTTTCACTGCGCACCCGCGCCGTGGCCCAGGCCACCGGCGCCTGGGCCGATCGCCTGCGCCGTCGCGAGGGCAGCGAGCACATCCGCCCGTTGCGTGGCAGCCACTTGCTGCTGCCCGGCTGGCGCCTGCCGCTGGCCCACGCCATCAGCTTCATGCACCCGGACGATGGCCGGCCGGTGTTCGTCTTCCCCTGGGAAGGCGCGACCGTGGTCGGCACCACCGACCTGGACCACCGCGAAGAACTGGACCTGGACGCGCGCATCAGCCCCGGGGAAGTCGACTACCTGCTGGCCGCCTGCCGCGAGCAGTTCCCGGCCGCCGCCATCGGGCGCGCGGACGTGCTCTCCACCTGGGCTGGCGTGCGCCCGGTGGTGAGCGATGGCGAAGGCTCGCTGAAGCCTTCCGACGAGAAGCGTGAACACGCGCTGTGGATCGAACCCGGCTGCGTGACCCTGGCCGGCGGCAAGCTGACCACCTTCCGCCTGCTGGCGCTGGAGGTGCTGCGTGCCTGTGCGGCCTTCACCGGCCGTGCCGTGGACGATCTCGGCGCGGCGGTGTTCACCCCGGCGCCGGGAACGAACCTGGCAGGCCTGGGGCCCCTGGTGCATCGGCGCCTGGTGGGGCGGCACGGCCCTGAGCTCGCCGCCATCGCGCGGCTGGTCGAGGCGCTGGGCAGCGAGCGCGTCGGCGCCACCGATACGCTCTGGGCGGAACTCGCCTGGGCGGCCGAGGGCGAAATGGTGCTGCACCTGGACGACCTGCTGTTGCGTCGCACCCGCCTGGGCCTGCTGCTGCCTGGCGGCGGCGCGGCGCTGATGCCGCGCGTCCGTACGCTGTGCCAGGCTCGCCTCGGCTGGAGCGACGCGCGCTGGGAAGACGAGGAACGGGCCTATGCTGCGCTCTGGCAGCGCAGCTACAGCCTGCCCGCAGAATAAGAACAAGGAATCCACCGTGAGCGAGAAGAGCTACCTGCTGGCGATAGACAACGGCACCCAGAGCGTGCGCGCGCTGCTGTTCGACCTGGACGGTAACCTGGTGGGCAAGGGCAAGGTGCCGCTGGAGGCCTATTACTCCAGGCAGCCCGGCTGGGCCGAGCAGGACCCGGAGTACTACTGGTCGAGCCTCGCCGAGGCCTGCCGCCTGCTGTGGGAGTCCGTGGACATCGACCGCAGCCTGATCCGTGGCGTCTCGGTCACCACCCAGCGCGGCACGGTGATCAACGTCGACGAGCAGGGCCAGCCGCTGCGCCCGGCGATCATCTGGCTGGACCAGCGCCGCGCCGAGGTCGAGGGGCGTATCAAGGGCCCCTGGGGCTGGCTGTTCCGCCTGCTGCGCATCGAAGGCACGGTGGACTATTTCCGCGCCCAGGCCGAGGTGAACTGGGTGTCGCAGCACCAGCCGGACATCTGGCAGCGGACCCACAAGGTGCTGCTGCTGTCGGGCTTCCTCACCCATCGCCTGTGTGGCCGCTACGTGGATTCGGTGGCCTGCCAGGTGGCCTACCTGCCGTTCGACTACAAGCGCCTGGACTGGGCCTCGCCCAGGGACTGGAAGTGGCAGGCGATGCCGGTGCGCCGCGAGCAGTTGCCGGACCTGTTCAAGCCCGGCGAGCGCCTGGGCAGCATCAGCGCCGAGGCCAGCCGCCTGACCGGTATCCCCGAGGGCCTGCCGCTGATCGCCGCCGGCGCCGACAAGGCCTGCGAGGTGATGGGCTCGGGCGGGGTGGAGCCGGACACGGCGTGCCTGTCCTACGGCACCACGGCGACCATCAACACCACCCGGCGCAGCTACCTGGAGACGATTCCCTTGATCCCGCCCTACCCGGCGGCGATCCCCGACCACTTCAACACCGAGGTGATGATCTACCGCGGCTTCTGGATGGTCAGCTGGTTCAAGCAGGAGTTCGGCCTGCGCGAGATGCAACGGGCCAAGGAGCTGGGCGTGGAGCCCGAGGCGCTGTTCGATGAACTGGTCGACAGCGTGCCGCCGGGCTCCATGGGCCTGATGCTGCAGCCCTACTGGACGCCGGGCATCCGCGAACCGGGGCTGGAGGCCAAGGGCTCGATCATCGGTTTCGGTGACGTGCACACCCGCGCGCACATCTACCGCGCCATCCTCGAGGGCCTGGCCTATGCGCTGCGCCAGGGCAAGGAGCGCATCGAGAAGCGCTCGGGCACGCCGATCAGGCGCCTGCGTGTCTCCGGTGGCGGCTCGCAAAGCGATGCGGCCATGCAGTTGACGGCGGATATCTTCGGCCTGCCGGCCGAGCGTCCGCATGTCTACGAAACCTCGGGGCTGGGCGCGGCCATCGATTGCGCGGTGGGGCTGGGGCTGCACCCGGACTTCCCCACGGCGATCCGCGCCATGACCCGTGTCGGCCAGGTGTTCCACCCGGACCCGCAGGCGCAGCGCACCTACGAGCGGCTCTACCAGGGCGTTTACCAGCGCATGTACCGGCAGCTGAAGCCGCTGTACCAGAAGATCCGCGAGATCACCGGGTATCCGGCGTGATGGCGCCGCCCGGCGTCTCGGTGGTGGGCGTATCGCGAAGGAATTCGCTCCCGCACATGCGAAGGCGGTTTAGCGCGGAATGAAAAACGCCCCCGGAGTGGAACCCCGGGGGGCGTTTTCGTTGCGGGCCTGATCAGGCGACGTCGACCAGCACGATCTCGGTGTCTTCGCTGGCGGTGAAGCTCAGCACCTCGACATCGCGTATCGCCACGCCGTCGCGCGCCTCGGCGGCCACGCCGTTGACTTCATAACGGCCCTGGGCAGCCACCAGGTAGGCCTTGCGGCCGTTCTCCAGGCGGTATTCCGCCTGCTGGCCAGCCTTCAGGGTGGCGGCTACCAGGCGGGCGTTGGCGCGGATTGGCAGGGCATCGCTGCCCTCGTCTATGCCGCTGGCCAGGGTCACGAAGCTGCCGGCGCGTTCACCTTTCGGGAAGGGCTTGGCACCCCAGGACGGCGCGGCGCCGAACTCGGTGGGCATGATCCAGATCTGGAAGATCTTGGTCGTCTCGCCTTCCAGGTTGTACTCGCTGTGGGCGATGCCGGTGCCCGCGCTCATCACCTGCACGTCGCCGGCTTCGGTGCGGCCCTTGTTGCCCAGGTTGTCCTGGTGGGTGATCGCGCCTTCGCGGACGTAGGTGATGATTTCCATGTCCCGGTGCGGGTGCGGCGGGAAGCCACTGTTGGCGGCGATCTCGTCATCGTTCCAGACGCGCAGCTGGCCCCAGTTCATCCGCGCCGGGTCGTGGTACTCGGCGAAGGAGAAGTGGTGACGGGCGTTGAGCCAGCCGTGATGGGCACCGCCGAGCTGGTTGAAGGGGCGTACTTCGATCATGGGAATCTCCTCGTTGCTCGCAGGTGGTTGGGCTCTGCGGCGTGTTGGAGGCCATTTTTCATCAAGTTCGTATCGACAAAAAGCGTAAATAATTCAACAAACAGATCGACATATTAGATATTTGTGTAATCCGTCTCTGACGCTTGTCTGAAGTTGTTCCTACGGTGCGAGGCATATACTCGACCGATTCCCCGGTGAATGGAGTGGTTCATGAGCGAGCGCAAGGCGTTGCTGATCCTGCATGGAAAACAGGCACTGAACGAGGAGGTGCGCGCAGCCGTGCAGGCGCGTCGCGATGCGGGATGGGAACTGGCGGTGCGCGTCACCTGGGAGGGCGGCGACGCCCGGCGCATCGTCGGCGAGGCGCTGGACGCCGGTTACCGGACCCTGATCGCCGGCGGTGGGGACGGTACCTTGCGCGATGTCGCCGAGGCCATGGCGCTGGCCGGGGAGGACGCGAGCCTGGCGTTGCTGCCCCTGGGCACCGCCAACGACTTCGCCCGTGCCGCCGGCGTGCCGTTGCTGCCTGGCGAGGCGCTGGCGCTTCTGGACGTGGCGCCCCGGTCGATCGACCTGGGCGAGGCGGATGGGCGGCTGTTCCTCAACATGGCCACCGGCGGCTTCGGTTCGAAGATCACGGCCAACACGTCCGAGGACCTGAAGAAGGTGCTGGGCGGCGCGGCCTACTTTCTCACCGGGCTGACGCGATTTTCCGAGGTGCACTCGGCCTTTGGGCGCTTCAAGGGGCCTGACTTCGAATGGGAGGGCGAATTCCTCGCCGTGGGCATCGGCAATGGCTGCCAGGCCGGCGGTGGCCACGTGCTGTGTCCCAATGCGCGGGTGGACGACGGGTTGCTGGAGTTGTGCATCGTGCCGGCCCCGCAGGACGTGGTGGGCACGCTCGGCACCCTGCTTTCAGGCGGCATCGGCGGGGTGGACGCGGTGTCGGTGAGTGCGCGCCTGCCCTGGGTCGAGGTGGAGGCGCCCGAGGGGCTGGACATGAATCTCGACGGAGAACCCATGGAATGCAGGCAGGTTCGCTTCAATGCGCGCCGCGACGCACTACGCTTACATCTGCCGGACGGTTCTCCGCTGTTGCAGGACGGACGGCAGTAACCGGCTTCTGGTGCCGTCGACCCGCCTGGTGCATGATGGCGCCAGGCCATGATCGCTACAGTTATACGGCCCTCTGCCGATAACGCAGGTGCAGCCGCAGTCTGGCTCGAACATTCAACAGGAGCACGCAATGGCCGGTATTCTCGACACAGTCGATCAACGCACCCAGCTGGTGGGCGAGAACCGCCTGGAAATCCTCATGTTCCGCCTGGCCGGCCGCCAACTGTTCGCCATCAACGTGTTCAAGGTGCAGGAAGTCCTGCAACTGCCGAAGCTGACCCTGATCCCCCAGCGCCATCCCTTCGTCTGCGGCGTGGTCAACCTGCGCGGCCAGACCCTGCCGGTGATCGACCTGTCCCGCGCCATCGGCATGCGCGCGCTGGTGCCGGATGAACGCAGCACCATCATCGTCACCGAGTACAACCGCTCCGTGCAGGCCTTCCTGGTGGGGGGCGTGGATCGCATCCTCAACCTCAACTGGGAGTCCATCCAGCCGCCGCCCGGCGGTGCCGGCCGCCAGCACTACCTGACGGCCATCACCAAGGTGGAGGACCAGATCGTCGAGATCATCGACGTGGAAAAGGTCCTGGCCGAGATCGTGCCGATGAGCACCCGGGTGTCCGAGGAGCGCCTGAGCAACCCGCTGCTGGACAAGGCCCGTGGCCGCGAAGTGCTGCTGGTGGACGATTCCAACGTCGCCCTGACCCAGCTGCGCGAAACCCTGTCGCAACTGGAGATCCGCACCCACGTAGCCAGCGACGGCCTCAAGGCGCTGAACCTGCTGAAGAAGTGGGCCGATTCCGGCGAGGTGATGACCGACAAGCTGCTGATGATCTTCACCGACGCCGAGATGCCGGAGATGGACGGCTACCGCCTGACCACCGAGATTCGCAACGACCCCCGCCTGCGCGACCTCTACGTGGTGATGCACACCTCGCTCTCCGGCAGTTTCAACGACGCCATGGTAAAGAAGGTCGGCTGCGACAACTTCCTCTCCAAGTTCCAGCCGGACAAGCTGGTGGACGTGGTGGCCGACCGCCTGAAGAAGGATGAGTGACCTTTTTGCGAGCCGGGGTTGAGGCCCCGGCCCGCGATTCCGTATAACGGGGCCTTCGCTGACCGCCCAAGGATGCCGGCCCCATGTTGCGTCTCTCCGCCCTCTATCGTTTTCCCATGAAATCCGCCATCGGCGAACGCCTGGAGCGTGCCGAGCTCGATGGCCTCGGGCTGGCCGGCGATCGGCGCTGGATGCTGGTGGACGCGAGCAATGGCCGCTTCCTCACCCAGCGCGCGCTGCCGCAGATGTCGCAGCTGAGCGCGTTGTGGAACGCCGAGGGCGGCCTGACCCTGGCCACCGCCGGCCGGCCGTCGCTCGACGTGAAGCTGCCCGATCCCGACAGCGACCTGCGCGGGACCTTCATCTGGAAGGATTCCATGCGGGTACCCGATGCCGGCGATGAGGCCGCCGACTGGCTCAGCGCCTTCATCGGCAAGCCCACACGCCTGGTGCACGTGCCCGAGAAACGCGCCCGGGATATCCCCGGTAGCCTGCTGCCGGAGGAGAAGGTCGGTTTCGCCGATGGCTTCCCGCTGCTGCTGATCGGCCAGGCCTCGCTGGATGATCTTTCCAGCCGCGTCGGCCGTCCGTTGGAGATGCTGCGCTTCCGTCCCAACCTGGTGGTGGAGGGCGGCGCGCCCTTCGCCGAGGACGAGTGGAAGCGCATCCGCATCGGCGGCGTCGAGTTCAGCGTCGCCAAGGGCTGCACCCGTTGCATCCTCACCACCATCGACCCCGCCACCGGTGAGCGCAGCCCCGACCGCGAGCCCCTCACCACCCTCAAGACCTACCGTGAGCGTGAGGGCGAGGTCTATTTCGGCCAGAACCTGATCAACCGTTCCAACGGCACGCTGGAAGTGGGGATGGACGTCGAGGTGCTGGAGTAACCCCGCAGCGGATTTCATCCAGGAAACGAAACGGGCGCCACATGGGCGCCCGTTTGCATTCCGGCGAGGGATCACTGGTCGTCGAAGAAACGCTCGTGCCAATCCACCAGGGGCTGCGGGGCGTTGAGCTTCTGGCCGTAGATCACCGAGTAGGACAGTACGTTCTGCACGTACTGGCGGGTTTCGTCGAAGGGGATGCTTTCCACCCAGACGTCGAAGGCCAGGTGGTTGGCCCCCTTGAGCCACTGGCGCACGCGACCGGGGCCGGCGTTGTAGGCGGCGGAGGCGAGTACGCGGTTGCCGTTGAACTGGCCGTGCACCTGGCTGAGGTAGGCGGCACCGAGCTGGATGTTGACGTCCGGGTTCAGCGCCTGTTGCGGCGAGGCCAGGGGGATGCCGAACTTGCGTGCGGTCTCCTTGGCGGTGCCGGGCATCAGCTGCATCAGGCCCATGGCGCCGACGCCCGAGCGCGCATCGGCCATGAAGGCGCTTTCCTGGCGGGTGATGGCGAAGACCCAGCTGGAGTGCAGGCCGCGCAGGCGTGCCTGCTGGGTGAGGGAGGTGCGGTGGGCCATGGGGAAGCGGATGTCCAGGTCGTCCCAGTACTGGGCCTGGCTGATGGTGCGGATGGCCGGGAAATACCACTGCATGTCGTAGGCGAGCTTGGCCTGGGCGACCAGTTCGTCGCGGCTGAACAGGCGGCTTACGTAGTACCACTCGCGGCGACCATCGACGATCTGGCCGCGATCGTGGAATTCCAGTGCGCGGCGGATGCCGGCGGTGTTGCGTACCTTCTGCACCAGGCGCGGGTCGAGGGCCAGCGGCTTGTTGTTGAGCTGGTAGGGCGCCTGGATGCGGTCGGCGGCGAGGAAGCCGTAGAAGTCGCGCTCCTTGGCCAGGGGCTGGTAGAGGCGGGCGGCTTCGCCGCTCTGCGGCTGGGCCAGTTGCAGGCTGCGGGCCTGCCAATAGCGCCAGCGGTTGGTGTTCGCCAGCTCGGCGGGCATCTGCTTGGTCAGCTTGTAGGCGTCGTCCCACTGGCCCAGGCGCAGCAGCAGGCGCGCGCGCCACTCGCTGACGGTGTTGTCGCGCAGCTTGGGGTCGTACTGGGTCATGACCTTGAGGGCGCGCGAGTCGTAGCGCTTGGCCAGGGTCAGGCCGATCTCGCGGGCGATGGCGACCTTCTCGCTGCTGGAGAACTTCATCCGTGCGGCGTAGCCATCAAGCAGGCCCATGGCTTTTTCAGGGTCCTGGCGGGCCAGGCGGCGCAGGCCCAGGCCGACCACATCGCCCATGGCCTTGTCGGCCGGTGCGAAGCGGGCTGTCTGGCTCAGCATCTGCGGGTTCTGCGCGACATCCAGCAGCAGCTTGCCCTGGGCCTGCAGGGTCGGCAGGCCCTTGACCAGGAAGCCGGCCAGGCCGTAGTTGCGCGCCTCGGCGGCGAGCTTGGCGCGACGCCAGCGCATCTGCTCGGTCATCTGGCCTTCGGCGCGCCAGAGGTCGAAGAGCACGTCGCAGGCTTCCGGCTGGGACTTGCCCACCAGCCAGAGCTTCTCGGCGCTCTTGTAGCCCTCGGCCTTGAGGCCGTTCTTGATCTGGTACTGGCCATAGAGGCAGTCCAGTTCGGTGAAGTTCATCTTCGGGTCGTAGTAGTTGACGAAGGTCTTCCACTCGCCGCGTTCGGCCAGCCAGCGCAGCCAGCGCAACTTCATCCAGTTGGCCTGGGGCAGGTCGCCATGCTCGGCGAGGAACTTCTCGATCTCGTCGTTGCTGGCCCATTTCAGGCGCGCGGTCAGCTCGTCATAGGCGAGATAAGGCTCCAGCGGGTAGTCGGCCAGGGCCGTGGCATAGCGCTTGTAGGGGCCGCTGTCGCCCTTGGCGAGGGCACGCTTGGCCTCGTCGTACATCTGACGTTGCTGGGCAAGAGGGACCGCGTGGGCTGCATCGAGGGTGACGGTGGTGAGAAGCAGGCAGGAGAACAGGCTGAGCAGACGACCGCGCATGACACTTCCGGGTAGAGAAATCGTATGGGGCAACGGCCTGGCCGCCACCGGACCTGCGTAGCTTAGCCTGTTGCCCGGCCCGGGTGAAATCCGATCCGGCGGAGGAAACATGATGAAAAAATGGCGGATATGCCGGGGCGCAAACCGGGTAGAATGCGCCCCCTGTTTTCGGAGGCGCCCATGACCCTGCTCAAGTTCAGCGATGTATCCCTTGCCTACGGCGCCATGCCGCTGCTGGACAAGGTGTCATGGCAGATAGCCCGTGGCGAGCGGGTGTGCATCATCGGTCGCAACGGCACCGGCAAGTCGAGCATGCTGCGCCTGGTCAAGGGCGACCAGCATGGCGATGACGGCGAGATCTGGCGCGCCCCGGGCCTGAAGATCGGCGAGTTGCCGCAGGAGTTGCCGCGCGCCGACGACCGCACGGTGTTCGACGTGGTGGCCGAGGGGCTGGCTGGCGTCGGCGCGCTGCTGGCCGAGTATCACCACCTCAGCCAGAACATCCACGGCGACGAAGACCTGAACAAGCTGATGCACGTGCAGCAGGAGCTCGAGGCGAAGGATGGCTGGCGCCTGCAGCAGCTGGTGGACAGCACCCTGAGCCGCCTGCAACTGCCGGCGGACAAGACCCTGGCCGAGCTTTCCGGCGGTTGGCGTCGCCGCGTGCTGCTGGCCCAGGCGCTGGTTTCCGAGCCGGACCTGCTGCTGCTGGACGAGCCCACCAACCACCTGGACATCGGCGCCATCGCCTGGCTGGAAGAAGCGCTCATGGGCTTCGGCGGCGCCGTGCTGTTCATCACCCACGACCGCTCGTTCCTGCAGAACCTGGCGACGCGCATCCTCGAACTGGACCGTGGCCACCTGATCGACTGGAACGGCGACTACGCCAGTTTCCTGGTGCACAAGGAGCAGCAACTGGCGGCGGAAGAGACCGCCAACGCGCTGTTCGACAAGCGCCTGGCCCAGGAGGAGGTGTGGATCCGCCAGGGCATCAAGGCCCGCCGTACCCGTAACGAGGGGCGCGTGCGCGCGCTGAAGGCCATGCGTGCCGAGCGTGCCGATCGCCGTGAGCGCCAGGGCAAGGCCACCATCCAGCTGGAGTCCGCGGAGAAGTCGGGCAAGCAGGTGATGGTCGCCGAGGGCGTGAGCTTCGCCCATCCGGGCGGCGCGCCGCTGATCCGCGATTTCTCCCTGGTGCTGCAGCGCTCCGACCGCATCGGCCTGCTGGGCGCCAACGGCACCGGCAAGACCACGCTGCTCAAGCTGCTGCTGGGCGACCTGGAGCCGACCAGCGGCAAGATCGAGGTCGGCACCAAGCTGGAGGTGGCCTATTTCGACCAGTTGCGTCACCAGCTCGAGCCCGAGAAGACGGTGATCGACAATATTTCCGAGGGCCGCGACTTCATCTCCATCGATGGCCAGAACCGCCATGTGCTGAGCTACCTGGGCGACTTCCTGTTCAGCCCGCAGCGTGCTCGCACGCCGGTCAAGGCGCTGTCGGGCGGTGAGCGCGCGCGCCTGTTGCTGGCCAAGCTGTTCAGCAAGCCGGCCAACCTGCTGGTGCTGGACGAACCGACCAACGACCTGGACGTGGAAACCCTGGAGCTGCTGGAGGAAGTGCTGCTGAACTTCCCGGGCACCGTGCTGATGGTCAGCCACGACCGGGCCTTCCTCGACAACGTGGTGACCAGCACCCTGGTGTTCGAGGGGGAAGGGCGCGTGCGCGAGTACGTAGGTGGCTACCAGGACTGGCTGCGCCAGGGCGGTTCGCCGCGCCTGCTGGGCGTGGGCGAGACCAAGTCCGGCAAGGCCGAGCCCACCGCTACGGTCGCTCCGGCCCCCGTCGAGCCCGCACCGGTAGCGACCGCCAGCGAGGCGCCGAAGAAGAAACTCAGCTACAAATTGCAGCGTGAGCTGGAAGCGCTTCCCGGCCAGATCGAGACCCTGGAAGCGGAGATGGCGGCGGTACAGCAGGAAATTTCCGACCCGGCGTTCTACCAGCGGCCCGCGGAGCAGACCCGTGCCGTGCTGGAGCGTTTCGAGCAGCAACAGCAGGAGCTGGATCGCCTGCTGGAGCGCTGGGCCGAACTGGACGACTGAAGAATCACCGAGCTGGAGAGCCCATGGCTGTCGAGTACCGCATCACCCTGGATGACGAACACGAGTTCAGCTACCGCATCGAGCTGGATCGTCAATACGATCAGGAGCGCGCGCTGGCCGCGCCGAAATGGACGCGCCTGGAGTTCCAGCAGTGCAGCAACTGCCCGCTCTCCAGGGACAAGTTCAGCCATTGCCCGGCGGCGGTCGACCTGCACCGGGTGATCGAGGACTTCCACGGGCTGCCTGCATTCAAGAAGGCGGTGTTCCTGGTGCGCACCCCGGAGCGGGAGTACACCAAGCAGGTGGGCCTGGAAGAAGGGTTGCGGGCGTTGCTCGGGGTGATCATGGCGACCAGTGCCTGCCCGGTGCTGGGCCGCCTCAAGCCGATGGCCCAGCAGCACCTGCCGTTCGCCAGCAACCAGGAGTTCATCCTGCGCGCCGTATCGCTCTATCTCGCGCGGCAGTACTTCAATTTCCGCGAAGGGCGGCATGCGGACTGGGAGCTGAAGGGGCTGGTGCGTCTGTTCCAGCAATTGCAGCTGGTCAACCAGGCGTTCTGGCAGCGCATCCATGATGTGTGCGATGGCGATTCGAACCTGAAGGCCTTCCTGACCTTCTTCTCGATGGCATCAAGCATGACCTACTCGCTGGAAACCCAGCTGCAGAAGATCCGCCCGCTGGTCATGAGCGCCGACGAAGGCTTCTTCTGAGGCCTCCGCCGGCGGGTGGGTCAGTCGTTCTTCTTGAGGCGGACGGCGATCACGTCGCAGGGCGCACCATGCAGGACGTCATTGGCGGTGGAGCCCAGCAACAGGGCGAGACCGTGGCGGCCGTGGCTGCCGACGACGATGAGGTCGCAGCCCTGTTCCTCGGCGAGTCGGTGGATTTCCTGGCGCGGCTGGCCGTAGGCCAGGTGGCGCTGTTCGGCGAGCAGTTCCGGGTAGAGGCCGGCGAAGCCATCCAGGCGTTCCCGTGCCTGTTCGAACTGCTGCTGCTGGAGCATCGAGAGGTCCATGGGTACGTCACCGCCGAAGGCCATGGCCATGGGTTCGACGATATGCACCAGCGACAGCTTGGCCTGGGTCGCCAGGGCAAGAGCCTGGGCACGGCGCACCACCGGGTGGCACTCGTCGGTGAGGTCGACGGCGACCAGAATGTGCTTGTAGGGCATGGGTGACTCCTCCTTAAGGTTTGCGCTTGGACTCAGTATGGCCGCCACGGGTGCCCGGCGGCATGATTTTCATCATGGGATGACGTTATGACCCTCTGGTTGGTGCTATTTCTCCTGCTCGCCGTGCTCAGCCCGCTGGTCTGGCTGGTGCCTTCCAAGGGGCAGCGAGGGCGCATGGAGTTGCGCATGCAGGCGAGGCGGATGGGGCTGGCCATGCAGCTCTCGCGCCAGGAGTGGCCCCATTGGTTGCCGGTGGAGCCACCTGCCTCCTGTGCTCAATATCACCGCCCCCGCCCTCGCGGGGCTCCCGGTTCCTGGTGCTACTGGCAGGTGGCGCCCGGGCAGTGGCAGAACCAGTGGCGCGAGCCGCTGGAGGACCCGGTGATGCTGGCGCGCTTTGCGGGGCTGCCGGCGGATGTCTACAAGATCGAGGCCAATTCCCAGATGATCGCCCTGTGCTGGGGCGAGCGGGGCACGCCCGAGGACCTGCAGCGCATCGTCGAGGTGCTGCGCGCGGTGGTCTGATGCAGGTGTCGCCCGGGCCACTCCACGGGCCCGGGTGGGGGCGGGGTTCTTCAGAGCTGCGTTGCGGCGTACTGGGCCGAAACGCCTTCGAGCCCCTCGATGATGCTGTCGGAATACTTGTTGATCAGGAACGGCACGCTGTTTTCGTTGTAGTTCTGCAGCGATTTCTCGATGTAGCGCCATTTCGTGCCGATGCTGGTGAGCGCCTGCTTGATCTGCGGGGTGTTCTTCGGCTGCTGCTCAAGGGCTGCCAGCTGGCCGGCGAAGTCGCGCGCCAGTTCGTCGATGGGCTTGCCTTCGCCACCGCCGAAGAAGGACGCGCCGACCGAGGCGCTGCGAGAGGCGTAGTCGACGGCGATGGTCTGCATCAGCAGGCTCTGCTCGCGGCTTTGCTGGGTCAGCGGGGGGACGTTGACGCCGCTTTCCTGCTGGATCTTCCCGTAGAGCTCCTTGGCCATGGCCAGCAGCTTCTGGTTGCGGGCGGTCATGTCGGCGATGGGTTGCAGGTCGGTGAAACCCTTGGTCTTGAGCGCGACGACCAGGTTGGTCAGCTCACCGGAGTAGTCCTTCCATTGCTCGCCCAGTTGCGCGCGTAGGGCCTTGGACCCGTCGCCCGGCATTTCGGTCAGCTCCTTCAGGCGTGCATCCGCTTCCTGGACGGACTCATCGATCATCCGCGCGTAGCGCTGGTCGCCCTCCATGCCGTTGTACATATAGAAGTCGCCCAGGCTCTTCTGCGCGGCGAGGCGCATCTGGTGCAGCTTGAGCAGGCTGGTGGCGGGGTCGGCGGCTTGAGCGGGGATGGATAGGGTGGAAAGGGTGAGCAGGGTGCCCAGCAGAATGGCAAGCGTACGGCTCGTCATGTCGCTACTCCGTGTGCCTCTAGGGCGTCATCTAGTTGTTTTTGTTATTCGGCCTGTCCCGGCCGTAACGCGCGACTCTACCCGCCGCGCTGGCGTTTGGCTAGCGTGCGGCACGTCACGTTATCGAGCCTTCCGTCGCCTGCCTGATGGCTTGTCATAACCATCCTGCATGTTGCTTTCCAGAGGGTTGCCGGGCCTGCGCAAAGGCTGGTGGCAGAGCGGGTTGAGCGTGGCTGTACGGTCACGAAGCACAATTGACAACAGCGGACTTTTCCGTGAATGTGTGCGCACCCAAATCAAACGGGCGTATGAATTGAGCGTTTGTCTTACAGAAACGTCCAATAACTACCCGATATCGCGTCGGCGGGTGTGCCGGACCGAATCGGACTAAGCTCGACGGCAATGCCTCGAGCCGGTTCGCCGGTTGGCTCCGATGTGTACTGTTCAGCTTCCATACCGTGGAGATCAGTTGATGATTTACGAAGGTAAAGCCATCACGGTTAAGGCTCTTGAGGGCGGCATCGTCGAACTGAAGTTCGACCTCAAGGGTGAGTCCGTCAACAAGTTCAACCGTCTTACCCTCAATGAGCTGCGTCAGGCGGTTGATGCCATCAAGGCCGATGCGTCGGTCAAGGGCGTTATCGTCAGCAGTGGCAAGGACGTGTTCATCGTCGGTGCGGACATCACCGAATTCGTCGACAACTTCAAGTTGCCCGACGAGGAGCTGGTGGCAGGCAACCTCGAAGCCAACAAGATCTTCAGCGATTTCGAAGACCTGCAGGTTCCGACCGTGGTTGCGATCAATGGCATCGCCCTCGGCGGCGGCCTGGAAATGTGCCTGGCCGGTGACTACCGCGTCATGAGCGAGACCGCCAAGATCGGCCTGCCTGAAGTCAAGCTGGGCATCTACCCGGGCTTCGGCGGCACCGTGCGCCTGCCGCGCGTGATCGGTACCGACAACGCCATCGAGTGGATCGCTTCCGGCAAGGAAAACAAGGCCGCCGACGCCTTGAAAGTGGGCGCCGTCGACGCCGTCGTCGCCCCTGCGAAACTCCAGGAAGCCACTCTGGACCTGGTCAAGCGCGCCATCTCCGGCGAGCTGGACTTCAAGGCCAAGCGCCAGCCCAAGCTGGAGAAGATCAAGCTCAACGCCATCGAGCAGATGATGGCCTTCGAAACCGCCAAGGGTTTCGTGGCTGGCCAGGCCGGTCCGAACTACCCGGCTCCGGTCGAAGCCATCAAGACCATCCAGAAAGCCGCCAACTTCGGTCGTGACAAGGCGCTGGAAGTCGAGGCCGCCGGCTTCGTCAAGCTGGCGAAGACCCCGGTCGCTGCCAGCCTGATCGGCCTGTTCCTGAATGACCAGGAACTGAAGAAGAAAGCCAAGCAGCACGACGAGATCGCTCGCGACGTGAAACTGGCCGCCGTACTCGGCGCCGGCATCATGGGCGGCGGCATCGCCTACCAGTCGGCTTCCAAAGGCACTCCGATCCTGATGAAGGATATCCGCGAAGAGGGTATCCAGATGGGGCTGTCCGAGGCTTCCAAGCTGCTCGGCAAGCGCGTCGAGAAAGGCCGCATGACCCCGGCCAAGATGGCCGAGGCCCTGACCGCCATTCGCCCGACCATGTCCTACGGCGACTTCGGTGCCGTCGACATCGTCGTCGAAGCCGTGGTCGAGAACCCGAAAGTCAAGCAGATCGTGCTGGCCGAAGTGGAAGGCGTGGTTCGCGAGGATGCCATCCTGGCTTCCAACACCTCCACCATCTCCATCAGCCTGCTGGCCAAGGCGCTGAAGCGTCCTGAGAACTTCGTCGGCATGCACTTCTTCAACCCGGTGCACATGATGCCCCTGGTCGAAGTCATCCGTGGCGAGAAGTCCAGCGAAGTGGCCGTGGCCACCACCGTTGCCTACGCCAAGAAGATGGGCAAGAACCCGATCGTGGTCAACGACTGCCCCGGCTTCCTGGTCAACCGCGTACTGTTCCCGTACTTCGGCGGCTTCTCCAAGCTGCTGGGCTTCGGCGTCGACTTCGTGCGCATCGACAAGGTCATGGAGAAGTTCGGCTGGCCCATGGGCCCGGCCTACCTTTCCGACGTAGTCGGCATCGACACCGGCCACCACGGCCGTGACGTGATGGCCGAAGGCTTCCCGGACCGCATGGCCGTGGAAGGCAAGACCGCCGTCGACGTGATGTACGAGGCCAACCGCCTGGGCCAGAAGAATGGCAAGGGCTTCTACGCCTATGAAACCGACAAGCGCGGCAAGCCGAAGAAGGTCTCCGATCCGGAAGCCTACGAGCTGTTGAAGTCCATCGTCGTTGAGCAGCGTGAGCTGACCGACGAAGACATCATCAACTTCATGATGATCCCGCTGTGCCTGGAAACCGTTCGTTGCCTGGAAGACGGCATCGTCGACACCGCAGCCGAGGCCGACATGGGCCTGATCTACGGTATCGGCTTCCCGCCCTTCCGTGGTGGTGCACTGCGTTACATCGACTCCATCGGTGTAGCCGAATTCGTTGCCCTGGCCGACAAGTACGCCGAACTGGGCGCGCTGTACCACCCGACCGCCAAGCTTCGTGAAATGGCCGCCAAGGGCCAGAAGTTTTTCGGTTAATCGCGGAACGAACAGAGCGAGAGTAGAAATATGAGCCTGAATCCTAGAGATGCAGTCATTGTCGACTTCGGCCGTACCCCGATGGGTCGTTCCAAAGGCGGCATGCACCGCAATACCCGTGCCGAGACCATGTCGGCACAACTGATCAGCGGCGTCCTGGCCCGCAACACCAAGCTGGACCCGGCTGAAGTCGAAGACGTGATCTGGGGCTGCGTGAACCAGACCCTGGAACAAGGCTGGAACATCGCACGCATGGCGTCGCTGATGACCCAGATCCCGCACACCAGCGCCGGCCAGACCGTCAGCCGCCTGTGCGGCTCCTCCATGAGCGCCCTGCACACCGCCGTGCAGGCCATCCAGACCGGCAACGGCGACGTGTTCGTCGTCGGTGGTGTGGAGCACATGGGCCACGTCGGCATGATGCATGGCGTCGATCCGAACCCGCACCTGTCCCTGTACGCCGCCAAGGCCTCGGGCATGATGGGCCTGACCGCCGAGATGCTGGGCAAGATGCACGGTATCAGCCGCGAGCAGCAGGACGCCTTCGGTGAGCGTTCCCACCGCCTGGCACACAAGGCTACCGTCGAAGGCAAGTTCAAGGATGAAATCATCCCGATGCAAGGCTACGACGAGAATGGCTTCCTGAAGGTGTTCGACTTCGACGAGACCATCCGTCCGGAGACCACCATCGAAAGCCTGGCCGCCCTGAAGCCTGCGTTCAACCCGAAAGGCGGCACCGTGACTGCAGGTACGTCCTCGCAGATCACCGACGGCGCCTCCTGCATGATCGTGATGAGCGCCCAGCGCGCCCAGGATCTCGGCATCCAGCCGATGGCCGTGGTGCGTGCCATGGCGGTCGCGGGTGTCGACCCGGCGATCATGGGCTACGGCCCGGTGCCGTCCACCCAGAAGGCGCTCAAGCGCGCCGGCCTGAGCATGGACGACATCGACTTCGTCGAACTCAACGAAGCCTTCGCCGCTCAGGCCCTGCCCGTGCTGAAGGACCTGAAACTCCTCGACAAGATGGAGCAGAAGGTCAACCTGCACGGCGGCGCCATCGCTCTGGGTCACCCCTTCGGCTGCTCCGGTGCGCGTATCTCCGGCACCCTGCTGAACGTGATGAAGCAGAACGGCGGTACCCTGGGCGTGTCCACCATGTGCGTGGGTCTCGGCCAGGGCATCACCACCGTCTTCGAACGCGTCTAAGCGTCCGCTGATGGAAAAGACCGGGGCCTGGGTGCCCCGGTTTTTTGCTTTCATGGGGCTTATTTCGTCAACGGGGCTGGCCAGCGGGCGCGCGAGTGGGCACCATGCGCACCCTTCGCGAACCGGACCATAGATGGACACGAGGGGGAACATGAGCCTGCAACCTGGACTCTATCGTCACTACAAAGGGCAGCAGTACCGTGTGATCGGTACGGCGCGCCATTCCGAGACCGAAGAAGAGCTGGTGGTCTATCAGGCTCTCTACGGCGAGCACGGCCTCTGGGTCCGCCCGCTGAGCATGTTCACCGAGACGGTCGAGGTGGATGGCGAGCAGATCGCCCGCTTCGCTTTGGTGACTGCCGAGTCAGATCTCTTTCCGCGTCGCTGAGGTATCCCGGGGCGGCGGGCAAGCTTGACCTCGTCTCGTTCGCCACTATATATAGCGGTGCCGCGTCAGGCGGTCCCGCCTTTCATTTATCGAATTCAGGAAATTTCCGATCCATGGGCAAATCGCTGGTCATCGTGGAATCCCCGGCCAAGGCCAAGACCATCAACAAGTACCTGGGCAACCAGTACGTGGTGAAGTCGAGCATCGGCCATATCCGTGACCTGCCTACCAGCGGTTCGGCCAGTGCCAGCAAGGAACCGGTGAAGCGCGGCAAGGCGGCCGCGTCCGAGGCTCCGGCGCTATCGCCCAAGGAAAAGGCCAAGCGCCAATTGTTCACCCGCATGGGCGTCGACCCCGAGCACGGCTGGAAGGCGAAGTACGAGATCCTTCCCGGCAAGGAGAAGGTGATCGAGGAACTGCGCCGACTGGCCAAGGATGCCGACACCATCTATCTCGCAACCGACTTGGACCGCGAAGGGGAGGCCATCGCCTGGCACCTGCGGGAATCCATCGGCGGTGATGACAGCCGCTACAAGCGCGTGGTGTTCAACGAAATCACCAAGAAGGCCATCCAGGAGGCCTTCTCCCAGCCCGGCGAGCTGGATATCAACCGCGTCAACGCCCAGCAGGCGCGCCGCTTCCTCGACCGCGTGGTGGGCTACATGGTCTCGCCGCTGCTGTGGCAGAAGATCGCCCGCGGCCTGTCCGCCGGTCGCGTGCAGTCGGTGGCGGTGAAGCTGGTGGTCGAGCGTGAGCGTGAGATCCGTGCCTTCGTGCCCGAGGAGTACTGGGAAGTCCACGCCGATCTGGGCACTGCCAAGGGTGCCAACGTACGCTTCGAGGTGGCCAAGGAGAACGGTGCGGCCTTCAAGCCGCTGAACGAAGCCCAGGCCATGGCCGCGCTGGAGCAGCTCAAGTCCTCCAGCTACAGCGTGCAGAAGCGTGAAGACAAGCCGACCTCCAGCCGTCCGTCAGCGCCTTTCATCACCTCCACCCTGCAACAGGCGGCGAGCAACCGCCTGGGCTTCGGGGTGAAGAAGACCATGATGATGGCCCAGCGTCTCTACGAGGCGGGCTACATCACCTATATGCGTACCGACTCGACCAACCTCTCTGCCGACGCCATCACCATGGTGCGTGGCTTCATCGAGGGCGAGTTCGGTGAGAAGTATTTGCCCGCCAAGCCGAACTTCTATTCGAGCAAGGAAGGCGCCCAGGAGGCCCACGAGGCCATCCGCCCCTCGGACGTCAATCTCAAGCCGACCCAGCTGTCGGGCATGGAGCGCGACGCCGAGCGCCTGTACGACTTGATCTGGCGCCAGTTCGTGGCCTGCCAGATGCCGCCGGCCGAGTACCTGTCCACCAGCGTCAGCGTGGCGGCGGGCAACTTCGAGCTGCGTGCCAAGGGCCGCATCCTCAAGTTCGACGGCTACACCCGCGTGTTGCCGCAGCAGAGCAAGCCGGGCGAGGACGACGTACTGCCCGACATGAAGGAAGGCGAGGCACTCAAGCTGATCAAGCTCGATCCCAGCCAGCACTTCACCAAGCCGCCGGCGCGCTTCTCCGAGGCCAGCCTGGTCAAGGAGCTGGAAAAGCGTGGCATTGGCCGCCCATCCACCTATGCCGCGATCATTTCCACCATCCAGGAGCGGGGCTATGTGACGGTGCATAACCGTCGCTTCTACTCCGAGAAGATGGGTGACATCGTCACCGAGCGTCTGAACGAGAGCTTCTCGAACCTGATGGACTATGGCTTCACCGCCGGCATGGAAGAGAACCTGGACGACGTGGCTCAGGGGGAGCGCGACTGGAAGAACCTGCTTGACGAGTTCTACGGCGACTTCAAGAAGAAGCTGGAAGTGGCCGAAGTCGCTGACAGCGGCATGCGCGCCAACCAGCCGACCCCGACCGAAATCGCCTGCCGTGAGTGCGGCCGGCCGATGATGATCCGTACCGCTTCCACCGGCGTGTTCCTGGGTTGCTCGGGCTACAGCCTCCCGCCGAAGGAGCGCTGCAAGGCCACCATCAACCTGGTTCCGGGTGACGAGATCGCCGCGGACGATGAAGGTGAGTCCGAGTCCCGGGTGCTGCGTGGCAAGCATCGCTGCCCGATCTGCAGCACCGCTATGGATGCCTACCTGCTGGACGAGACCCGCAAGCTGCATATCTGCGGTAACAACCCGGATTGCGCGGGCTACGAGATCGAGCAGGGCCAGTACCGCATCAAGGGCTATGAAGGCCCGAGCCTCGAATGCGACAAGTGCGGCAGCGAGATGCAGCTGAAGACCGGCCGTTTCGGCAAGTTCTTCGGGTGCACCAACCCCAGCTGCAAGAACACCCGCAAGCTGCTCAAGAATGGCGAGGCTGCGCCGCCGAAGATCGACCCGATCAAGATGCCCGAGCTCAAGTGCGAGAAGGTGGATGACACCTACGTGCTGCGCGATGGTGCTTCGGGTCTGTTCCTGGCCGCCAGCCAGTTCCCGAAGAACCGCGAGACTCGAGCGCCCCTGGTGCTGGAACTGATTCCGCACAAGGACGAGCTCGATCCCAAGTACCACTTCCTGCTCAGTGCGCCGGCCAAGGATCCTGACGGTCGTCCGGCGGTCATTCGTTTCAGTCGCAAGACCAAGGAGCAGTACGTGCAGTCCGAAGTGGACGGCAAGCCGACCGGCTGGCGTGCCTTCTTCGACGGCGGCAAGTGGAAGGTCGAAGACAAGCGTTGATTGGCGGTTGCGCGCCTGCCTGGGTGGGCGCGCATACTACCGATCTGATCCAGCAGGAGTGGCCGTCATGGCGCATGAGCTCTATACCCGCACGAACCAGAAACTCTACTTCGCCGGCCTGGCGCTGGAGTCCTTGCGCAAGGCTGAGGAAGGGCGGGCGATGAATGCCCAGGCGCTGGTTCAGGCAGAGCGCGAAGCGGCCTTGTTCCATCTGCATGGTGCGTTGCTCGGTCTCTGCCACGAGATCGCCGGGTTCTACCGGTTGCCTCAGGCTGCCGCGCCGCGCCCGGAATTGCTGTTGACCGCTGACGTGCTCGCCGCCGCGCCGAGCCCCGAGTTGTCCGAACTGGTCGAACTGGCCCAGCAGCCTGAAACCTGGCTGGCCGAACTGCTGGCTGCGCACGCTGCACTGTTCCTGCCGCCCCAGGCGCCAAAGAAGGCGAAGGTCGACCCGGCGATGCCACTGATCCAGGCTGTAAGTGTGGATGACGAGCCGACGCCTCTGTCCGGAGTGACCCTGGAAGAGTGGCGGCAGAACTTGAAGGCACTGGCGTTGCGCTTCCGTGAGGGGCTGTCGGAGTGCTGAGTAGATCGATGGGCTAGGGCGGCCCGTCAGCCGGCTGGTACAATGCCCGCCTTTAGTGGAGAGATGACCCCATGCCAACGTCCTTTCTGGAAATAGTCGAGCTGCCCGACGGCCGCATCATCCTGCGCCGCGCGGAAGACGAGGAGGCGTTGGTTACGCTGGACTTCTCTTCCGACGCCAAGGCGTTCCTGCAAGGGCATCACCTGGAAGTCGCCAAGGCCATGCTCAACGTGGGCGTACAGATGGCCGGTCGTCTGGCTGAAGGTGAAGTGGACCACGACGAAGGCCCGCGCGTCCTGCATTGATGGACGCTTGGTCGGCTCCTTCGGAACCGATTATTCCCCTCGACTGTTACCAATCCATTGCGGCCTTGTTCCGGTTGTGGGCTCGATTCCTATCCCAGCCGGATGTTTAGGCTTTGTGCACCACCCTGGCGTGCTGCCTGGGCGAGCGCTTGTTTCTCCGTCCGGTTCAAGCGCAGCCAGCTGACTACGGTGTGGCTACGGCCTAGTCGAAGGGCTTCGCATGTCAATTCCAGCGCACTGCGCTCTCCCCGGGGCTCGAGGAGCAGGATGCGCTCGCGATTCAGCCCGGCATCCCGCAACCAGCCCTGGGTAAGGCTGGCGGGCGCGCCGATCAATGTCAGCCAGCGGGCATCCTGCTCCTGGCTGAGTTCGCGAAGGATGGGGGCTAGCAGGTGGCGGCAATGCCCGGCAGCGCCGCTCAGCGACAGCTCGCTGAAGGCTTCGGGTTCCTCTTCCCATTGCTCGTCGAGATCCAGCACAAGTGGCACCGGGCTGGCGACTATGGCGTCATGGAAAAGCGGTAGTTGGGTTCGGCCAAACGATTGCGGGAACTGCATGACGCCTCCTGTTAGCGGCGGATGACGCCGACGCTCAAGCCTTCGATGACCAGATCCCGCTCCTGAAGGTCCACCTCGATCGGTGCGAAATCCGGGTTTTCGGCGATCAGCCAGACCTTGTTGCCCTCGCGTTTGAAACGCTTGACGGTGACCTCGTCATCCAGGCGGGCTACGACGATCTGGCCGTTGCGGGCCTCGCGGGTGGTATGGACGGCGAGCAGGTCTCCATCGTGGATGCCGACATCCTTCATGCTCATGCCGCTCACGCGCAGCAGGTAGTCGGCGCGGGGATGGAAGAACTCTGGGTTGATCCGGCAGGATTCTTCGATGTTCTGCTGGGCGAGTATGGGAGCGCCGGCAGCAACGCGACCGATGATCGGCAGGCCGTCTTCCTCGGTGCTGGGCTCGAAGCCGGGGATGCGGATGCCGCGGGAGGCGCCGGGGGTCATCTCGATCGCCCCCTTTCGGGCCAGCGCCTTGAGGTGCTCTTCGGCAGCATTGGGCGACTTGAAGCCCAGTTCCTGGGCGATTTCCGCACGGGTGGGCGGATAGCCGTTGTCTTCGATGCAGCGCTTGATGAACGCGAGGATCTCGGCTTGGCGGGGCGTGAGTTTCAGCATGTCGGCGCTCTGTCTTTTTATACAGTGACTGGAATTATATACAGTGATCATCGCTTGGCAACAAGTCTTCTCTGCGTCCTTTCGCCGTGTGGCTTGTGGCTCTAGTGACTTGCCTGTCGTCTTGCGTGAATATGGCGCCTGCGAGCCGTGA
Organism: Pseudomonas sp. USHLN015; assembly: GCF_037153275.1. NCBI lineage: Bacteria > Pseudomonadati > Pseudomonadota > Gammaproteobacteria > Pseudomonadales > Pseudomonadaceae > Pseudomonas > Pseudomonas sp. USHLN015. The sequence continues at coordinate 62,192 of NZ_JBBCKP010000004.1, forward strand.
CCGGGGCGTCAGAAGATGGTGTGCGCGACTTGACAAGGCAGCGGCTTGAAACGTATGTTTCAAACAAGTGTTTGTCAGGCGGAGGAGCCATGGCCCAGTCGGAAACCGTCGAACGCATTCTTGATGCTGCGGAACAGCTGTTCGCGGAGAAGGGCTTCGCCGAGACTTCGTTGCGTTTGATCACCAGCAAGGCGGGTGTGAACCTGGCTGCTGTGAATTATCACTTCGGCTCGAAGAAGGCGCTGATCCAGGCGGTGTTCTCGCGCTTCCTCGGGCCTTTTTGCCAGAGTCTGGAGCGTGAGCTCGATCGCCGGCAGGCGAAGAGCGAGGCGCGCGCGACGCTCGAGGAGCTGCTTGAGATGCTGGTGGAGCAGGCGCTGGCGGTGAAGCCACGCAGCGGCAATGACCTGTCCATCTTCATGCGCCTGCTGGGGCTGGCGTTCAGTCAGAGCCAGGGCCACCTGCGCAAGTACCTGGAAGAGGTATACGGCAAGGTCTTCCGTCGTTACATGCTGCTGGTCAACGAGTCGGCGCCCAAGGTGCCGCCACTTGAGCTGTTCTGGCGCGTGCATTTCATGCTCGGTGCCGCCGCGTTCAGCATGTCCGGCATCAAGGCGCTGCGCGCGATGGCCGAGACCGATTTCGGCGTGAACACTTCCATCGAACAGGTGATGCGCCTGATGGTGCCCTTCCTGGCAGCCGGAATGCGTGCCGAGACCGGGCTGTCCGACGAGACCCTTTCAAAAGCGGTCCTGAAACCGCGCAGCAAGTCCCCGAGCACGCCTGCCAAGGCCTGATCCTGGTGGGCGAGGGCAGGGGGATCGGCTAAGCTAGCGCCCCATGCCCGACCTCGATCTCCTCCATATTTCCATCGCCGACCAGCGCCTCTATGGCTTCGCCGGAGAGCGCCTGGTGCTGCGTCTTCCCGTTTCCACCGCGCTCAACGGCGTCGGTGAGCAGAGTGGCTCCAATCGCACGCCTCGCGGCCTTCACCAGGTGCGAGCGAAGATCGGCGAGGGGCTGCCGCAAGGCGCCGTGCTGCGCGGCCGTCGCTGGACCGGCGAGACCTGGACGCCCGAGTTGCACGCGCAGTTCCCCGGTCGCGACTGGATACTCAGTCGCATCCTCTGGCTGAGCGGTTGCGAGCCCGGGCGCAACCGCCTGGGCAAGGTCGACACCATGCGTCGCTACATCTACCTGCACGGCACGCCGGACACCGAGCCCATGGGCGTACCGCTGTCCCATGGCTGCGTGCGCCTGCGCAATGCCGACCTGCTTGAACTCTTCCCCCGCGTTCCCGTCCATTGTGCGGTGCGGATCGATGAAGCGCCCCGGCCTGACTGGGCTGCGGCAGAACTCTCCTAAGGAATCCCATGCAAGGCTCTCTGATGCTGGACATCGGCGGCACCTGGCTGACCGCTGAGGATCGCCAGATCCTGCGGCAACCGGAAGTGGCCGGCCTGATCATCTTCGCGCGCAATATCGAGGACCCGCGCCAGGTGCGCGAACTCTGCGCCTCCATCCGCGCCCTGCGCCCGGACCTCATTCTCGCCGTCGACCAGGAAGGCGGGCGCGTGCAGCGTCTGCGCCAGGGGTTCGTGCGCCTGCCGGCCATGCGCGCGCTGGCCGACAACATCAATGCCGAGGCGCTGGCCCGGCAGTGCGGCTGGCTCATGGCGACCGAAGTCCTGGCCGTCGGGCTGGACATCAGCTTCGCCCCGGTGCTCGACCTTGATCACCAGCGCAGCGCCGTGGTCGGCAGCCGTGCCTTCGAGGGCGATCCGCAGCGCGCCACCGACCTGGCCGGTGCCTTCATCGAGGGCCTGCGTGCCGCCGGCATGGCGGCCACCGGCAAGCACTTCCCCGGCCACGGCTGGGCGGAAGCCGACTCCCACGTCGCCATTCCCACGGATGAGCGCAGCCTGGAGCAGATCCGCGCCGCGGACCTGGTGCCCTTCACCCGCCTGGCGCCCGAGCTGGACGGCATGATGCCGGCCCACGTCATCTATCCACAGGTCGACTCGCAGCCCGCCGGTTTCTCGCGCCGTTGGCTGCAGGACATCCTGCGTGGCGAGCTGAAGTACACCGGGGTGATCTTCAGCGACGACCTGTCCATGGCCGGCGCCCACGTGGTGGGTGACGCCGCCGAGCGCATCGAGGCCGCGCTGAGCGCAGGCTGCGACATGGGCCTGGTGTGCAACGACCGTGCTGCCGCCGAGCTGGCCCTGTCGCGCCTGCAACGTCTCGGGGTGACGCCGCCTGCGCAGCTCGCGCGCATGCGCCGCCGCGCTTTCCCGGGCACCGAATACCGTCAAGACCCGCGTTGGCAAACGGCGATCGCCGCCCTGCGCGAAGCCCAGCTGATCGACTGAAGGAAGCGAAATGACCGTTTACGCGATTATCGGTGGCACCGGCCTCACCCAGCTCGAAGGCCTGACCATGAAGGCGCTGCTCAACCCCGAGACGCCCTACGGCGCGCCCTCGGCGGGCATCGTCCAGGGCGATTACGCCGGGCGCGACCTGCTGTTCCTCGCCCGCCATGGCCACCCGCACCGCATTCCTCCGCACCAGGTCAACTACCGTGCCAATCTCTGGGCGCTCAAGCAGGCTGGCGCCCAGGCGGTGGTCGCGGTCAATGCGGTGGGCGGTATCAACGCCGCCATGGGCACCGGGCACCTCGTTGTGCCGCACCAGCTGATCGACTACACCCACGGGCGTACCGACACCTTCTTCGAAGGCGAGCTGGACCATGTGACCCACATCGATTTCAGTCATCCCTACGACGAGGCGCTGCGGCAGAAGCTGCTCACCGCACTCGCCGCCACCGGGCACGCGCACAGCGACCACGGCGTGTATGGCTGCACCCAGGGCCCGCGCCTGGAGACGGTCGCCGAGATCGCCCGCATGGAGCGCGATGGCTGTGATCTGGTGGGGATGACCGGCATGCCCGAGGCCGTGCTTGCCCGTGAGCTGGACCTGCCCTACGCCTGCATCTCGCTGGTGGTCAATCCGGCTGCCGGCAAGTCCAGCGGCATCATCACCATGGCCGAGATCGAGGCCGCCCTGGCCGACGGTATCGGCAAGGTGCGCGAAGTCCTCGTCCGCCTGTTCAAGGCCTGACCGGCCTTCAGGCCGTCGGCAGGGGCGCGAAGAGGGCGTCGAGGTCCTCTTCGCGCAATTGCCAGTCCGCTCCCTCGCTCTGCCCGAGAATGCCCTCGGCGAGCAGCGCCTTGCGCTGTTGCAGTTGCTGGATCTTCTCTTCCACTGTGCCCCGGGCGATCAGCTTGTAGACGAACACCGGCTTGTCCTGGCCGATGCGGTAGGCACGGTCCGTTGCCTGGCGCTCGGCGGCCGGGTTCCACCAGGGGTCATAGTGGATCACCGTGTCGGCGGCGGTGAGATTCAGGCCCGTGCCACCCGCCTTCAGGCTGATCAGGAACAGCGGCACTTCTCCGGCCTGGAAGCGCTTCACGGGGGTGCGTCGATCGCGGGTGTCGCCCGTGAGGATCAGGTACTCGATGCCGCGCTGCTGCAGTTCGGCCTCGATCAGCTCCAGCATGCTGGTGAACTGCGAGAAGAGCAGCACCTTGCGCCCCTCGGCGAACAGCTCCACCAGCATCTCCATCAGGCTGTCCAGCTTGCCCGAGGTGCTGCCGCGCAGCGGCCGGTTGCGCTCGTGTTCCACCAGGCGCAGGTCGCAGCAGGTCTGGCGCAGCTTCAGCAGCGCCTCGAGGATCACCATCTGGCTGCGCGCCATGCCCTTGTCCTGGATCTCCGCGCGGACCTTGCGGTCCATCGCCAGGCGCACCGTCTCGTAGAGATCACGCTGCCCCTCGCTGAGCTCCACGCGCTGGACGATCTCGGTCTTGGCTGGCAGCTCGGTGGCCACCGATTCCTTGGTCCGGCGCAGCAGGAAGGGACGGATGCGACCGTTGAGATGGGCCAGGCGCTCATTGTCGCCGCGCTTCTCGATCGGGGTGCGGTAGTCGCGGGCGAACTGCTTGGCGTCACCCAGCCAGCCGGGCATGAGGAAATGGAACAGCGACCAGAGCTCGCCCAGGTGATTCTCCAGCGGCGTGCCGGACAGGCACAGGCGCTGCCGCGCCTCCAGCTGGCGCACGGCCTGGGCGGCCTTGCTGGTGGGCGTCTTGATGTTCTGCGCCTCGTCCAGCACCAGCAGGTGCAGGGGCTGCGCCTTCCAGGCCGCGAGGTCGCGTGGCAGCAGGGCGTAGGTGGTGAGCAGCAGGTCGAACTCGCCCAGGCGTGCGAAGTCCTTCTTGCGGTTCGGGCCATGCAGCGCCAGCACCCGCAGGTCGGGAGCGAAGCGCGCGGCCTCGTCCTGCCAGTTGGGGATCAGGCTGGTGGGCATCACCACCAGCGCCGGACGGTCGAGACGGCCGGCGTTCTTCTCGGTGAGCAGGTGGGCCAGGGTCTGCAGGGTCTTGCCCAGGCCCATGTCGTCACCCAGCACGCCGCCCGCGCCCAGTTCGCGCAGGCTCTGCAGCCAGGCGAGGCCTTGTAGCTGATAGGTGCGCAGGTCCGCCTGCAGGCCGGCAGGGGCCTCGTGGCGGGTCTGGCGGCTGTCACGCAGGCGCTCGGCGAAGCTGCGCAGGCGTTCGCCGCCCTGCCACTCCAGTTGCAGTTCGTCCAGTTGTCCCAGGCGTGCGGCATCGGGCAGGGCGAGGCGCAGGCTGCGGCCTTCCGGGCGATCTCGCAGGTAAAGCTCGCCCAGGGTGGCCAGCAGGGGTTTCAGGCGACCGAAGGGCAGGGCGACCTGCAGGGGGCGGCCGGTGTCGGCGCCCAGGGTGTCCAGTTGCAGGCGCAATTGCTCGTCGTCGCGCCGCTTCTCCAGGTTCTTCGGGCTGAGCAGCTTGGGGTTCTGCTGGATCAGGCGAAGGAGGACGGGCAGCAGGCTGATGCGCTGGCCTTCGACCACGATGCCCAGTTCCAGGTCGAACCAATGCTGGCCCGGGACTTCGTCCACCTCGGCGTACCAGCGCTCGACGCTGGACAGGTCGAAGTGGAAGCCGGGGCGGATGTCCACCTCCCAGCCCTCGGCGCGTAGCTCCGGCAGGCCCTTGTTCATGAAGCGCTGCCAGGCGCTGTCCCCGGGCAGCTCGAAGAGTTCATAGAGGTCACCGGGCAGGGCCAGGCTCTGGCGCAGCGATTCCTTGAAACCGAGCTGGCGCAGGCGCTCACGCAGGGCCTCCTCGGTGGCGGGCTGGCGCTGGATTTCCAGCAATTCGCCCTGGCGCTTGCTCACCGCGTTGTGGCGGGCATTCTTGCCGTGGGCGCTGATGCCGGCGTAGTCGAATGCCAGGCCGGCACGGTGTTGCTGGCTGCCGACCATGCGTCCGCTGCGCAGGTCGTAGAGGCTCTGCGCCAGGCTGCCGAGGGCCAGCAGCGGGCGTGGCTGGATGTCCTTGAGCACGCGCCTGGCCGTGGGCGTCTCTGCAGCCGACAGCGGCCGTTCCGGACGCTGGCTGGGGGCGCCTTCCTCCAGCACTTGCAGGATGGCTGCCACGCAGTGCTTGCAGTTGATGCCCACCGGGCAGCTGCAGCGGCCGATGATGCCGAGGCCGTGGGGCGCCAGGCGGATGTTCTGATGGTAGAAGTTGTCACCCGAACCGGCGCAGCTGGATTGCAGCAGGGTCTCGTCCATGGCCCGCAGGCGCGCCAGGCGCTGGCGGGCATAGCCCGTGCCACGCTGCAGCGCGCCGCTGTCGAAGTCCTGCCGCCAGTCGTGCTGGCGCAGGTGTTCGAGCAGGGTGAGCACGTCGGTCAGAGCGGGCTGACGCGGATCAGGACGCCGAGGCTGGAGTGATCGAGGTAGGTCAGCTCGCCGGTCTTGAGGCGGGTGCCCTGCTTGATGCGCTCGCTGCCGCTGAGCAGGCCGCTGCCGTCGAACTGGTTGACCCAGAAGTCGACGGCGACATCGGTGTAGCGCACCTGGGACAGGGTCACGGTGCCTTCCACCGGGAAGTGGCCAAGCTGCTGGTCACCGGCGCTGACGGCCACGCGGCTGGGGTTGGCGCCGACGCTCTGCGTCCAGGCCTTGTGCAGCAGCACCTGGTAGCCATTGCCGGGGTTGAGCTTGGCGGCCTCGCCGTTCAGCGCGGTGGCGCGTTCACCGACGCTGGCCAGGCTCTGCGCGCCGTTGGCCCAATCGTCCGGTGCCGGCTGGCTGGCGGGCGTGGCGTCGCCCGACTGGCGGAAGAGAATCAGCTCGACCTGGTAGAGCCCATCGGCGAAAGCGCTGGGGGCCAGCAGGGCAAGCATCAGGGCGAGGTAACGGAACGCACGCATGGATCGGTCCTTTAAGCGGATTGCGGAGTCAGGCGCTCGAACAGCGCCTCGAGTGTGTTGAAGCGTTCTTCCGGGCGCTCCATCGGCACCTGGAAGCGGAACAGCGTGGCGCCTTCGAACTTGTAGCGCTTGGGCTGGCCCTGGATCAGCTTGATCAGCACCAGCGGGTCGACGCAGGTGTCGGCGGCGAATTCTATCCGACCGCCCTGCGGGCCGGCGTCGACTTTCTTGATGCCGAGCTTCTCCGCCTGCAGTTTGAGCAGGGTCAGGCGTACCAGGTTCTTGGTCGGTTCCGGCAGCAGGCCGAAGCGGTCGATCATCTCCACCTGCAGCTCCTTCAGGCCGTCCTCGTCGGCGGCCGAGGCGATGCGCTTGTAGAGGATCAGGCGCGCGTGCACGTCGGGCAGGTAGTCCTCGGGAATCAGCGCCGGCAGGCGCAGGTTGATTTCCGGCCCGCCCCCCAGCGGTTGCTCCAGGTTGGGCTGTTCGCCCTTCTGGATGGCCTTGACCGCGCGTTCGAGCATTTCCATGTAGAGGGTGAAGCCCACCGCCTGGATCTGCCCGCTCTGCCCGTCGCCGAGCAGCTCGCCGGCGCCCCGTATCTCCAGGTCATGGGTGGCCAGGACGAAGCCGGCCCCCAGGTCCTGGGCGTTGGCGATGGCTTCCAGGCGCTTCTGGGCGTCCTCGGTCATCTGCTTGCGTGGCGGGGTGAGCAGGTAGGCGTAGGCCTGGTGGTGGCTGCGCCCGACGCGGCCGCGCAACTGGTGCAGCTGGGCCAGGCCGAACTTGTCGGCGCGTTCGATGATGATGGTGTTGGCGCTGGGCACGTCGATGCCGGTCTCGATGATGGTCGAGGCGATCAGCACGTTGAAGCGCTTGTGGTAGAAGTCGCTCATCACCTGCTCGAGTTCGCGCTCGTGCATCTGCCCGTGGCCGATGCCGATGCGCGCCTCGGGCACCAGCTCCGCCAGGTCGGCGGCGCACTTCTCGATGCTCTTCACTTCGTTGTGCAGGTAGTACACCTGGCCGCCGCGCAGCAGCTCGCGCAGCAGCGCCTCCTTGATCACGGTGTTCTGCTGTTCCATGACGAAGGTACGCACCGACAGGCGGCGCGCGGGTGGGGTGGCGATGATCGACAGGTCGCGCATGCCGGCGACGGCCATGTTCAGGGTGCGCGGGATCGGCGTGGCGGTGAGGGTGAGGATGTCCACCTCGCTGCGCAGGGCCTTGAGCTGCTCCTTCTGGCGCACGCCGAAGCGGTGTTCCTCGTCGATGATCACCAGGCCCAGGTTCTTGAAGGTGATGTCGTCCTGCAGCAGCTTGTGGGTGCCGATGACGATGTCCACCTTGCCGTCGGCCAGTTGTTGCGCGGCGCCTTCCACTTCCTTGGCGGTCTTGAAGCGGCTCATCACCTCGACCTTCACCGGCCAGTCGGCGAAGCGGTCGCGGAAGCTGTTGTAGTGCTGCTGGGCGAGCAGGGTGGTGGGCACCAGCACCGCCACCTGCTTGCCGCTGTGCACGGCGACGAAGGCGGCGCGCATGGCCACCTCGGTCTTGCCGAAACCCACGTCGCCGCAGACCAGGCGGTCCATCGGCTTGGGCGCCAGCATGTCGGCCAGTACGGCGTCGATGGCGGTCTGCTGGTCCGGGGTCTCCTCGAAGGGGAAGCCGGCGGAGAAGGTGGCGTAGTCGGCCATCGGGTCCTTGAAGGCATAGCCTTCGCGGGCGGCGCGACGGGCATAGATGTCCAGCAGTTCGGCGGCGACGTCACGCACCTGTTCGGCGGCCTTGCGCTTGGCCTTCTGCCAGGCCTCCGAGCCCAGGCGGTGCAGCGGCGCGAGGGCGTCGTCGCTGCCGGTGTAGCGGGCGATCAGGTGCAGGCTGGCCACGGGTACGTAGAGCTTGGCTTCCTCGGCGTATTGCAGGGCGAGGAACTCGGCGGACTGGCCCTCGATCTCCAGGGTGATCAGGCCCAGGTAGCGGCCGACGCCGTGGTCGATGTGCACCACCGGCGCGCCTTCGCGCAGCTCGGCGAGGTTCTTGATGACGTTGTCGCCACCGTCGCCCCGGCGGTCGCGGCGGCGGCGCTGCATCACGCGCTGGCCGAACAGCGGGCTCTCGGCGACCAGCGCCAGGCCCGGGTCATCCAGCAGCAGGCCTTCGTCCAGGGGCGCGATGGTGATGGCCAGGCGCTCCTTGCCGGCGACGAACTCCGTCCAGCCGCTGACTTCCTGCGGGCGCAGCTTGAGGCGGGCGAGCAACTCCAGCAGCACTTCGCGGCGGCCGGCCGATTCGGCGCTGAACAGCACGCGGCCGGGGAACTCTTCCAGGAAGCGGCGCAGGGCGGCCAGGGGTTCGCTGGCCTTGGCCTGGATCGCCAGGTCCGGCAACGGGCGCGCCGGGAAGCGCTCGCGACCGACGCCGGTGGACAGGTCCTCCTGGCTGACCACGACCCGTGGCGAGCCCTTGAGCCGGGCGAAGCAGTCCTCCACCGGCAGGAACAGCTCGGCGGGCGGCACCAGCGGGCGCTCGGGGTCGACGCGGCGCTCTTCATAGCGGTTGCGCACGTCGTTCCAGAACTGCTCGGCGGCCTGCTCGATGCCGGGCAGGGAGAACACCTGTGTGTCCTGGGGCAGGTAGTCGAAGAGGGTGGCGCTGCCCTCGAAGAACAGCGGCAGGTAGTACTCGATGCCGGCCGGGGTGATGCCGCTGGCCAGGTCCTGGTAGATCGGGCAGCGGCGGAAATCCACGTCGAAGCGCTCGCGGAAGCGGCCGCGGAAGTCGGTCACGGCCTTCTTGTCCAGCGGGAACTCGCGGGCCGGCAGCAGGCGGATCGATTCCACCTTGTCCACCGAGCGCTGGGTCTCGGGGTCGAAGGTGCGCAGGGTCTCGATCTCGTCATCGAACAGGTCGATGCGGAAAGGCACGTCGCTGCCCATCGGGAACAGGTCGATCAGCGCGCCGCGCACGGCGAACTCGCCGTGTTCGTAGACGGTGTCCACGCAGCGATAGCCGGCCGCCTCCAGGCGGCTGCGCATCTGCTCGACGTCGAGCTTCTGGCCGACGTCCAGCACCAGGCTGGAGCCCAGCAGGAAGCGCGTCGGCGCCAGGCGGTGCAGGGCTGTGGTGATGGGCACCACCAGCACGCCGTGGGTCAGCTCCGGCAGTCGGTAGAGGCTGGCGATGCGCTGGGAGATGATGTCCTGGTGCGGCGAGAACAGATCGTAGGGCAGCGTTTCCCAGTCCGGGAAGTGCAGCACCGGCAGGTCCGGGGCGAAGAAGCTCAGTTCCTGCTCCAGGCGTTCGGCGCTCTGGCTGTCGGCGGTCAGCAGCAGGGTGAAGCGCCGGGCGGCGCTGGCGGCTTCGGCGATCGCCAGGCTGAGGGCGGCACCGGGGAGGTTGCCCCATTGCTGCTTGCCGGCGGCGGCGGGCAGGGTCGGGAGACGCAGGACGGACTCGGGCAAAGGTGGCTCCGGTCGGAAAATTGGACCCGGGCGATTGTAACTATCCCGACTGACGGATGTCAGTCTTACGTCCGCTGCAGATTGCCGCCGCTTGCGCGCGCCGTCATAATGTAGCCCCTTTTTTCAGCCCCTACATGTGGAAGGTACTGCCCGTGACTCAGAAGCCCGACCAGTGTCTCGGTGAGTGGATTGATCGTGAAGCCCTCGCGGAAGCGATGATTCCGCTGATTGGCCAGCTCTACCGCAACAACAGCGTGGTGACCTCGATCTATGGCCGTGGTCTGATCAACCGTTCGGTGATCGACATTCTCAAGGCCCATCGTTTCGCCCGTCACCGCCTGGCTGACGACAGCGAGCTGTCGGTCCACGATACCTTCCCGATCCTCAAGGCCATGAGCGAGCTGAAGCTGGGCGCGGCTTCCGTGGACCTGGGCAAGATGGCCAGCAAGTTCAAGGCCGAAGGCAACGGCCGTGCCGTCGAGCAGTTCGTCAAGGACGAGCTGGCCGACGTGGTCGGCAAGCAGAACGGCGCTGCCCGCGAAGGCACCGACGTCGTCCTGTACGGCTTCGGCCGCATCGGCCGCCTGCTGGCGCGCATCCTGATCGAGAAGACCGGTGGCGGCGACGGCCTGCGCCTGCGCGCCATCGTCGTGCGCAAGGGCGCCAGCAACGACCTGGTCAAGCGCGCCAGCCTGCTGCGCCGCGACTCCGTGCACGGCAAGTTCGATGGCACCATCACCATCGACGAGGAAAACAACACCCTCACCGCCAACGGCAACCTGATCCAGGTGATCTACGCCAAGTCGCCGACCGAAGTCGACTACACCCAGTACGGCATCAAGAATGCCCTGCTGGTCGACAACACCGGCGTGTGGCGTGATGCCGAGGGCCTGGGCCAGCACCTGAGCTGCCCGGGTGTCGATCGCGTCGTCCTGACCGCTCCTGGCAAGGGCGCGCTGAAGAACATCGTGCACGGCATCAACCACAGCGAGATCACCGCCGAAGACAAGATCATCTCGGCCGCCTCCTGCACCACCAACGCCATCGTGCCGGTGCTCAAGGCCGTCAATGATCAGTACGGCATCGTCAACGGCCACGTCGAGACCGTTCACTCGTACACCAACGACCAGAACCTGATCGACAACTTCCACAAGGGCGATCGCCGTGGCCGCAGCGCGCCGCTGAACATGGTGATCACCGAGACCGGCGCCGCCACCGCTGCCGCCAAGGCCCTGCCGGTGCTGAAGGGCAAGCTGACCGGCAACGCCATTCGCGTGCCGACGCCGAACGTGTCGATGGCCATCCTCAACCTGAACCTGGAAAAGGCCACCACCCGCGAAGAGATCAACGAGTACCTGCGCCAGATGGCCATGCACTCGGACCTGCAGAAGCAGATCGACTTCGTCAGCTCGCAGGAAGTGGTCTCCACCGACTTCGTCGGCTCCCGCCACGCCGGTGTGGTCGATGCCGAAGCCACCATCTGCAACGACAACCGTGTCGTGCTCTACGTGTGGTACGACAACGAGTTCGGCTACAGCTGCCAGGTGGTCCGCGTGATGGAAGAGATGGCCGGGGTCAACCCGCCTGCGTTCCCGCGCTGATACCGCGTTGAACAGAACGGGAGCTTTCGGGCTCCCGTTTTTCATTTTTAGGTCTGTAATCGCTATACCCACCTCCTGCTTGGAAACCCCTTGATGGACGGACAACAGCTGCACGCCGGCTCGCTCAAGCGCGGCCTGGAAAATCGCCATATCCAGCTGATCGCCCTGGGCGGCGCCATCGGCACCGGTCTGTTCCTCGGCTCGGCCGGGGTACTCAAATCCGCCGGCCCCTCGATGATCCTCGGCTACGCCATCGCCGGCTTCATCGCCTTCCTGATCATGCGCCAGCTGGGCGAGATGATCGTCGAGGAGCCCGTGGCCGGCTCCTTCAGCCACTTCGCCCACAAGTACTGGGGTGGCTACGCGGGCTTCCTCTCCGGCTGGAACTACTGGGTGCTCTATGTGCTGGTGGGCATGGCCGAGCTGACCGCGGTGGGCAAGTACGTGCAGTTCTGGTGGCCGGAAGTGCCCACCTGGGCGACGGCTGCGGCCTTCTTCGTGCTGATCAACCTGATCAACCTGGCCAACGTCCGCGCCTTCGGCGAGACCGAGTTCTGGTTCGCCCTGATCAAGGTGGTGGCGATCATCGGCATGATCATCCTCGGCCTCTACCTGCTGGTCTCCGGCACCGGCGGCGAGCAGGCGGCCGTGAGCAACCTGTGGAGCCACGGCGGGTTCTTCCCCAATGGCCTGGAGGGGCTGGTGATGGTCCTGGCGATCATCATGTTCTCCTTCGGTGGCCTGGAGCTGGTGGGTATCACCGCCGCCGAGGCCAGCGAGCCGAAGAAGGTGATCCCCAAGGCGATCAACCAGGTGATCTGGCGCATCCTGATCTTCTATATCGGCGCCCTCACCGTGCTGCTGATGCTCTACCCCTGGGACAAGCTGCTGGAAACCCTGAACGCCGCCGGCGACCCCTACAGCGGCAGCCCCTTCGTGCAGATCTTCTCGCTGATCGGCAGCGACACCGCCGCCCATCTGTTGAACTTCGTGGTGCTGACTGCCGCGCTGTCGGTCTACAACAGCGGCGTGTACTGCAACAGCCGCATGCTCTACGGCCTGGCCGAGCAGGGCGATGCACCCAAGGCGCTGCTCAAGGTCAACCGTCGTGGCGTGCCGGTGCTGGCCATCGGCGTCTCCGCGCTGGTGACCCTGCTGTGCGTGCTGGTGAACTACCTGGCGCCCAAGCAGGCGCTGGAACTGCTGATGGCGCTGGTGGTGGCGGCGCTGGTGATCAACTGGGCGATGATCAGCCTGTCGCACCTGATGTTCCGCAAGTCGCTGCAGCGCCAGGGCATCGAGCCCTTCTTCAAGTCGCTCTGGTACCCCTTCAGCAACTACCTGTGCCTGGCCTTCGTGGCGCTGATCCTCGGCGTGATGCTGCTGATCCCCGGCATCAACGTGTCGGTGTACGCCATTCCCTTCTGGCTCGGCTTCATCGCCATCTGCTACGCCATCCGGCGTTCCGCGGGCCCTCGCTCGTAATGTCTGAAACGGGGGCTGCGGCCCCCGTTCCTTTCCTGCTCGCCCCGCCGTTCGCATCCGTGACCCCGCGTCCGCCATCTGACCTCCCGTCACCGCTCCAGGCCTAACCGACGGAAAGCCAAGGATTTTCGGTGGTCGCACCGAGGGGAGCCTCTTTATAATGCGCGGTTTTCGTCCCGAGGCTCTGCCGCGTGCCGGCATATGTGCCGGTGCCTGCCTGGCGTTTGGCGGCTACTGTTCGACACCGGGACGAAACCCTTCTCAAGGTTCAGGCGAGAGACATGACAAGAATCAGACGGGGGTTGGACCTGCCCATCGCAGGCCAGCCTGAGCAGCGCATCGAGGCTGCACGAGCCGTGCGTAGCGTGGCCGTGATCGGCTTCGACTACCACGGCATGAAGCCCACCATGCAGGTGCAGGTCGGGGACCGGGTGAAGCTGGGCCAGGCCCTGTTCGCCGACAAGAAGAACCCCGGCGTGCTCTTCACCGCCCCGGCGGCGGGCGTGGTCTCGGCCATCCACCGCGGCGAGCAGCGTGTGCTGCAGTCGGTGGTGATCGATGTGGACGGCGATGACGAAGTCGTCTTCGACACCTGCCCGGACAACGCCATGGATGCCCTCGATCCCCAGGCCGTGCGGGACAACCTGCAGCGCTCGGGCCTCTGGACCGCACTGCGCACACGCCCGTTCAGCCGGGTGCCGGTGGTCGATGCCGTACCCAGTTCGATCTTCGTGACCGCCCTCGATACCCACCCGCTGGCCGCCGACCCGCAGCCGATCATCGCTGCCCACGCCGCCGACTTTGAACGCGGCCTCAAGGTGCTGGCGCGTCTGGGCCGGGTGTTCCTGTGCAAGGCCGACGGGGCCAGCCTGCCAGGTGAGCAGTTGACCGGCGTGCGCGCCGAGGCCTTCTCCGGTCCGCATCCGGCGGGTCTTCCGGGCACCCACATCCACTTCCTCGACCCGGTGAGCGCCACCAAGAGCGTCTGGCACATCGGCTACCAGGACGTGATCGCCATCGGCAAGCTGTTCGCCACCGGCCGCCTGTGGGTCGAGCGCGTCGTGGCCCTGGCCGGCCCGGTGGTGGAGAAGCCGCGTCTGCTGGCCACCCGCCTGGGCGCGAGCCTCGACGAGCTGACCGCCGGCGAACTCAAGCCCGGCGTCAACCGCGTGGTGTCCGGCTCTCTGCTGGGCGGGCGCACCTCCCGTGGCGCCTGCGCCTACCTGGGGCGCTACCACCTGCAGGTGTCCTGCCTCGCCGAAGGCAACGACCGCGAGCTGCTGCACTACCTGCGCGCCGGGGTGAACAAGCACTCGGTGCTGAACATCTTCGTCTCCAAGCTGATGGCGGCCCGCCGGTTCGCCTTCAGCACCAGCACCAACGGCAGCCCGCGCGCCATGGTGCCGGTGGGCAACTACGAGGCGGTGATGCCGCTGGACATCCTGCCCACCCAGTTGCTGCGCTACCTCATCGTCGGCGACACCGAGATGGCCCAGAAGCTGGGCTGCCTGGAGCTGGACGAGGAAGACCTGGCGCTGTGCAGCTACGTCTGCGCCGGCAAGTACGAGTACGGCCCCATCCTGCGGGACAACCTCAACCGCATCGAGAAGGAGGGCTGACATGGGCCTGCGCAAGTTCCTCGACCGGATCGAGCACAACTTCGAACAGGGGGGCCGCTTCGAGAAGTGGTACGCCCTGTACGAAGCGATCGACACCTTCTTCTACCGGCCGGCCAACGTCACCCGGACCACGGCCCACGTGCGCGATGGCATCGACCTCAAGCGCATGATGATCACCGTGTGGCTCTGCACCTTCCCGGCGATGTTCTTCGGCATGTGGAACGTCGGCTACCAGGCCAACCTGGTGTTCGCCCAGAGCCCGGACCTGCTGGCCGCCCAGGACGGCTGGCGCTTCGCGCTGATCGGCAGCCTGGCGGGCTTCGACCCCAACAGCCTGTGGGACAACGTCATCCAGGGCGCTGCCTGGTTCCTGCCCATCTACGCCGTGACCTTCATCGTCGGCGGCTTCTGGGAAGTGCTGTTCGCCGCCATCCGCCGCCATGAAGTGAACGAAGGCTTCTTCGTCACCTCCGTGCTCTTCGCCCTCACCCTGCCGCCGAGCATCCCGCTGTGGCAGGTGGCCCTGGGCATCAGCTTCGGCGTGGTGCTGGGCAAGGAAGTGTTCGGCGGCACCGGCAAGAACTTCCTCAACCCCGCCCTGGTGGGCCGTGCCTTCCTGTTCTTCGCCTACCCGGCGCAGATTTCCGGTGACGCCGTGTGGACGGCGGTGGACGGCTTCGCCGGCGCCACTTCCCTGAGCCTGGGCGCTGCCGGTGGCGTGGAGAACATAATCGGTCACGGCATCACCTGGATGGACGCCTTCCTCGGCACCATCCACGGCTCCATCGGCGAGACCAGCACCCTGGCCATCTTCATCGGCGGCGGCGTGCTGCTGCTGACCCGCATCGCCGCCTGGCGCATCGTCGTCGGCGTGCTGCTGGGCATGATCGCCACCAGCACGCTGTTCAACGCCATCGGTTCCGACACCAACCCGATGTTCGCCATGCCCTGGTACTGGCACCTGGTCCTCGGCGGCTTCGCCTTCGGCATGATGTTCATGGCCACCGACCCGGTGTCCGCCTCCATGACCAACACCGGCAAGTGGCTGTTCGGCGCGCTGATCGGCCTGATGGTGGTGCTGATCCGCGTGGTCAACCCCGCCTTCCCGGAAGGCATGATGCTGGCGATCCTCTTCGCCAACCTCTGTGCACCGCTGATCGACCACTTCGTCGTCCAGGCCAACATCAAGCGGAGGCTGGCACGCCATGGCTGACCAGAAGGAATCCACGATCCGCACCCTGTTGGTGGCCCTGGTGGTCTGCCTGGTGTGCTCCATCTTCGTCGCCGGCGGGGCAGTAGCCCTCAAGCCGGTGCAGGTGGAGAACCGCGAGCTGGACAAGCAGCGCAGCATCCTCTCCATCGCCGGCCTCGGCCGGCCGGGCATGTCTGCCAGCGAAGTGAAGGCGCTCTATGCCGAGCGCATCACTGCCAAGGTGGTGGACCTCACCAGCGGCGAATACAGCGACGCCATCCAGGCCGCCGGCTTCGACCCGCTGAAGGCCGCCAAGGACCCGAAGCTCTCCGACGCCCTGCCGGGTGACCAGGACATCGCCTCCATCAAGCGCCGCGAGCGCTTCACCACCGTCTACCTGGTGGAGAAGGACGGCCAGCTGGACACCCTGATCCTGCCGGTGCGCGGCTACGGCCTGTGGTCGACCCTGTACGGCTTCCTCGCCCTCAAGGGTGATCTTAATACCGTGGTCGGCCTGGGCTTCTACCAGCACGGCGAGACGCCCGGCCTCGGCGGCGAGGTGGACAACCCGAAATGGAAGGCGCTGTGGAACGGTAAGAGCCTGTTCGATGAGCAGGGCCAACTGGCCATCCAGATCATCAAGGGCAGTGTCGAGCCCGGCTCGCCCAAGGCCAGCCACCAGGTCGACGGCCTGGCCGGCGCCACGCTGACCAGCAAGGGCGTCAACAACCTGCTGCATTTCTGGCTCGGCAAGAACGGCTTCGGCCCCTTCCTGGCCAAGCTGAACAACGGGGAGGCATGAACATGGCGCAACCCACGATCCGCTCGGTCCTGCTGGACCCGATCCTGCACAACAACCCCATCGGCCTGCAGATCCTCGGCATCTGCTCGGCCCTGGCGGTCACCTCCAACCTGAAGACCGCGCTGGTGATGTCCATCGCCCTGACGCTGGTGACCGGCTTCTCCAACCTGTTCATCTCGATGATCCGCAGCCAGATCCCCAGCTCGATCCGCATGATCGTGCAGATGGTGATCATCGCCTCGCTGGTGATAGTGGTGGACCAGGTGCTCAAGGCCTATGCCTTCAGCCTGTCCAAGCAGCTCTCGGTGTTCGTCGGCCTGATCATCACCAACTGCATCGTGATGGGCCGCGCCGAAGCCTTCGCCATGGCCAACCCGCCCGTGCTGTCGTTCTTCGACGGCATCGGCAACGGCCTGGGCTACAGCGCCATGCTCATCGTCCTCGGCGTGATCCGCGAGCTGTTCGGCTCCGGCAAGCTGCTGGGCTACGAGATCCTCCCGGTGATCAACGACGGCGGCTGGTACCAGCCCAACGGCCTGTTGCTGCTGCCGCCCTCGGCCTTCTTCCTCATCGGCCTGATCATCTGGGCCCTGCGCAGCTGGAAGACCGAACAGAAGGAAGCCCCGGCCTACAAGATCGCGCCCCAGGTATCCAACAAGGAGGCCTACTGATGGAGCACTACCTCAGCCTGTTCGTGAAGGCGGTGTTCGTCGAGAACATGGCCCTGGCCTTCTTCCTCGGCATGTGCACCTTCATCGCCATTTCCAAGAAGGTGGAAACCGCCATCGGCCTCGGCATCGCCGTGATCGTGGTGCAGGCCATCACCGTGCCGGCCAACAACCTGCTCTACACCCTGCTGCTCAAGGACGGTGCGCTGGCCTGGGCCGGCCTGCCGGACGTGGACCTGTCGTTCCTCGGCCTGCTCAGCTACATCGGGGTGATCGCCGCCATCGTGCAGATCCTCGAGATGCTGCTCGACAAGTACGTGCCCTCGCTCTACAACGCCCTCGGCGTATTCCTGCCGCTGATCACGGTGAACTGCGCCATCATGGCCGGCTCGCTGTTCATGGTGGAGCGCGACTACAACCTGGGGGAGAGCGTGGTCTACGGCGTCGGTTCCGGCTTCTCCTGGGCCCTGGCCATCGCGCTGCTCGCCGGCATCCGCGAGAAGCTCAAGTACAGCGATGTACCCGAGGGCCTGCAGGGCCTGGGCATCACCTTCATCACCATCGGCCTGATGTCGCTGGGCTTCATGTCCTTCTCGGGCGTCCAGCTGTAAGGAGGCGACATGCCGAGTTTCGAAATCTTCCTCGCTATTGGCATGTTCACCGCCATCGTCCTCGCGCTGGTGGTGATCATCCTCGCCGCCCGCGCCAAGCTGGTGTCCAGCGGCGACGTGAACATCGTGATCAACCGCGAGCGCACCATCACCGTCCCGGCCGGCGGCAAGCTGCTGCAGACCCTGGCGGCGCAGAACGTCTTCCTCTCCTCGGCCTGCGGCGGCGGTGGTACCTGCGCCCAGTGCAAGTGCGTGGTGGAGAGCGGCGGCGGCGAGATGCTGCCCACCGAGGAGTCCCACTTCACCCGCCGCCAGGCGAAGGAAGGCTGGCGCCTGTCCTGCCAGACCCCGGTGAAGCAGGACATGCACATCGAGGTGCCCGAAGAGGTCTTCGGGGTGAAGAAGTGGGAATGCACGGTGGAGTCCAACCCAAACGTCGCCACCTTCATCAAGGAGCTCACCCTGCGCCTGCCGGAAGGGGAGAGCGTCGACTTCCGCGCCGGTGGCTACGTCCAGCTGGAGTGCCCGCCCCACGAGGTGCACTACAAGGACTTCGACATCCAGCCCGAATACCGGGCCGACTGGGACAGGTTCAACTTCTGGAAGTACGTCTCCAGGGTCGACGAGACCGTCATTCGCGCCTACTCCATGGCCAACTACCCGGACGAGAAGGGCATCGTGAAGTTCAACATCCGCGTGGCCTCGCCGCCGCCGGGCAAGGACGAGATCCCGCCGGGCAAGATGTCCTCCTGGGTGTTCAACCTCAAGCCGGGCGACAAGGTCACCGTATACGGCCCCTTCGGCGAGTTCTTCGCCAAGGATACCGACGCCGAGATGGTCTTCATCGGTGGTGGCGCGGGCATGGCGCCCATGCGCTCGCACATCTTCGACCAGCTCAAGCGCCTGGGCTCCCAGCGCAAGATCAGCTTCTGGTACGGCGCGCGCTCCCTGCGCGAAGCCTTCTACACCGAGGAGTACGACCAGCTGGCCGCCGAGAACCCCAACTTCCAGTGGCACCTGGCGCTGTCCGACCCGCAGCCCGAGGACAACTGGACCGGCTACACCGGCTTCATCCACAACGTGCTGTTCGAGAACTACCTCAAGGACCACCCGGCCCCCGAGGACTGCGAGTTCTACATGTGCGGCCCGCCGATGATGAACGCGGCCGTGATCAAGATGCTGCTGGACCTGGGCGTCGAGCGCGAGAACATCCTGCTGGACGACTTCGGTGGTTAGACCCGTTGCCCTGCTGCTTTCGGCCAGCTTCCTGCTGGCCGGATGCGGCGATTCCCTGGAGCAGTTCGGCGGCCCGACCATGGGCAGCAGCTACTCGGTGAAGTACGTGCGCAAAGCGTCCGGGCCCTCCGTGGAGCAGGCGCGGGGTGAAGTGGAGGGCATCCTCGCCGAGATCGACCGGCAGATGTCCACCTACCGTGCCGACTCCGACGTGGAGCGTTTCAACGCCCTGCCGGCGGGCAGCTGCATGGCCCTGCCGGCGCCCATGCTGGAGCTGGTGGCCTTTGGCGACAGCCTGTCCGCACAGAGCGACGGCGCCTTCGACATGACCCTGGAGCCGCTGCTCAACCTCTGGGGCTTCGGCCCGCAGTCGCGCGGGGACCAGGTGCCCAGCGCCGAGGCCATCGCCGCGGCCCGGGCCGATGTCGGCCACCAGCACCTCAAGCGCCAGGGCGACCAACTGTGCAAGGACGCCGCCGTTCAACTGGACTTCAATGCCATCGCCGCCGGCTATGCCGTGGATCGCGTCAGCGCGCGGCTGGGCGAGCTGGGCGTGACCAGCTCGCTGGTGGACATCACCGGGGAGATGAAAGCCACCGGCCACAAGCCCGACGGCAGCCCCTGGCGCGTGGCCATCGAAGCGCCGCGCGACGACCGCCAGGTGGCGCAGAAGATTGTTGCATTGCAGGACATGGGCATTTCCACCTCAGGCGACTATCGCAACTACTTCGAACGGGGTGGACAGCGGTATTCTCACACCCTCGATCCCACCAGCGGCGCACCCATCACCCATCACCTGGCAGCGGTCACGGTCATCGACCCGTCGGCGCTGCGTGCCGATGGACTGTCTACGCTGTTGATGGTGCTCGGTCCCGAGGCCGGCCTGGCGTTTGCCGACCGCCACGACATCGCGGCGTTCTTCGTCACCCGCGAAGGCACGGGCTTCGCCACCCGCGGCAGTCGCCGCTTCGAGCAACTGTTCCCCACGGAGGCGCACTGAACATGACCTGGCTACTGGTCTTCCTGATCATGCTGCTGGTGGTGCTGGGCATGGCCATCGGCGTGATCATGGGGCGCAAGCCCATCGCCGGTTCCTGCGGTGGTATCGCCAACCTGGGGATCGAGAAGGAATGCTCGATCTGTGGTGGCAATCGCGAAAAGTGCGAGGAAGCCAATCGCGACGGCGATGTAGTGGATGCAAAACTCGCCTACGACGCGACCAAGCGCTAATGTGCAGCGCCATGCAGCGTGACTAAGCTGCGCGCCGAGTTCGAAACGCTGCGGTGACCCGTTCCGCGGCCCTGCCGGAGGCCACAGAGAGCCCTCCGGCCCGTTATGAGGAGTAAGCATGGCTGTCTACAACTACGACGTAGTGGTGCTGGGTTCCGGCCCGGCGGGGGAAGGGGCGGCGATGAACGCCGCCAAGGCCGGGCGCAAGGTGGCGGTGGTCGACAACCGCCCGCTGGTCGGCGGCAACTGCACCCACCTGGGCACCATCCCGTCCAAGGCCCTGCGCCACTCGGTGCGGCAGATCATGCAGTACAACACCAACCCGCTGTTCCGCCAGATCGGCGAGCCGCGCTGGTTCTCCTTCCCCGACGTGCTCAAGAGTGCCGAGCGGGTGATCTCCAAGCAGGTCGCCTCGCGCACCGGCTACTACGCCCGTAACCGCGTCGACGTGTTCTTCGGCACCGCCAGCTTCTCCGACGAGCAGACCGTCGAAGTGGTATGCGCCAGCGGCGTGGTGGAAAAGCTGGTGGCCAAGCAGGTCATCATCGCCACCGGCTCGCGTCCCTACCGCCCGGCGGACGTGGACTTCCACCACCCGCGCATCTACGACAGCGACACCATCCTCAGCCTTACCCACACCCCGCGCCGCATCATCATCTACGGTGCCGGCGTGATCGGCTCGGAATACGCCTCCATCTTCAGCGGCCTGGGCGTGCTGGTGGACCTGATCGACAACCGCGACCAGCTGCTCAGCTTCCTCGACGACGAGATCTCCGACGCCCTCAGCTACCACCTGCGCAACAACAACGTGCTCATCCGCCACAACGAGGAGTACGAGCGCATCGAGGGGCTGGAGAACGGCGTGATCCTGCACCTGAAGTCCGGCAAGAAGATCAAGGCCGACTGC
This sequence comes from Pseudomonas sp. USHLN015, assembly GCF_037153275.1. Classification (NCBI taxonomy): domain Bacteria; kingdom Pseudomonadati; phylum Pseudomonadota; class Gammaproteobacteria; order Pseudomonadales; family Pseudomonadaceae; genus Pseudomonas; species Pseudomonas sp. USHLN015. The sequence continues at coordinate 83,313 of NZ_JBBCKP010000004.1, forward strand.
CTGCTGTGGTGCAACGGCCGTACCGGCAACACCGACCGCCTGGGGCTGGAGAACATCGGCATCAAGGTCAACAGCCGTGGCCAGATCGCCGTGGACCAGTACTACCGCACCGAAGTGGGCAACATCTTCGCAGCGGGTGACGTGATCGGCTGGCCGAGCCTGGCCAGCGCCGCCGCCGACCAGGGCCGCTCGGCCGCCGGCAGCGCGGTGGAGAACGACAGCTGGCGCTTCGTCGACGACGTGCCCACCGGCATCTACACCATTCCGGAGATCAGCTCCATCGGCAAGAACGAGCGCGAGCTGACCCAGGCCAAGATCCCCTATGAAGTGGGCAAGGCGTTCTTCAAGGGCATGGCCCGTGCGCAGATCTCCCACGAACCGGTGGGCATGCTGAAGATCCTCTTCCATCGCGAGACCCTGGAAGTGCTCGGCGTGCACTGCTTCGGCTACCAGGCCTCGGAGATCGTCCACATCGGCCAGGCGATCATGAACCAGAAGGGCGAAGCCAACAGCATCAAGTACTTCATCAACACCACCTTCAACTACCCGACCATGGCGGAAGCCTATCGGGTGGCGGCGTTCGACGGCCTCAACCGGCTTTTTTGAGCGGCACCGGCCGGGCGCCTGAGCCGGCCGGGGAGGACCCTCTCGGCGAACCGCGCACCTGGCGCTGGCCGAATCGGGAGAGCTTCTGATCAGGCGACGCCCATGAAAAAACCGGCCCTTGCGGCCGGTTTTTTCGTTCTGGGGGGAGTGACGCTCGGATGGGCGTAGGGTGGGCTTCAGCCCACCGCTTGGTCAGGAAACAATGCTGAACCTCGCACCGTTGGGCCTCGTTGCGCTCGGCGCCAACCTGTGGCGCAGAGAGGCCGTGCGTAGCCCGGGCTTCAGCCCGGGACCGCAGCGCTTCAGCGCGCCAGCGTGCTTACCGCCAGGCCGGGGAAGTCGGTGATGATGCTGTCCACGCCGAAGTCGGCGAGACGACGCATCAGGGCCGGCTCGTTCACCGTCCACACCGACACGTGCAGGCCCTGCTTCTGCGCCTTCTGCAGGCGCTCGGGGGTGCACAGGGTCCAGTTCAGCGCCAGCAGGTTGCAGCCGTGGTTGGCGGCGACCTTCAGCGGGTCGAGCCAGGCGTACTCGGCTACCAGGCCGCGGGCGAGGTCGGGCGTCAGGCGGTTCAGCGCGCGCAGCACCTCGCGGGAGCTGGAGGTGACGGTGACCTTGTCCAGCAGCCCATGGCGATCGGCCAGCTCGCGGATGGCCAGCACGGTGCGCGCGGCGCGCACGCGGGAGGCGCTCTTCACTTCCAGCTGCCAGTGATCGAAGTCGCACTGTTCGAACAGCTCGGCGAGACGCGGGATGGGGCAGGGCTTCACCCAGCCCGGGCCGCCCTGGCGGGCGTCGTAGGTCACCAGCTCATCGGCGTCGTGTTCCACCACCTTGCCGCGGCGACCGGTGGTGCGCTTGAGCGTCGGGTCGTGGATCACCATCAGTTCGCCGTCACGGGACAGGTGCAGGTCGAGTTCGCAGCGTTTCACGCCGTGGGAGAGGCACTGCTGGAAGCTGGCCAGGGTGTTTTCCGGGCATTCGCCCTTGGCGCCGCGATGGCCGTAGATCAGGGTCACTGTGAAACCTCGGGATGTCGGGGTTGGTGGTGGCGGACGCTGTCGACGACATGCCCGCTCTCGAAATAGACGGAGAACTCCCGGTAGTCCCAGCGCGTGATCGGCGGTTTGCCGACGGCGGGATGCTCCTCGTCCGGCAGGCCGAATCGCTCGAGTACGGCGCGCTGCGATTCGCCGCGCACGGGCAGCGAAAGGCCGCTGTCGCCTTGCTGGCCGACAGGGATCTCGATGGTTTCGGCCAGGGCCGGGAGTGGGAGGGACAGGCAGAGCAGGAGCAGAAGGCGCGACATGGGGTCATCCTGGAGGCGGAACCGGGCGAGCGCGGGCCTGGCGGCGAGCCTGGGCCTGCTTCTGCAGGATATGTCGGGCGAGCAATTGGCGCTGTGCGTCAGTCAGCGCTTCGAATTCGGTGCCGATCTCGAACTGGCCGTCATCGCGTGGCTGGCTGTGGATCACCACCGCACGCAGCAGCAGGCCGAGCGCCTGGGGCATCAACACCATCTTGATGGCCAGGTGGCTGCCGAGCTCGAAGTGCTGCGGACAGACGAAGCCGACACCGCCCTCGGAGAGCGTCACCCGGCGCGGCGGGCCGATGTCGCGCATCAGGCTCTGGGCCACGGCCTGGCCGAGCAGGTCGATGCGCTTGTTCATGACCTTCAGGTAGTTGGCCAGGGTCCGGTCGCGCTCGGAAATGTGCCGCAGCAGGTGCTGCGACTCGAAGTCCATCAGGTGCAGGTCACTGAGCAGATTGAACAGCGGCGACGGGTCGTGGAGCTCCTCGCTGGCCTGCGCCTGGGCGTGGGTCAGGGGGGTAAATTCCAGTGCGATCGTATCTTCGATACGGTAGTATTCGCGGCGGTCATCTGCGTCTTGTGTCGACATGGCGAACCCATGGCTGCAGGGGTGGTCTGAGTGTAAAGCTGCTCGCCGGGCCCCGCCACAAGGACGTTCCTTTCTTCGCAAGCGAACCTTTTTTCTATGTTCAGACCGCTGCCCCTGTTCATCGGCGCCCGTTACACGCGCGCCAAGCGTCGCAGTTACTTCGTCTCGTTCATCTCCCTGACTTCCATGATCGGCCTCGCCCTCGGCGTGCTGGTGATGATCCTCGTGCTGTCGGTGATGAACGGCTTCGACCGCGAGATGCGCGAGCGCGTGCTGGGCATGGTGCCCCACGCCACCATCGAATCCGCCACCCCGATCAACGATTGGCAGGCGCTGGCCGAGAAGGTGCGTGCGCATCCGGGCATCGCCGCCGTGGCGCCCTTCACCCAGATGCAGGGCCTGCTGACCAACGACGGCAAGGTGCAGAAGGTGCTGGTCAATGCGGTCGACCCGGCGCTGGAAAGCCAGGTCTCGATCATCGATGACTTCTTCGTGAAGGGCGACCTGGCTTCGCTGCGTGCCGGCGAGTTCGGCATCGTCATCGGCGACAAGGCGGCTACCAAGCTCGGCGTCGGCCTCGGCGACAAGGTCACCTTCGTGCTGCCGGAGGTGGCGGTCACTCCGGCCGGCGTGTTCCCGCGCATGAAGCGCTTCACCGTGGTCGGCATCTTCCATGTCGGCGCCGGTGAGCTGGACGGCGCCCTGGCCGTGGCCAACATCAAGGACACCGCGCGCCTGCACCGCTGGAAGCCGGACCAGGTGCAGGGCCTGCGCCTGAAGCTCGACGATCTGTTCCAGGCGCCGCGAGTGGCCTGGCAGATCGCCGGGCAACTCAAGGGCGAGGACTTCTACGCCCGCGACTGGACCCGCACCCACGGCAACCTCTACCAGGCCATCCGCATGGAGAAGACCATGATCGGCCTGCTGCTGCTGCTGATCGTCGCCGTCGCCGCGTTCAACATCATCTCCACCCTGGTCATGGTGGTCACCGACAAGAAGGGCGACATCGCCATCCTGCGCACCCTCGGCGCCACGCCCGGGCAGATCATGGGCATCTTCATGGTCCAGGGCACGGTGATAGGCGTGGTCGGCACCGCCATCGGCTGCGTGCTGGGCATCCTTGCCGCGCTCAATGTCAGCGCCGCCATCTCCTGGCTGGAGGACGTGCTCGGCCACAAGTTCCTCAGCGCCGACGTCTACTTCATCGACTACCTGCCCTCGCAGCTGATGCTGGAGGACGTGGTGCTGGTCTGCGGCGCCGCGCTGGTTTTGAGTTTCTTCGCCACCCTTTACCCGGCCTGGCGTGCCGCGCGCACCCAGCCCGCAGAGGCGCTTCGTTATGAGTGACGTGAAAGATCGCGCGGTACTGAGCTGCCGCAACCTGGGCAAGAGCTACGAGGAAGGCCCGCAATCGGTACAGGTGCTGTCCGGCGTCGAGCTGGAGTTGCACCCGGGCGAGCGCATCGCCATCGTCGGCAGCTCGGGTTCGGGCAAGAGCACCCTGCTGAACATGCTCGGCGGGCTCGACACCCCCAGCACCGGCAGCGTCTGGCTGGCGGGCGAGGAGCTGTCCGCCCTCAACGAGAAGGCCCGTGGCCTGCTGCGTAATCGCGCGCTGGGCTTCGTCTACCAGTTCCACCACCTGCTGCCCGAGTTCACCGCCCTGGAGAACGTCTGCATGCCGCTGCTGATCGGCCGCACGCCCCTCGCCGAGGCCCGCCAGCGCGCCACGGCCCTGCTGGAGCGCGTAGGCCTCGGCCATCGCCTGTCGCACAAGCCGGCGGAGCTGTCCGGTGGCGAGCGCCAGCGCGTGGCCATCGCCCGCGCCCTGGTCAACACGCCGGAGCTGGTGCTGCTCGACGAGCCCACCGGCAACCTCGACAAGCACACCGCCCAGAGCATCCAGGAGCTGATGCTGGAACTCAGCGGGTCGTTGCGTACCGCCTTCCTGGTGGTGACCCACGACCTGCAACTGGCCCAGCAGATGGACCGGGTGCTGCGCCTGGAAGAAGGCCGGCTGGTGGCTGCCTGACATGTTCAGACCCCTGGCGATATTCATCGGCGCGCGCTACACCCGCGCGAAGCGCCGCAACCACTTCATCTCCTTCATTTCGCTGACCTCGATGATCGGCCTCGCCCTGGGCGTACTGGCGATGATCGTCGTGCTCTCGGTGATGAACGGCTTCCAGAAGGAGATGAGCTCGCGGATCCTCGGCATGGTGCCCCATGCCACCCTCGCGGCCGACCAGCCCCTGGACGACTGGCGCAGCGTCGCCAGCGCGGCGATGAAGCACCCCGAGGTGACCGGCGCGGTGCCCTTCGCCGAGCTGGAGGGGATGCTCTCCTATAAAGGCATGATGCAGCCGGTGCAGATCAACGGCATCGATCCGGCGGAGGAGCCCAAGGTCTCCATCATCGGCAAGCACATCGTCCAGGGCGCACTGGAAGACCTCGTACCCGGCGAGTTCGGCATCGTCGTCGGCGAGATCACCGCGCGGCGTTTCCATCTCAATGTCGGCGACAAGCTGACCCTGATCGTGCCGGAGGTCAGCAGCGCGCCGGGCGGCATCACCCCGCGCATGCAGCGCCTCAACGTGGTGGGGGTGTTCAAGGTGGGCGCCGAGCTCGACAGCTCCCTGGCGCTGATCAACGTCGCCGACGCCGCGGCCATCCAGCGCCTGCAGGAAGGCCAGGTGCAGAGCGTGCGCATCGCCCTGAAGGATCTCTACGAGGCGCCGCGCGTCTCCGCGCAGATCGTCAAGGCGCTGGGCGCGGGCTATCGCGCCGATGACTGGACCCACACCCAGGGCAGCCTGTTCAGCGCGATGAAGATGGAGAAGACCATGATCGGCCTGCTGCTGCTGCTGATCGTCGCCGTGGCCGCGTTCAACATCATCGCCACCTTGATCATGGTGGTCGCCGACAAGCGCGCCGACATCGCCATCCTCCGCACCCTGGGCGCCACGCCCCGGCAGATCATGGCCATCTTCATGGTCCAGGGCAGCGTCATCGGTGCGGTCGGCACCCTGATCGGCACGGTGCTGGGCATCGTCACCGCGCTCAATGTCAGCACCTGGATCGCCGCGCTGGAGCGGGCCAGTGGGCAGCACATCTTCAGCTCCGACGTGTATTTCGTCAGCTACCTGCCTTCCGACCTGCAGGTGGCGGACGTGGTGCTGATCTGCGGTGCCGCGCTGCTGCTGAGCTTCCTCGCGACCCTCTATCCGGCCTGGCGCGCCGCCCAGACCCAGCCGGCGGAGGCGCTGCGCTACGAATAGGGCCGACCCTGCGCCATTGAAAACGCCGCTCGAAAGCGGCGTTTTTCATTTCAGGCCCGGAAATTGGCGCTACTGGTGCCCGGACTGCTGGCGGCGCTTCTGACGTTTGCGCCAGCTGTGGCCGACCCACCAGCGCCAGTAGAGCATGGTCAGCATGTAGCCCAGTGCACCGACGAGGATGCCGCAGACGATGGAGCCGAGCAGGAAGGGCTGCCAGACGGTCGAGAGTTCCTGGGTGATCCACTGGAAGGTCAGCTCGTCGGGCAGGGTGCGCGGCGGCACGCCCATCAGCCAGGCGCCCATCTTGTAGGTGCAATAGAAGACCGGCGGCATGGTGATAGGGTTCGTCAGCCAGACCAGGCCGACGGAGATCGGCAGGTTGGCGCGCACGGTGATGGCCAGGCCGGCGGCCAGCAGCATCTGCAGGGGCAAGGGTATGAACGCGGCGAACAGGCCCATCGCCATCGCCCGCGAGACCGAGTGGCGGTTGAGGTGCCAGAGGTTCGGGTCATGGATCAGGGCGCCGAGGAAGCGCAGCGACTTGTGCTCCCTGATCAGGTCCGGGTTCGGCATGTAGCGTTTGAAGAGGCGACGCGGCATGAGGGCTCTCTGGCAGGCTGAAGCGCCGACATTATGCATTCCTGGTTATGACATCGCCGGGTCAGTTTGTGTCGATAAATGAATGGAACCGCTCCGATCGACGGTCATTGGCCGTGGCGCGTGGCGGGGCTTCCCAGGGAGGGGAGTGCGATGACGTGGGCGTTGGTGGCGCTGGGCGGTGGCCTGGCCGCGGTGCGGTTCATGCCGGCGTTGCCGCCGACCGCCTGGCTGCTCGTGGCGGCGGTACTGGGGCTGGCATTGCTGGCCGGGCGCGGGCGGGCGGCCGGTCTGTTCCTGCTGGGGTTCGCCTGGGGCTGCTGCTGCGCCCAATGGGCCCTGGATGATCGGCTGGACCCATCCCTCGATGGCGAGACCCGCTGGCTGGAGGGGCGGGTCGTCGGGCTGCCGCAACGGGGCAGCGGGGTGGTGCGCTTCGAGTTGGACGATCCGCAGATGCCAGGTGCCGAACTGCCGTCGCGTATCCGCTTGTCCTGGTACGGCGGGCCACAGCTGCGCGGCGGGGAGCGCTGGCGACTGGCTGTGACCCTCAAGCGCCCGCGCGGCCTGGTCAATCCGCATGCCTTCGATTACGAGGCCTGGCTCCTTGCCCGGCACATAGGCGCCAGCGGCTCGGTGAAGGCCGGCAAGCCGTTGGCACCGGGCAATGGCCCCGCCGCCTGGCGTGACCGCCTGCGCCAGGGCATCGAGCAGGTGCCGGCCCATGGGCGCAACGGCGGCATCGCGGCGCTGGTACTCGGCGACGGCTCGGGGCTGGTCGCTGCGGATTGGCGCTTGCTGCAGGACACAGGGACCGTGCACCTGATGGTGATCTCCGGCCAGCACATCGCCTTGCTCGCCGCTGTGCTCTACGGCGCCGTCGCGCTGCTGGCGCGGCTCGGGCTCTGGCCCGGACGCCTGCCCTGGTTGCCCTGCGCCTGTGCCCTGGCGTTCGTCGGATCACTGGGCTACGGCTTGCTGGCCGGCTTCGACGTGCCGGTGCAGCGCGCTTGCCTGATGACCGCCATCGCGCTGCTCTGGCGCTTGCGTTTCCGCCACCTCGGGGTGGTCCGCCCGTTGCTGGTGGCCTTCTGCGTGGTGCTGGCGGCGGATCCGCTGGCCTCCCTGCAGGCAGGATTCTGGTTGTCCTTCGGCGCCGTGGCGTTGCTCATCCTGATTTTCGCCGGGCGGATGGGCGTGCCGCCCTGGTGGCTCAGATGGTGGCGCGCGCAATGGACCATGGGGCTGGCGCTGTCACCCCTGCTGCTGGCGTTGGCGCTGCCCATCAGCCTGAGTGGCCCGCTGGCCAACCTGGTCGCCGTGCCCTGGGTCAGCCTGGTCTCGGTGCCGCTTTCCCTGCTCGGGACTGCGCTGCAGGGCGTGCCATGGCTGGGCGCAGGGCTGCTGTGGCTGGCCGGCGGTTCGCTGGAGCTGTTGTTCCGGCTGCTGGCCTGGATCGCCGCGTGGGTTCCGGCCTGGCAGGCGACGGCCGTTCCTCCGTGGGCCTGGCTGCTGGGCATGGGCGGCTGCCTGTTGCTGGTTCTTCCGGCGGGCGTGCCGGTGCGCGTCCTGGGCGTGGCCCTGCTGTTGCCGACGTTGTTTCCTCCCGTGGAGCGGCCGCCCTGGGGGAGGGCGGACATCTGGCTGCTGGATGTCGGGCAGGGGCTGTCGGTGCTGGTGCGGACCCGGGAGCACGCGCTGCTCTACGACATGGGCGCCCGGCGCGGCGACTTCGACATGGGCGAGCGGGTGGTGCTGCCGAGCCTGCTGGGGCTGGGTGTGCGGCAGCTGGACCAGTTGCTGCTCAGCCATGCCGACAACGACCACGCCGGCGGTGCCGGAGCGGTACTGCGCGGCATGCCGGTGGCGCGGGTGGTCAGCGGTGAGCCGCTGCGCCTGCCGGCTGCGCTGGGCGCCGAGGCCTGCGGCAACGAGGCGTGGGAGTGGGACGGAGTGCGCCTGCGTACCTGGCGCTGGGAGCAGGCGCGCAGTGGCAACGACTGGTCCTGTGTGCTCAGCGTCGAGGCGCACGGCGAGCGCATCCACCTGACCGGCGACATCGGTGTCCAGGCCGAGGCCGCCTGGATCGCCAGCGGTGAGCCCCTGCGCGCCGACTGGCTGCTGGCACCGCACCACGGCAGTGCCAGCTCTTCCTCCGCGGCGCTGATCGAGGCGGTGTCGCCCCGTGGTGCGTTGATCACCCGGGGCAGCCACAACGCCTTCGGCCATCCGCATCCGTCCGTCGTCGCCCGCTACCGTGCTTCTGGCGTCGCGATCCACGACACGGCGCAGTCCGGTGCGCTGCTGATCCGTCTCGGCGAGCGTGACGAGGTGCGTGGACTGCGGACCCAGGCACGTTTCTGGCGGGAAAAATGAGAACGGCGACGGTCGGCGGGGCCCTGACCCTGTGCTAGAGTTGCGCCACTTTTTTCAAGGGGATTTGCCACCGTGTGGGAGCTGGTCAAAGCAGGCGGCTGGATGATGCTGCCTATCATTCTGAGTTCCATCGCAGCCACCGCCATCATTGTGGAGCGCCTGTGGACGCTCCGTGCCAATCGCATCGCACCGCCGCAATTGCTCGGCCAGGTGTGGCGCATGGTCAAGGACAAGCAGCTCAACGCGCAGAAGCTCAAGGAACTGCGTGCCTCGTCCCCGCTGGGCGAGATTCTCGCCGCCGGCCTGGCCAACTCCAAGCATGGTCGCGAGATCATGAAGGAGTGCATCGAGGAGGCTGCATCCCGCGTCATCCATGAGCTGGAGCGCTACCTCAATACCCTGGGCACCATCGCCGCCATGGGCCCGCTGCTGGGCCTTTTGGGTACCGTGTTCGGGATGATCGAGATCTTCAGCGGCTTCATGGACAACGGCATGGCGAACGCCCCGGCCCTGGCTGGCGGTATCGGCAAGGCGCTGATCACCACCGCGGCGGGCCTGATGGTCGCCATCCCCGCCGTGTTCTTCCACCGTTTCCTGCTGCGTCGTGTCGACGAGCTGGTGGTGGCCATGGAGCAGGAGGCGATCAAGCTGGTGGAAGTGACCCAGGGCGATCGTGAAGTGGACTTCGCAGAGGAAGCCAAAGCGTGAAGTTCCGTCGCCGGGCGGGCAACGTCGCCCGTGAGGAAGTCTTCCTCAACCTGACTTCGTTCATCGACGTGATCTTCGTGCTGCTGCTGTTCTTCGTGGTCACCACCACCTTCAGCCGCCCCAGCGAGTTGAAGATCGAATTGCCGGAAGCCGTCAGCGGCACGCCGGCCCAGGCCACCGAGGTGAAGACCCTGGAGCTGTCCATCAGTGCCGATGGCCAGTACGCGCTCAACGGCCAGGTGCTGGTGAAGAACGACCTGGCGACGCTGATGACGGCGCTGAGCAAGGAGTCCGGTGGTGACAACAGCCTGCCGATGATCATCAGCGCCGATGCCAAGACCACCCACCAGACGGTGATCACCGCCATGGATGCGGCCGGCAAGCTGGGCTTCAGCAAGCTGCGCATCACCACGGTCGAGGCCCAGCCGGAGAAGCCCTGATGGCCTTCTCCGATCGCCTGCTGGACGCCTGGTACCGGGGGCATCCTGCCCTGGTGCTGCTTCGCCCCCTGGAGGCGTTGTTCCGCCTCGTGGTGCGGCGCAAGCGGGAGGCCTTCCTCGCCGGTGCGGGCCCCATTTACCGTTCCCCGGTGCCGGTCATGGTGGTGGGCAACATCACCGTCGGCGGTACCGGCAAGACCCCCATGATTCTCTGGCTCATCGAGCACTGCCGCGGCCTCGGCCTGCGCGTAGGCGTGGTCAGCCGTGGCTACGGTGCCCACCCGCCGAGCCTGCCCTGGCGGGTGCGGGCGGAGCAGGGGGCCGATGTCGCCGGCGATGAGCCCCTGCTGATCGTGCAGCGCACGGGCGTGCCCCTGGTGATCGACCCCGATCGGGGCCGCGCCGTGGCGGCGTTGCTGGCCGAAGGCCCGCTGGACCTGGTACTCAGCGACGATGGCCTGCAGCACTATCGCCTGGCACGGGACATCGAACTGGTGCTGATCGACGCTGCCCGTGGCCTGGGCAACGGCCGCTGCCTGCCGGCCGGCCCCCTGCGCGAGCCGGCGCAGCGCCTCGAGACTGTCGACGCGGTGCTCTACAACGGCGCCGACGCCGGCCCCGGTGGTGCCTATGGCTTCCGCCTGCGGCCCAGCGCGTTGGTCAACCTGCTGAGTGGTGAGCGGGTCGGCCTCGAGCATTTCCCTCCTGGCCAGGCCCTCCACGCGGTCGCCGGCATCGGTAATCCGCAGCGTTTCTTCACCACGCTCGAGGCGCTAAACTGGCGCCCGATTCCGCATGCTTTCGCCGACCACGCCAGCTTCGGTGCCGCCGAACTGCAATTCAGCCCGGCACTGCCCCTGGTGATGACCGAGAAGGACGCGGTGAAATGCCGGGCCTTCGCCGCTGACGACTGGTGGTACCTGGCCGTCGATGCCGTGCCCACCGAGGGCTTCGTCGCCTGGCTCGACGCGCGCCTGGCACGCCTGGCCAGCGAACGCTCGTAACCCCATCAGCCACCCCTGAGGGTGGCCTCCAAGGACTCCCCATGGACACCAAACTGCTCGATATCCTCGCCTGCCCCCTGTGCAAGGGCGCGCTGAAGCTCGCCGACGACAAGAGCGAGCTGGTCTGCAAGGCCGATGCCCTGGCCTTCCCCGTCCGCGAAGGCATCCCGGTGATGCTGGAGAGCGAGGCGCGCACCCTCAACGTCGATGAACGGCTGGACAAGTGATGGGCCAGGCATTCACCGTCGTCATCCCCGCTCGCTACGCTTCCACGCGCCTGCCCGGCAAGCCGCTGCAGGACATCGGCGGCAAGCCGATGATCCAGCACGTCTGGGAACAGGCGCGACGCAGCTCGGCCGAGCGCGTGGTGGTGGCCACCGACGATCCGCGCATCGTCGAGGCCTGCAAGGCGTTCGGCGCCGATGTGGTGCTGACCCGTGTGGACCACAACTCCGGTACCGACCGCCTGGCTGAGGTCGCCACCCAGCTGGGGCTCGGTGACGATGCCATCGTGGTCAACGTACAGGGCGACGAGCCGCTGATCCCGCCGTCGATCATCGATCAGGTGGCAGCCAACCTGGCCGCCCATCCCGAGGCCGGCATCGCGACCCTGGCCGAGCCGATCCATGAGGTTGAGGCGTTGTTCAACCCCAACGTGGTCAAGGTGTCGACCGACACCCAGGGGCTGGCCCTGACGTTCAGTCGCGCACCGCTACCCTGGGCCCGCGATGCCTTCGCCCAAGGGCGCGATGCACTGCCCGAAGGGGTGCCTTACCGCCGGCATATCGGCATCTATGCCTACCGCGTGCGGTTTCTCCACGACTTCGTCGCGTGGGGGCCGTGCTGGTTGGAGGACACCGAGTGCCTGGAGCAGCTTCGCGCGCTCTGGCACGGCGTGCGTATCCACGTGGCCGATGCAGTCGAGGCGCCGGCCGCCGGGGTCGACACCGCTGAAGACCTGGAGCGGGTCCGCCGCTTGCTGGGGGCCTGATGAAGGTCCTGTTCGTCTGCCTCGGCAACATCTGCCGCTCGCCCACCGCCGAGGGCGTGCTGCGTCACAAGCTGAGCGAGGCGGGCCTGGATGAGTGGGTGGAGGTCGACTCCGCCGGCACCGGCGACTGGCATGTCGGCAAGGCGCCGGACATGCGCACCCGCCAGGCAGCCCAGCGCCGTGGCTATGACCTTTCCCTGCTACGCGCGCGCCAGGTGAGCGTGGACGATTTCGCCCGTTTCGACCTGGTTCTGGCGATGGACCACAGCAACCTGCGGGACCTCAAGGGGCTGCGTCGCGGCGGCAGCGAGCCGGACCTGTTCCTGCGTCGCTACGGCCTGGTGCCCGAAGAGGTTCCGGATCCCTACTACGGGGGCGAGGAGGGTTTCGAAGAGGTGCTGGACCTGATCGAGCAGGCCTGTGACGGGCTGGTCGCCGAGATACGGGGGCGCCTATGAGCCTGGTCGTTTCCGAGAATGTCTCCCTCAAGCCTTTCAACACCTTTGGCATCGATGTCCGGGCGCGGCTGTTCGCCGAAGCCCGTGACGAGGCTGACGTGCGCGAGGCGCTGGCTCTGGCGGCGGAGCGTGGCGTACCGCTGCAGGTGTTCGGCGGCGGCAGCAACTTGCTGCTGACCCGGGATGTCGACGCGCTGGTGCTGCGCATGGCCAGCCGTGGCGTACGCCTCCTGGCTGACGATGGCGATTCGGTGGTGGTCGAGGCGGAGGCCGGGGAGGCCTGGCACCCCTTCGTGCTCTGGACGCTGGAGCAGGGCCTGGTGGGGCTGGAGAACCTCAGCCTGATTCCCGGTACGGTCGGCGCGGCGCCGATGCAGAACATCGGTGCCTATGGGGTGGAGATCAAGGATGTGTTCGCCGGGTTGACCGCGCTGGACCGCCAGACCGGCGAGCTGCGTGAGTTTGCCCTGAAGGAATGCGCCTTCGCCTACCGGGACAGCCTGTTCAAGCGTGAAGCGGGCCGCTGGCTGATCCTGCGTGTACGCTTCCGCTTGAGCCGCAATGCGCGCCTGCACCTGGACTACGGCCCGGTACGCCAGCGCTTGCAGGACCAGGGCGTGGACGCCCCGACGGCGCTGGATGTGAGCCGTGCCATCTGTTCCATTCGCAGCGAGAAGCTGCCCGACCCGGCGCAACTGGGCAATGCCGGCAGCTTCTTCAAGAACCCGCTGGTTTCCGCAGCGCTGGCCGAACGGTTGCGTGGCGAGCACGTGGATCTGGTGGCCTATCCCCAGGGGGACGGGCAGGTGAAGCTGGCGGCGGGCTGGTTGATCGAGCGCGCGGGCTGGAAGGGCTTCCGGGACGGCGATGCGGGCGTCCACCGTTTGCAGGCGTTGGTGCTGGTCAACTACGGTGCTGCCACCGGCCAGCAACTGTGGACGCTGGCGCAGCGCATCCAGGCTGATATCGCCGAGCGCTTCGGCGTGGCACTGGAGATGGAGCCGAACCTGCTCTGAGGCTGGCTGCATGGCGATGAAAGGGATGCTTCGGCATCCCTTTTTTCATTGGCCTGCGGGAGGGCAGGGTGCCGCTCCGTGGCCTATGCCTGGCCAGCAGTCGTGATTTTCGTCGCGTAGATCGGGGGCTGGATACTTTTCCGACCCAAAGAAAAAGGGATGCCGAAGCATCCCTTTTTCATTCAGGCAGGGCCTCAGACGGTCGGCTTGGACTCGTCCTTGGCTTCTTCCTCTTCCTTCGCCGCTTCAGCAACGGCTTCGTCGGTGGCGCTGCTGGCCTGGGTCACTTCGACCTTCGGCTCTTCAGCGACTTCCGGGGCTTCCACGCTGGCTTCGACGGCAGGCTCGACCTGGGCTTCAGCCACCGGCTCCTGCTCAGCGGCGACTTCGACCACGACCGGGGCGTCTTCTTCAACCACCGGGGCTGCTACGGCCGGAGCGGCAGCGGCTTCACGTGCCAGGCGCTCGGCTTCCTGCTGGCGACGACGCACTTCACGAGGATCGTTCGGTGCGCGGCCACCGGCGCTGACCGGTGCGGCGGCGGGAGCGGGGACCGGCTCGGCTTCAACCGGGGCTTCGACCGGGGCCGGAGCCTCGACTTCCGCGACGGTTTCGGCAGCCGGTACGACGTCTACCGGGGCTTCGACGGCGACGGTTTCGACGGTCGGTTCGGCAACCACGACGGACGCTTCGCTTTCGATAACGGCCGGGGCGCTGGTCTCGACCACTGTGGCCGGTTCCTGCTCCTGGGCGATGGTTTCGGCTACGGATGCGGCAGCAGGCGCTTCGCTGGTGGCATTCTCGACCGGGGTCGGTTCGCTGCTGGCTTGGCCTTCGGCCTGCTCGGCGATGACGCTGGCCGCGACGGCGGTCACGGCGACGGCGGCGGGAGCGCTGCCTTCGACAGTGGCCTCTTCGCTGCCTTCCACGCCTTCTTCGCCTTCGACTTCACGCTGGCGCTCGCGGCGGTTGCTGCGACGACGCTGGCCACGGGAGCGACGACGAGGACGTTCGCCATCGGCGCCTTCCTGATCATCATCCAGCAGCTCTTCGTTGTTCAGCAGTTCTTCTTCGCTGGGCTCGGCAGCCTGCTCGGCGCGCGGTGCGCGCTCTTCACGGGGCTGGCGCTCCTCGCGCGGCGGACGCTCGCCACGTTCGCGGCGGTTTTCCTGGCCTTCGCGGGGTTCACGTGGCTCGCGCGGCTCACGAGCTTCGCGAGGTGCACGTTCTTCACGCGGCTGGCGCTCTTCACGAGGCTGACGCTCCTCGCGAGGCTCACGCGGTGCGCGCTCTTCACGGGGCTCACGCTGCTCACGGGCTTCGCGAGGCTGGCGGTCTTCACGCGGTTGACGCTCTTCGCGCGGCGGACGCTCGCCACGTTCACGGCGGTTTTCCTGGCCTTCGCGAGGCTCACGCGGCTCGCGGGCTTCGCGAGGCTGGCGCTCTTCACGCGGCTTGCGCTCTTCGCGACCTTCACGGCCGTCACGACGGCGGTTCTGCTGACGACCGTTACGGCGCTCCTCGGTGCGGGCGGTGCGCTCGCTGGAGGTGCTCTTCTCGGTGGTGGCGGGTTGGGCTTCTTCCTTGCCGGCGAACAGGCCTACCAGCGACTTCACCAGGCCCTTGAAGAGGCTCGGTTCGGCCGCGGCGACAGCGGCGGTCGGCGGAGCCATCGGGGCTGGTGCAGGGCGCTCGGGGGCGACGGTCTTCACCGCGGCTTCCTGGCGCACCAGGGTGCGGGTGGCGGCGGCCGGCTGGTGATCCTCGGTTTCGGTCGGGGTCATCTCGTAGCTGGACTGGCCGTTCATCACTTCCGGGCTGTCATCGCGCAGGCGCTGCACTTCGAAGTGCGGCGTCTCCAGATGGTCGTTCGGCAGGATGACGATGCGGGCGCGGGTACGCAGCTCGATCTTGGTGATGCTGTTGCGCTTCTCGTTGAGGAGGAAGGCGGCAACCGGGATCGGCACCTGGGCGCGAACTTCCGCGGTGCGGTCCTTCAGGGCCTCTTCCTCGATCAGGCGCAGGATCGCCAGCGACAGGGACTCGACGTCACGGATGATGCCCTGGCCGTTGCAACGGGGGCAGACGATGCCGCTGCTCTCGCCGAGGGACGGGCGCAGGCGCTGGCGGGACATTTCCAGCAGGCCGAAGCGGGAGATGCGACCGACCTGGACGCGGGCGCGGTCGGCTTCCAGGGCTTCGCGTACCTTCTCTTCCACGGCGCGCTGGTTCTTGGCCGGGGTCATGTCGATGAAGTCGATGACGATCAGTCCGCCGATATCGCGCAGGCGCAGCTGGCGGGCGATTTCCTCGGCCGCTTCCAGGTTGGTCTGCAGGGCGGTTTCTTCGATGTCACCGCCTTTGGTCGCACGCGCCGAGTTGATGTCGATGGACACCAGGGCTTCGGTCGGGTCGATGACGATGGAGCCGCCGGACGGCAGCTTCACTTCGCGCTGGAAGGCGGTTTCGATCTGGCTTTCGATCTGGAAGCGGTTGAACAGCGGAACGCTGTCCTGATAGAGCTTGATCTTGTTCTGGTACTGCGGCATCACCTGGCGGATGAAGCTCAGGGCTTCTTCCTGGGCTTCCACGCTGTCGACCAGTACTTCACCGATGTCCTGGCGCAGGTAGTCACGGATGGCGCGGATGATGACGTTGCTTTCCTGGTAGATCAGGAACGGTGCGCCGCGCTCGCCGGAGGCTTCCTTGATGGCGCTCCACAGCTGCAGCAGGTAGTCCAGGTCCCACTGCAGCTCTTCGCTGGAGCGGCCCAGGCCGGCGGTACGTACGATCAGGCCCATGTCGGCCGGGGCGTTCAGGCCGTTCAGGGCTTCACGCAGTTCGTTGCGCTCTTCGCCCTCGATGCGGCGGGAGATGCCGCCGGCACGCGGGTTGTTCGGCATCAGCACCAGGTAGCGGCCGGCGAGGCTGATGAAGGTGGTCAGGGCTGCGCCCTTGTTGCCACGCTCTTCCTTCTCGACCTGGACGATGACTTCCTGGCCTTCGTTGAGCACGTCCTTGATGTTGACGCGCCCCTCGGGGGACTTCTTGAAGTATTCGCGGGAGATTTCTTTCAGCGGCAGGAAGCCGTGACGATCGGCGCCGAAGTCGACGAATGCGGCCTCGAGGCTGGGCTCGATGCGGGTGATGCGGCCTTTGTAGATGTTGGCCTTTTTCTGTTCACGGGCGCCCGACTCGATATCCAGGTCGTACAGGCGTTGGCCGTCGACCAGGGCAACACGCAACTCTTCGGGCTGAGTTGCGTTAATCAGCATTCTTTTCATGTAGTACCGTCGGTTTCCGGGGCTGCCGGAAACGGCGATCAGCACACACGACTCTCGCGGTCGGTGTCAGGTGCGCGTCAGGAGCGGCATGCCACTCCCGTGTCCAGCGACATCCAGGCCAGTAGGGCCGGGGTCGCGACGACGTCTCCTGCTTGCTGTTGTCGTAACAGAAGCACGTTGTCAGGAGGAGGAATCAGCCATCGGTAGCGGACGAGATAAAGCGTCTTGATTGAAGCGTTTGCTACGCAGTCCGACGGTTGTGCATCTCCACCCTACACTTGTCCCTTGAAAATCGGGTGCCGCTCGCAGAATCCGTAGCGGGTTGCATTTACCGCGACTGCCCCTAGGGGATTGTCGCGCGTCATGGCTCAAGGCGTTTTTCTCTGGATATTCGCGCTCTGTGCGGCGAGATATTCTGAAGGACGGCCTGACGTCCTGAATGGGTTGCACGTGGCTGGGATGGCAGTTTTGGCGATCATCCGGGGCACGGCCGCTTTTGGCGGCGTTCGCGACTATAGCAGTAATCATTAAGTGCTTCAATTCCATAAAAAATTGTTATGATGCGCGCCATGACTACTCCTCCTTCCCCAACCTCCAGCGTCCAGCTGCTTGAGGTTGCGCCGGAATATGCCGGCCAGCGAATCGATAATTTCCTGCGCACACAGCTCAAGGGTGTTCCCAAGACGCTGGTCTACCGCATCCTTCGCAAGGGTGAGGTGCGGGTGAACAAGGGGCGGATCAAGCCCGAGTACAAGCTCCAGGCCGGTGACATCGTTCGTGTGCCGCCCTTGCGGCTGGCCGAGCGTGACGAGGCGGCGCCCGTGGCGCAGGGCATGCTCGAGCGCCTGGAGGCGGCAATCGTCTACGAGGACAAGGGCCTGATCGTGCTCAACAAGCCGGCGGGTATCGCCGTGCACGGCGGCAGTGGGTTGAGCTTCGGTGTGATCGAGGCGTTCCGCCAGTTGCGTCCTGATGCCAAGGAGCTGGAACTGGTGCACCGGCTGGACCGGGATACCTCCGGCCTTCTGATGATCGCCAAGAAGCGCAGCATGCTCCGCCATCTCCATGAGGCCCTGCGCGGTGATGGCGTGGACAAGCGCTACATGGCGCTGGTCCGTGGCAGTTGGCCGACCTCGAAGAAGAAGGTCAGCGCGCCGCTGTTGAAGAACAACCTGCGCTCCGGCGAGCGCATGGTCGAGGTCAATGACGAGGGCAAGGAGGCGCTGACCGAATTCCGTGTGCTGCGCCGCTTCGGCGAGTTCGCCACGTTGGTCGAGGCGAGCCCCATCACCGGGCGGACCCACCAGATCCGCGTGCACACCCGTCACGCTGGCCATGCCATCGCGGGTGATCCCAAGTACGGTGACGAGGACTTTTCCCGCGAAATCCGTGAGCTGGGCGGCAAGCGTCTTTTCCTGCATGCCTACGCGCTGTCGCTGGTGTTGCCGGATGGCACGCCGCTGCAGGTCGAGGCGCCGGTAGATGACATGTGGGAGAAGACCCTGGAGCGCCTCGGTGCCTGACTATCGCCTGTTGGTATTCGATTGGGACGGCACGCTGGTGGATTCCATTTCGCGCATCGTCGAGTCCCTGCAGGTCGCTGCCGAGGCTTGCGGATTGCCGCAACTGGACGAGTCGGCCCTGAAAGGCATCATTGGCCTCGGCTTGCCCGAGGCGATTCGCGTGCTTTATCCCGAGGTCGACGACCCGGTGGCGGTCCAGCGCTATCGGGAGGTCTATGGAGCCCATTACAACCGGCTGGAGGCTCAGCCTTCCGCGTTGTTCCCGGGTGTGCTGGAGGCTCTCGAAGGCTTTCGGGGTGAGGGGTACCTGCTGGCGGTTGCTACCGGCAAGACCCGGCGCGGCCTGGATCATGTGCTGGCCGGTCGTGGCTGGCTCGATTATTTCGATATCACCCGTTGCGCGGACGAGACCGCGAGCAAGCCGGATCCGCGCATGCTGCACGAGATTCTCCAGCATTGCCGTGTGGAGGCCGGGCAGGCGCTGATGGTCGGTGACTCGCCCTTCGATCTGCGGATGGCTCACCGGGCGGGGATGGATTCCGTGGCGGTGGGGTACGGCGCCCAGTCCCTGGATGCACTGCGCGGCGAGTCGCCGCGATTGGCGATCGAGCATTTCGATGAATTGCGTCACTGGCTCGCTGGTGGTGCGAACACACACACTATGAAGGTGGATCTGCATGTCGGATGAATGGAAGGCTTCGACGCCTGCGGGCGGTGGCGATGACAAGAGCTGGAAGCTGCTGGAAAAGGCCGTGCTGGCGGGTGTGCAGGAGCAGCGTCGCTCGCGTCGCTGGGGCATATTCTTCAAGGTCCTGACCTTCCTCTACCTGTTCGTGGCGCTGGCGCTCTTCTCGCCGCTTTTCGATCTGCAGAAGACTGCGGCGCGAGGTGAGAACCACACGGCGCTGGTCGAAGTGAAGGGCATGATCGCCGATGACGAGGCTGCCAGCGCCGACAACATCGTCGGCAGCCTGCGCGCTGCCTTCGAAGATCCGAAGACCAAGGGCATCGTCCTGCGCATCAACAGCCCGGGCGGTAGCCCGGTGCAGTCCGGCTATATCTACGACGAGATCCGGCGGCTGCGCGGGGAGCACGCGGACATCAAGGTCTATGCGGTGATCACTGACCTGGGGGCCTCTGGCGCCTATTACATCGCCAGCGCCGCCGATGAGATCTATGCCGACAAGGCCAGTCTGGTCGGTTCCATCGGTGTTACCGCCGCGAGCTTCGGTTTCGTCGACCTGATGGGCAAGCTGGGTGTGGAGCGTCGCGTTTACACCTCGGGCGAGCACAAGGCCTTCCTCGATCCCTTCCAGCCGCAGAAGGCCGAGGAGACCCAGTTCTGGCAGGGTGTACTCGATACCACTCACAAGCAGTTCATCGAGAGCGTGAAGAAAGGCCGTGGTGATCGCCTGAAGGTCGAGGGGCATCCGGAGCTGTTCAGTGGTCTGGTGTGGTCCGGAGAGCAGGCTCTCGAGCTGGGCTTGGTGGATAAGTTGGGTAGCACCAGCTTCGTTGCGCGCGAAGTGATCGGTGAAAAGGAGATCGTCGACTACACCAAGCAGGAGACGCCCTTCGACCGCTTCGCCAAGCGGCTCGGCGCCAGCGTGGCGGAGCGCCTGGCGCTATGGATGGGGTTCCAGGGGCCGAGCCTGCGCTGACCCATCGCTACCTTATATAAGGAAGAGCCCGGCCCGTGCCGGGCTTTTTCGTCAGGGTAGCGCCAGGCCTTCTTCGAGCAGCATGTCCACCAGGCGGATCAGTGGCAGGCCCACCAGGCTGGTGGCGTCCTCGCCTTGGGTGGAGCGGAACAGGCTTACGCCCAGTCCTTCGGCCTTGAAGCTGCCGGCGCAGTCGTAGGGCTCTTCGGCATGGAGGTAGCGCTCGATGGTCGCTTCGTTCAGGGGGCGGAAGTTCACCGTGAAGGGCACGCAATCCACTTGGCAGCGGCCATTACGGGTGTTCAGCAGGGCGAGGCCGGTGAGGAAGGTGACGCTGGTGCCGCTGGCGGCCAGCAGCTGGCTGCGGGCGCGCTCGAACTCCAGGGGCTTGCCGAGTATCTGCTCGCCGAGGACGGCTACCTGGTCGGAACCGATGATCAGGTGCTGGGGATGCAGGTCGGCCAGGGCGCGTGCTTTTTCTTCGGCCAGGCGGCGTACCAGCTGCTCCGCTGTTTCGTGGGGGTGGCGGGTTTCATCGATGGCCGGCGCGCTCCATGCGAAGGGCAGGCGAAGGCGTTCAAGAAGCTCGCGACGGTACGGCGAGCTGGATGCGAGCACCAGAGGTGGCATGCTGATCTCCCAGTCAGGAAGCGGAAATTCTATAGCTCTAGCCGCATGGCGGACAGGGCGGAATTTGTTTTGACAGGTGCTGGGTGCATCCCTAGAATGTCGCGCCTATGTTGAATGGGCCGATTCCACCTCACGTCGATCCGCGCAAGATGGCTGATCGCGGCGTAACCCTCCAGGGCGAGCTGCAACTCTCCAGTCTTGAGCGTCTCTGCGACCCGCTTGCCGATGATGCAGGCATCGTACGCACGAAACTCGTTTTCGGGCGCGACGAGCGCAGGACTGCGATTATTCGCAGTGAAATCGATGTCGAGGTCAAGATGGTGTGCCAGCGTTGTCTGGAGCTGGTCGTGCTGCCGATCCACAGCGAATGCACGTACGCCGTGGTGAAGGAAGGCGCGGACAGCGAGTCACTGCCCAAGGGCTATGACGTGCTGGAAGTGGGTGAGGATCCCCTGGATCTTCTGACTCTGGTCGAGGATGAGCTCTTGCTCGCCTTGCCCATTGTTCCGGCCCATGACCCTGAAGATTGCCAGCAGCCGGAGGGGCTTGATGAGCCCGAGCCGAGTGAGAACGAGGTGACGCGGTCCAACCCGTTCAGTGTACTGGCGCAGTTAAAGCGTGACCCAAACGTTTAGGAGTTAATTGATTATGGCTGTTCAGCAGAACAAAAAATCCCGCTCTGCCCGCGACATGCGTCGTTCCCACGATGCCCTCGAGGCGAACGCTCTGTCCGTCGAGAAGAGCACCGGTGAAGTACACCTGCGTCACCACGTATCCCCGGAAGGCGTATACCGTGGTCGCAAAGTGATCGACAAGGGCGCTGACGAGTAATCCTTGTCCGCTCCGATCATCGCGATTGACGCAATGGGCGGGGACTTCGGTCCCCGTTGCATTGTTCCGGCCAGCATCGCCTGTCTGGCTGAGTTCCCCTCGCTCCATCTCATTCTTGTCGGCCAAGCCCCTCTGCTCGAAGAGCTGATCGCCCGTGAACACGGTGTCGATCGTCAGCGGCTTTCCGTCGAGCATGCATCCGAAGTTGTCGGCATGGACGAGCGCCCATCCCAGGCGCTGCGCGGCAAGCCCGACTCCTCCATGCGCATCGCCCTCGACCTGGTCCGTGCCGGTCGTGCCCAGGCCTGCGTCAGCGCCGGCAATACCGGTGCGCTGATGGCGCTTTCCCGCTACATGCTCAAGACCCTGCCCGGCATCGATCGCCCTGCGATGGTCAGTGCCGTGCCTACGGCCAAGGGGCATTGCCACCTGCTGGATCTCGGCGCCAACGTCGATTGCAGTGCCGAGCACCTCTATCAGTTCGCCGTCATGGGCTCGGTCGCGGCCGAAGCACTCGGGGTGTCGCGCCCACGTATCGCGTTGCTCAACGTCGGCACCGAGGACATCAAGGGCAATCAGCAGGTCAAGCTGGCGTCCAGCCTGCTGCAGCAGGCCGAAGGCCTGAACTACATCGGCTATATAGAAGGCGACGGTCTGTACCGTGGCGAGGCCGATGTGGTGGTATGCGACGGTTTCGTCGGCAACATCCTGCTCAAGTCCAGCGAAGGCCTGGCGTCGATGATCTCCGCCCGTATCGAGGCGCTGTTCACCGACAGCCTGGGCTCACGCATGGTCGGCGCCCTGGCGCTGCCGTTGCTGCGCCGCTTGCAGGGTGACCTGGCGCCTGCCCGGCATAATGGCGCGAGCTTCCTCGGCCTGCAGGGCATCGTGGTCAAGAGCCACGGCGCCGCTGGCTCGGACGGCTTCCAGAGCGCCATCCGCCGCGCGCTCATGGAAATCCGCGAGAATCTTCCCCAGCGCCTGCACGGGCGTCTCGAGGATCTGTTGCTCTAGGATGTGACCGCCGTCTGCGGCCTGTCATCCAACTGTCAGTTCCTTGCGCTTGGCTATGCCCGGCGCTCCTGTACACCGATTAAGGCAAACAAGGGAATAGTTCCGATGTCCGCATCCCTCGCATTCGTTTTTCCCGGCCAGGGCTCACAGTCCCTGGGCATGCTGGCCGAGCATGGTGCTTCGCAGAAGCTGGTCCTGGATACCTTCGCCGAAGCCTCCGAAGCCCTGGGCTACGACCTCTGGGCCCTGGTCCAGCAGGGGCCGGAAGAAAGCCTGAACCAGACCGACAAGACCCAGCCTGCCATCCTCACCGCCTCCATTGCGCTCTGGCGCCTGTGGCTGGCCGAGGGGGGCGCCCGCCCGGCCTATGTCGCCGGTCACAGCCTGGGTGAGTACTCGGCGCTGGTCGCCGCCGGCAGCCTGGGCTTCGCCGATGCGGTGAGGCTGGTCGAGCGCCGCGGCCAACTGATGCAGCAAGCCGTTCCGGCAGGGCAGGGCGGCATGGCCGCCATCCTCGGCCTGGAAGATGCCGACGTACTCGCCGCCTGCGCCGAAGCCGCGCAGGGTGATGTGGTCAGCGCGGTCAATTTCAACGCCCCCGGCCAGGTGGTCATCGCCGGTAGCGCCGTCGCCGTCGAGCGTGCCATCGAAGCCTGCAAGGCCCGTGGTGCCAAGCGCGCCATGGCGCTGCCGGTCAGCGTGCCCTCCCATTGCGCACTGATGCGCCCGGCCGCCGAACGCTTCGCCGAGTCGGTCGAGGCCATCGCCTGGCAGGCGCCGCAGATCCCGCTGGTGCAGAACGTCAGCGCCGCTGTCGTGGCTGACCTCGGCGTCCTCAAGGGCGACCTGCTGGCCCAGCTTTACAGCCCCGTTCGCTGGGTCGAGTCCATGGTCCGCCTGTCGGAGCAGGGCGTGACCGAGTTGGTCGAGTGCGGCCCCGGCAAGGTTCTTTCCGGCCTGAACAAGCGCTGCGTGAAGGGCATCGGTACGCACAATCTGGATACCCCCGACGCTTTCGCAGCCGCTCGCGCTGCGTTGGCCTGAGCAAGGAGAAGACTATGAGTCTGCAAGGTAAGGTCGCCCTGGTCACCGGTGCGAGCCGTGGCATCGGTCAGGCCATCGCGCTGGAACTGGGTCGCCTGGGTGCCGTCGTCATCGGCACCGCCACCACCCCGGGCGGTGCCGAGCGCATCGCCGAATACCTCAAGGAAAACGGCGTCCAAGGCGCCGGCCTGGTGCTCGATGTCAGCAATGACGAGTCCGTCGCCAGCACCCTCGAACACATCCAGCAGCATCTCGGCCAGCCGCTGATCCTGGTGAACAACGCCGGCATCACCCGCGACAACCTGATGCTGCGCATGAAGGACGACGAGTGGTTCGACGTCATCAACACCAACCTCAACAGCCTGTATCGCCTGTCCAAGGCCGTGTTGCGCGGCATGACCAAGGCGCGCTGGGGTCGCATCATCAACATCGGCTCGGTGGTGGGCGCCATGGGCAACGCCGGGCAGGTGAACTACGCCGCCGCCAAGGCCGGCCTGGAAGGCTTCGGTCGCGCACTGGCCCGTGAAGTCGGCTCCCGCGCCATTACCGTGAACTCGGTGGCGCCCGGTTTCATCGATACCGACATGACCCGCGAGCTGCCGGAAGCCCAGCGCGATGCACTGCTGGGGCAGATTCCGCTGGGTCGCCTGGGACAGGCCGAGGAGATCGCCAAGGTGGTCGCATTCCTCGCTTCCGATAGCGCATCCTACGTGACCGGGGCTACTATCCCTGTGAACGGCGGCATGTACATGAGCTGAATGTGACGATTCCCTTCAGGAAACTGTCATAGGAGCTGTCTAAAATCCGGTACATAAGTGCAATTGGGTTATGGACGGGTCCAGACGGGGCCTGGAGGGGTTGGCATCCCGCTTGAAATGCGGAAAACCCTTTCTATACACTGCAGCCCAAGCTGCACGGATTTTTCCATAGGAGTGAAAACAAGGTATGAGCACCATCGAAGAACGCGTCAAGAAAATCGTCGCCGAGCAACTGGGCGTTAAAGAAGACGAAGTAACCAACAGCGCTTCCTTCGTCGAAGACCTGGGCGCCGACTCCCTTGACACCGTTGAGCTGGTGATGGCTCTGGAAGAGGAATTCGAGACCGAGATCCCGGACGAGCAAGCTGAGAAGATCACCACCGTTCAGGAAGCCATCGATTACATCAACGCGCACGCGCAATAAGTAATCGTCGATTCCCGACTCGGAAAAGCCGCACGACCGTCAGGTCGTGCGGCTTTTCTTTAAGTGTCATCCAACCGCCGTGTAGAAATTGAGGAGAGCACAGTGTCGCGTAGACGCGTCGTGATCACTGGCCTTGGCATGCTGTCGCCGCTGGGCACCAACGTCCCGGACAGCTGGCAGGGCATTCTGGCTGGCCGCAGTGGCATCGGCCTGATCGAGCATATGGACCTTTCCGCCTACTCCACCCGCTTCGGTGGTTCGGTGAAGGGCTTCGATGTCGAGCAGTACCTGTCCGCCAAGGAAGCTCGCAAGCTCGACCTGTTCATCCAGTACGGCCTCGCTGCCAGCTTCCAGGCTGTGCGTGACTCCGGTCTGGAAGTCACCGACGCCAATCGTGAGCGCATCGGTGTGGCCATGGGCTCCGGTATCGGCGGCCTGACCAATATCGAGAACAACTGCAAATCCTTGATCGAGCAGGGGCCGCGGCGTATTTCGCCTTTCTTCGTTCCCGGTTCGATCATCAACATGGTGTCCGGCTTCCTGTCGATCCACCTGGGGCTGCAGGGGCCGAACTACGCCATCGCCACCGCCTGCACCACCGGCACCCACTGCATCGGCATGGCCGCACGCAACATTGCCTATGGCGAGGCCGACGTGATGATCGCCGGCGGTTCCGAGATGGCGGCCTGTGGGCTCGGCCTGGGTGGCTTCGGTGCCGCGCGGGCGTTGTCCACGCGCAACGATGACCCTGCCGCCGCCAGTCGCCCCTGGGATCGTGGTCGTGATGGCTTCGTGCTTTCCGACGGCGCCGGTGCGCTGGTCCTCGAGGAGCTGGAGCACGCCAAGGCCCGCGGCGCCACCATCTATGCCGAGCTGGTCGGCTTCGGCATGAGCGGCGACGCCTTCCACATGACCTCGCCGCCGGACGATGGTGCCGGTGCCGCGCGCTGCATGCGCAATGCCCTGCGCGATGCCGGCCTGAACGGTGACCAGGTGCAGTACATCAATGCCCATGGCACCTCCACGCCGGCCGGCGACAAGGCGGAAGCCGCAGCGGTCAAGAGCGTGTTCGGCGACCATGCCTACAAGGTCGCGGTGAGCTCCACCAAGTCCATGACCGGCCACCTGCTGGGCGCCGCCGGTGCCGTCGAGGCGATCTTCAGCGTGCTGGCGATCCGCGACCAGGTGGCGCCGCCGACCATCAACCTGGATGACCCGGACGATGGTTGCGACCTGGACTTCGTGCCTCACGAAGCCCGTTCCATGCCCATCGACGTGGTCCTGTCCAACTCCTTCGGTTTCGGTGGCACCAACGGTTCCCTGGTGTTCCGCCGGTTCGCCGATTGATGCTGGCCTGGGTCGACGGCCTGCCGGCCGGGTCGCTGTCCCTCAAGGATCGCGGCCTGGCCTACGGCGACGGGCTGTTCGAGACCATCGCCGTGCGTGGTGGTCGACCCGGGCTGCTGGAGCGTCACCTCGCGCGCCTTGCCGAAGGTGCGCGTCGCCTGTGCATCGAGCTCGACCTGCACCTCGTGCGTGAAGAGCTGCTGGCGTTCTGCGCCCAGCAGGGCGAGGGCGTCGCCAAGCTCATGGTGACCCGTGGCGACGGCCTGCGCGGCTATGCACCGCCCACCACGCCGCCCCGGCGCATCCTCATGGGCAGCGCCTATCCCGCTTATCCCGAAACCAACGCCCAGCAAGGCGTCGAACTGTTCCCCTGCGCCACGCGCCTGGCCGAGCAGCCCCTGCTTGCGGGCCTCAAGCACCTCAACCGCCTGGAGCAGGTGCTGGCCCGATCAGAATGGCAGGATGCTCGCTTCGCCGAAGGGCTGATGCGCGACGTATCCGGTCGGGTCATCGAAGGGGTGTTCAGCAACCTCTTCCTGGTCAGTGGCGGCGTGTTGATCACCGCCGATCTCGCGCGCAGCGGCGTGGCCGGCGTGATGCGTGCCGAACTGCTGGAGCAGGCCGCAGCCCAGGGCATCGCCACGCGCGTATGCGATATCGAGTACGAGGAACTGCTGGGAGCCGACGAAGTCTTCCTCTGCAACAGCCTCTACGGCGTCTGGCCCGTGCGCGCCGTCGCCGGGCACGACTGGTCGGTCGGGCCGCTCACCCGTAAACTGCAGGCCCTTGCCCGCGCCCTACTGGATTGCTGATTCGTGATACGCAAATTGCTCGTGCTGCTGCACAGTGGCTTGATCCTCGGCGGCCTGGTGTTCGCCTATGCCGGTTGGCAGCAGCGTGAAGCCCTCAAGCAGCCGCTCGTCCTCACCGGGGAGCAATTGCTCGATGTGCCGGCCGGGTCCACCCCCGGTGGCCTGCTCAACCGGCTGGAAGAGGAGGGCGTGATCCAGGATGCATTCTGGTTGCGCCAGTATTGGCGCTTCAACCTCGCGGGTCAGTCGCTGCACAGCGGCGAATACCGCATGGCCCCGGGGATGGATGCAGCTCAACTGCTGGGTCTCTGGCAGCGTGCCGAAGTGGTGCAATACAGCCTGACGCTGGTGGAGGGCTGGAACTTCCGTCAACTGCGTGCGGCCCTGGCCAAGCAGCCCAAGCTGGAGCAGACCCTGGCGGATGCCAGCGATGCCGAGCTGATGAAGCGGCTCGGCCTGGAGGGGCAGCACCCCGAGGGTCGTTTCTTCCCCGATACCTATCGCTACGTGCGCGGCATGCGTGACATCGACCTGCTCAAGCAGGCCCACCAGCGTCTCGAACAGGTGCTGGAGAGCGAGTGGGCGAAGCGGGCGGACGACCTGCCCTACGCCGACCCCTACCAGGCGCTGATCATGGCTTCGATGGTGGAGAAGGAGACCGGCGTGCCCAGCGAGCGCGGCCAGATCGCCGGTGTCTTCGTGCGTCGCCTGAAGCTCGGCATGCTGCTGCAGACCGACCCCACGGTGATCTACGGCCTGGGCGAGCGCTACGCCGGCAAGATCACCCGTGCCCACCTGCGTGAATCCACGCCCTACAACACCTACGTGATCGCCGGCATGCCGCCGACCCCCATCGCCATGGTCGGTCGCGAGGCGATCCACGCCGCCTTGCACCCGGTGGATGGTAAGAGCCTCTACTTCGTGGCCCGTGGCGACGGCAGCCACGTGTTTTCCGAATCGCTCGCCGACCACAACCAGGCGGTGCGTGAATACCAGTTGAAGCGGCGCGCGGACTATCGCTCCAGCCCCGCTCCCATCACCAACAAGGACACCCCGTGAGCGGTCTGTTCATCACGCTCGAAGGTCCCGAAGGGGCCGGCAAGAGCACCAATCGCGACTTCCTCGCCGAGCGCCTGCGCGGCCACGGCATCGACGTGCTGCTGACCCGCGAGCCGGGTGGCACTCCATTGGCCGAGCGCATCCGTGAACTGCTCCTGGCGCCCAGCGATGAAGCCATGGCCGCCGATACCGAGCTGCTGCTGATGTTCGCCGCCCGTGCCCAGCACATCGCCGGGGTGATCCGCCCGGCGCTTGCCCGGGGCCAGGTGGTGCTTTGCGACCGTTTCACCGACGCCACCTACGCCTACCAGGGCGGAGGGCGGGGGTTGCCCGTCGAGCGCATCGCGTTGCTGGAGAACTTCGTCCAGGGCGAGCTGCGTCCTGACCTGACCCTGGTCTTCGACCTGCCCGTGGACGTCGGCCTCAGCCGTGCCGCCGCGCGCGGTCGCCTGGACCGCTTCGAGCAGGAAGACCGCAGTTTCTTCGAGGCCGTGCGGCAGACCTACCTGCAGCGGGCCGCCGCAGCACCCGAGCGCTACCGTGTGCTGGATGCCGCCGCCCCGCTGGCCGACGTCCAGCAGACCCTCGAAGCCCTGCTGCCCGAACTGCTGGAGCGTTGCCGTGGCTGAAGCCTATCCCTGGCAGGAATCGCTCTGGCAGCACCTCGCCGGTCGTCCGCGTCATGCCCACGCCTACCTGCTGCATGGCCCGGCCGGCATC
Organism: Pseudomonas sp. USHLN015; assembly: GCF_037153275.1. Classification (NCBI taxonomy): domain Bacteria; kingdom Pseudomonadati; phylum Pseudomonadota; class Gammaproteobacteria; order Pseudomonadales; family Pseudomonadaceae; genus Pseudomonas; species Pseudomonas sp. USHLN015. The sequence continues at coordinate 111,798 of NZ_JBBCKP010000004.1, forward strand.
GGCAAGCGCGCCCTTGCCGAGCGCCTGATGGCGCGTCTCCTGTGCCAGAAGCCCGACGGCCTCGATGCCTGCGGCCAGTGCAAGTCCTGCTACCTGCTGGCCGCCGGGACCCACCCGGACAACTTCGTGCTGGAGCCGGAAGAAGCGGACAAGGCGATCAAGGTCGACCAGGTCCGCGAACTGGTCGAGTTCGTGGTGCAGACCGCGCAACTCGGCGGGCGCAAGGTCGTCCTGCTCGAGCCCGCCGAAGCGATGAACCTGAACTCCGCCAACGCCCTGCTCAAGAGCCTGGAAGAGCCTTCCGGCGACACCGTGCTGCTGCTCATCAGCCACCAGCCCAGCCGGCTGCTGCCGACCATCAAGAGCCGCTGCGTGCAGCAGGCCTGCCCATTGCCGGGCGAGGCCGCCAGCCTGGCCTGGCTGGCGAAGGCGCTGCCGGATGCCGACGAACAGGTCCGCCGCGACCTGCTGGTGCTTGCCGGCGGCTCGCCGCTCACCGCCCAGCGCCTGCACGGCCAGGCGGTGCTGGAGCAGCGCGCCCAGGTGGTGGACGGGGTGAAGAAACTGATCAAGCAGCAGGTGGGGGCGAGCCAGCTCGCCGAAGGCTGGAACGCCGTGCCGCTGATCCTGCTGTTCGACTGGTTCTGCGATTGGGCGCAACTGATGCTGCGCTACCAGCTGACGCGTGATGAAGAAGGCCTGGGCATGGCCGACATGCGCAAGGTCGTCCAGTACCTCGCCGACAAGGCACCCCAGCACAAGGTGCTGGGGTTCCAGGACTGGTTGCTGCAGCAGCGGCAGAAGGTCCTGGGCAAGGCCAACCTCAACCGTGTCTTGCTTCTCGAAGCCTTGCTGGTGCAGTGGGCAAGCCTGCCCGGACCGGGCTAGAATCCACCGCTGAGCCAGCTAGCCAGGAAAGCCGCATGAGCCTGCCACCCAATCTGGGCCCGCGTAACGGGATCCTGTCCTTGACCATCAAGGACAAGTCCGTGCTGTATGCCGCCTATATGCCCTTCATCAAGAACGGCGGCCTGTTCATCCCGACGAACAAGAGCTACAAGCTCGGCGACGAAGTGTTCATGCTCCTCAACCTCATGGACGAGCAGGAAAAGATCCCGGTGGCCGGCAAGGTCGTCTGGATCACCCCGAAGGGGGCCCAGGGCAACCGTGCCGCCGGCATCGGCGTGCAGTTCAACGACGGCGACACCGGTGCACGCAACAAGATCGAGACCTACCTCGCCGGTGCCCTCAAGTCGGACCGCCCCACCCACACCATGTAACGCCGCGCCGGCCCATCGTGGCCGGCGCCTCCTGACGTCCAAGTGATCCGAACCATGCTGGTCGATTCCCACTGCCATCTCGATCGCCTCGATCTCGCCGCTCATGGCGGTTCCCTCGATGCGGCGCTCGAGGCTGCCCGTGCCCGCGGTGTCGGGCAGTTCCTCTGCATCGGCGTCAGCGCCGACAACGCCGCCGCGGTCAAGGACCTGGCCAGCCGCTATGCCGACGTGCATTGCTCCGTCGGCGTGCACCCGCTGGACCTGGCTCCCGGCGAAGCCCCGGCCCTGGATTGGCTGCTGGGTGAGCTCGACCACCCCCGCGTTGCCGCCATCGGCGAGACCGGCCTCGACTACCACTACGAGCCCGAGGCCGCCGAGTTGCAACAACAGGCCTTCCGCCTGCACCTCGAAGCCGCCCGCATCACCGGCAAGCCGGTGGTCGTGCACACCCGCGAGGCGCGCGCCGATACCCTGGCGCTGCTGCGCGAGGCAGCGCTGCCCCAGGCGGGCGTGCTGCACTGTTTCACCGAGGATTGGGAAATGGCCAAGGCGGCCCTGGACATCGGCTTCTATATCTCGCTGTCCGGCATCGTCACCTTCCGCAACGCCGAAGCGCTGCGCGAGGTCGCCCGGCAGGTGCCGGCCGACCGCCTGCTGGTCGAGACCGACTCGCCCTACCTGGCCCCCATTCCGCATCGAGGCAAGCCCAACCTGCCCGAGTACGTGCGGGAGGTCGCCGAGTTCCTCGCACAGCTGCGTGGGGTGGAGTTCGAGCGCTTCGCCGAGCAGACCACCGCCAACTTCCGGCGCCTGTTCCCCTTGGCGCGCCTGGCGGGTTGAAACTCGCGGGCAAAAAAAACCCGGGTTCTGGGGGATGAATCCGGGTCAAGACCATTAGGAGTAAAACAAAGGTACGCGATCCTCGGTACCTTGACTGGTGGGGCACTTGGGGGGAGATGCCGCACGCCAGTCATTTGAGTATTGGTCAATATCCTCTAGCGTCCAGATGCGATTGCTCGTTTTTTAAACAGATTTGGAATACGCGCAAGGCGTCTGAGTCCTCAAGCGTCTGCCGACTGGGCTTGTGCCTGCCGGTGACGGCTACGCCCCTTCCTGACCGGGCTGCGCTCAATGGTCGCACCCCGAATCCACGCGCTGGCGTGCGTCATCTTTGTGCGGGTGGGGTGGCGTTGCGATCCGAAAGCCTACTGCGTGTGCGCTTCGCGTTCATCGGTATGACCGCTGCAAGCCATCTGGTTCGCGGTTTCCAGGGCCTTCGAGCATGCCCTGAAACATGTCGAACCCATCTGGCAATAGGCTCATAGTCGGATGTTCCGTGCATTTTGGCGCTAATTAGGCATAATACGCGGCTTGATTTTTGACCCTACAGTCCCTTTATGCAGAAAGAACCCCGTAAAGTCCGTGAGTTCCGCCGTCGTGAGCAGGAAATCCTCGACACCGCCCTGAAACTGTTCCTGGAGCAGGGTGAAGACAGCGTCACCGTCGAGATGATCGCCGACGCGGTGGGCATCGGCAAAGGCACCATCTACAAGCACTTCAAGTCGAAGGCGGAGATCTACCTGCGCCTGATGCTCGATTACGAGCGTGACCTGAACGAGCTGCTGCATTCGGCGGATGTGGACCGTGACAAGGAAGCGCTGTCGCGCGCTTACTTCGAATTCCGCATGCGTGACCCGCAGCGCTACCGCCTGTTCGACCGCCTGGAAGAGAAGGTTGTGAAGAACAGCCAGGTGCCCGAGATGGTCGAGCAACTGCACAAGATCCGTGCTTCCAACTTCGAGCGCCTGACCCAACTGATCAAGGGCCGCATCGCCGAAGGCAAGCTGGAAGACGTCCCGCCGTATTTCCACTACTGCGCGGCCTGGGCCCTGGTGCATGGCGCCGTGGCGCTCTACCACTCGCCGTTCTGGAGCAACGTCCTCGAGGATCAGGAAGGCTTCTTCCAGTTCCTGATGGACATCGGCGTGCGCATGGGCAACAAGCGCAAGCGCGAGAATGACGCCCCATCGGGCTGAGTGATCGCGCCCAGCCGGATGGCAAATGCATGGGACTGGCGATGGGGCGGCGATATACTTCGCCCCATTCCCCGTCGGAGCGTCCCATGATCGTCGACCGCCAAGGCAGGCGCTTCCGCAACCTGCGCATCAGCCTGACCGCCGCCTGCAACTACGCCTGCACCTACTGCGTGCCCAACGGCAAGCGCCTGGTCGCGGCACAGGACGAGCTTTCTGCCGAGGCCATGGTTCGCGGCGTCTCCTACCTGATGGAGGCCGCCGGCATCGAGCGCCTGCGCATCACCGGCGGCGAGCCGCTGGTGAGCCCCAAGCTCGATCACTTCCTTCGCGGCGTCAGCGGCCTCGGCCTCGATGACATCAGCCTCACCACCAACGGCCAACTGCTCTCGCGCAAGCTGCCGCTGCTGGTCGATTGCGGCATCCGCCGCCTCAACGTTTCCCTCGACACCCTGGATGCCGACGCCTTCCGGGGTATCGCCCGTGGCGGTGACCTGAAGACCGTGCTGCAGGGGCTCGCCGAGGCCCGGGCGGCGGGGCTGAAGATCAAGCTCAACATGGTGCCCCTGCGTGGCCAGAACCTGGACCAGGTCATGCCGTTGCTGGAGTACTGCCTGGAGAACGGCTTCGAGCTGCGCTTCATCGAGCTGATGCGCATGGGTCACCTGGCTCGCGATGGCGTCGGCTTCCAGCAGCAGTTCATCGGCCTGGACGAGCTGCTCCAGTTGATCGGCGAGCGTCACGAGTTCGTCCAGGCCGAAGCGCCGGTGGACGCCACCGCGCTGCGCTATGCGATTCCCGGGCTGGGGTATTTCGGCATTATCGCCAACGAGAGCGTGCCGTTCTGCCGCACCTGCTCGCGCCTGCGCCTGTCCTCCACCGGCTGGCTCCACGGCTGCCTGTCATCGAGCAACCGTCACTATGTCGGCGACCTGCTGGACAAGCCTCGCCACCAGGCTCTCCCGGGCCTGCAGCGGCTGCTGGTGAAGGCCCTGGCGGACAAACAGGACATCGCCTTCTCCGGCGGCGTCACCGTCATGAAGATCATCGGCGGCTGAACACCCGCTCCCGATGAGCGCAGCGCCGCCGGTTCAGGTCGCGCGCTTGCGTTCCTCGTACGCTTGGTCGGCCGCCAGCAGTGCCTCCAGATCGGGGAAGCAGGCGACCATCGCGATCACCAGCGCCGGGTCGAAGTGGCTCCCTGCCTGTTCCCTGATGTATGCCTGAGCGCGATCGGGATCCCAGGCCCGCTTGTAGGGGCGGTCCATGCGCAGCGCATCGTAGACATCGCAAAGGGCGACTATCCGCGCCGAGAGAGGGATGGCCTCGCCCGCCAGGCCGCGCGGGTAGCCGCTGCCGTCCCACTTTTCGTGGTGGCAGTAGGCGATTTCGGCCGCCATTTCGCTCAGTTCGGTGCCAGGGTCCTCGTGCAGAATGGTGTAACCGATCACCGGGTGTTCCATCATCTGGCTGCGCTCCTCTGCCGTCAGCGGGCCCTGCTTGAGGAGGATGTCGTCACTGATACCTATCTTGCCCAGGTCATGCATCGGAGCCGCCAACCGAATCGTCTCGCACCAGGCGGCGGGCATGCCCAGCGTCGTGGCCACCATGGCGGCGGATTCCCCGATGCGCATGATGTGGTTACCGGTGTCGTTGTCGCGGTAGCAGGCGGCCCTGCCCAGGGCGCGAATCGCCGAGCGGTAGCTTTCCTCCAGTTGCGCCGTTCGCGACCTGACCTTGTTTTCCAGGTCCTGATTGAGTTGTTCAAGGCTGGCGGTAGCGTGGGCCAGGCTCAGGCAACTGCGCATCCGCAGGAGCAGCTCGGGCAGGTCCACCGGCTTGGTGAGGTAGTCGTTCGCGCCCAGTTCGAGGCCTCGGCGCCGGCTCTCCGGGTCGTCCAGAGCGGTCAGGATTATCACGGGGCAACGTGAGCGGTTCCGGTCGCGCAGGTGTCCGAGGATCTCGAATCCGTTGGGGGGTGGCATGTCCAGATCGAGCAGCAGCAGATCCCATGGATTGGACTTCACCCATTCCAGGCCCGCGGCGGAATCCGTGAAGCTGATGATATGGCGCAGGCCGAACGCCTTGACGCTGGATTCCAACAGTCGGAGGTTGGTCTGGATATCGTCGATGATGACGATGCGGGTTTCCGGCGAGATGCTAGAGAACATCTGATTCCTCCTGAATCATCATTGAGCTGACCAGCTCACGCAGCTCGCCAATATTGATCGGCTTCCTCAGCACCGCTTTGAAGGGGTAGTGCTGCAGGGAGCGATGGTCCGGCGCTTCGCTGAGCAGGATGACGGGGATATCGCTGCCTCCGGGGAGGCTTTTCAGGCGATCGGTCGCCTCGGCGCCCGGCACTCTGCAGTCCATGAGGAGCAGGTCCGGGAGCCCCTTCGCCAGCTCTTGCGCGAGCCTGTCCCCGTGCTCGATCAGCGTCACCTTGGCGAGGCTGCCAAGTGCCTGGTTCACTCGCTGCTGGCTCGCCGGGTGATCATCGAGGTAGTACACGTGCAGCGGCCTCGGCCCAATGTCCCTGAGCATTTCCTCGGGGGCGCGGGCGAGGGCGAGCTCGATCCAGAACCGGCTACCCACGCCCGGTTCGCTGCGCAGCCCCATGCTGCCTTGCATCAGCTCGGCCAGTTCACGGCACAGCGACAGTCCGATCCCGGTGCCCTGTATGGAGGTGTTTTCCTTACCCAGGCGCTGGAAGGGTTCGAACAGCGCCTTCTGCAGATCCGGCTCGACACCTTCGCCGCCGTCTTCCACGTAGAGGCGCAGGCGATCACCGATGGTTTCCGTGCCCATCGCCAGCAGGGCGGCGGGGCGGTTGTACTTGATGCCGTTGGAAAGCAGGTTGATCAGCACCTGGCGCAGGCGCCTGGCGTCGGCCATGACATGCACCGGCTCGTCCGGCAGCAGCACCTGCAGGTCGAGGCCCGCCGTTTCCGCCTGCGCCCTGATCATTTCCGAGCATTCGAGCATGAGCGCGCCGACCTCCACCGAGCGCAGGTTGAGCCTGGGGGCTTCGGCCTGCAGGCTGGACCAGTCCAGCAGGTCGTCGACCAGTTGCCCCAGGTGCCCGCTGGCCAGCAGGATCTCGTCCAGGGGTTGCGTGTCCGCCTGCTCCTCCGTGGCCTTCATGCGCAGCAGCTGTGCGAATCCATGGATCGCGTTGAGCGGCGTGCGCAATTCGTGGCTGATGCTGGAGATGAAGCGTGATTTCGCCTGGCTGGCGGCCTGGGCCTCGCGGGTGCGATAGCGCAGGTCCTCCTCCACCTGCTTGAGCACCTGGATGTCCACGAAGGTGCCGGCGGCAAGACGCCTGTCCGGCTCCTGCTCCAGATGGAGTATCCGGCCGCGGCAGAGCATCCAGAGGGGCGACTCGTCGGGGCCGAGCACACGCAGCTCGAGGTCGATGCGGGTGAGGTTGCCGATCCGCAGCCCCTGCAGTGCGGCGTCGAGCCTGGGGACGTCCTCGGGTGCTATGCGGGAGAACAGGTCCGCCCGGCCCAGCTCGCTGTCAGGCAGACCGAAGCGTTGGCAGAACTCCCCGCGAAAGAGCAGGCGGTCCCTCGCCAGGTCGTATTCCCAGAGCCCGGCGGTGACGCTTTCGATGACCAGCTCCAGGCGCTGCTGGGCCGAGCTGCGCTGCATTTCGCTGAGACTGAGCTGCTCGCCCATGACCATCACGGATTCGGCCATCTGGTCCAGTTCGTGGATAGAGGACACCGCACGCCTCGGGTGCCATTCACCCCTGCCGATCCTTCTCAGCATCTCGGCGATGGCGTCGATCGAGTCCCGCAGCTTCTCGCTCAGGCTTCTCGCCCGCAGCCACATGTAGGTGAAAAAGCACAGGTAGAAGCCGATCATCCCGGCGATCAGCAGGTAGCCGATCGACTGGTAGTGGCCGGCCAGCGAGTTCGTCGCCGCCATCACTTCGCTCTTGTCCGCCAGTGCCACCAGGCGCCACCCGGCGGGCTGGATCTCGTCCCAGGCGGCCAGGTGCGTCTTGCCGCGCAGGGTGATCTCCGCATGGCCGCTGGGACTGGCCGCCAGCAGCCGGGCCAGCGCCTTGGTATCGGGGCGCCGCTCCAGGTTGAAGTCGTCCGGCTTGAAGCGTTCGGTGCGGACCGCCTCCTGGTAGGTATGTCCCGTCAGCTCCCGCAGGTCGAAGTCATGCTCCGCCGCACGGGGCAGCGCCAGGATGTTCATGTCCTTGCTGACGAGCAGCAGGTAACCGCCCCAGCCGATATGCAGCTTGCCGATCTCCTGGAGGATGCCGTCCACCGTGAGGTCCATCCCGGCCACGCCCTCCAGGAAGTCATCGCGGTAGACGGGGAAGATGGAGGATGCCATCCAGCCGTTGCCGGCAGGATCCAGGTAGACGTCGGTCCAGCGTTGCAGGCGATCCGGGTTGTGGGTCGCATCCGCCAGGTAATAGAAGTTGTAGTCGGGGATGCGCATGTTGTGCGGGTACTGCAGTTCGGTGTGGAACCACGGATAGATCCTGTTGTAGCTGTCCCAGGTATTGAAATAGATGCTTGAGATCAGCGATTGATGGCTTTGCATTTCCCTCATCAGCGGGTCGAGCATCGAGAGCCGTTGAGCCCTTGCCTGGCTCTGTGTTCCGGCAGGCGAGAGGCTGGAGTAGAAGGATGCGGCTCCGCCCAGGTCCTCGGGGCTGTAATGGGCGCCATCCTCGGTGACGGCGAGCTTCTCGATGGGCGCGACGGAAGGGGTGGAAAGTGCCAGCCCCACCAGGTGGCCGAACAGTTCTGTGTTGCTGGCGATGTGCGCCAGGTGGTCCTGGATGATCTGGGCATTCTGGTTGGCCGTGGCACCGAGGCTGTCGAGTGCGTTCTGCTGCAGGTAGGCGATCTGGGCGTCGCGCATCTGCTGGTTGCTCAGCAGGTAGCAGGCGATCAGCACGGTTTCCACCAGGATCAGCGGCAGCAGCGCGCTCTGCACGAACGCTTTCCAGATCCACTGGCGCAGGCCGATCTTGCGGGCGAGTCCACTCATTTCCTTTTCCTTGCGCGATGCGCCGGAAGGTGCCGTATCCAGAGGCTAGGTCAGGCTCCCCCCAGCCGGGGCTGCGCCGATCCCGAGCGATCAGAACGACTCGAGATAAGCGCAGCGGCGGCTATTGCGATCCGTCACAGGCGGAACGAGGCGACGGCGGACTTGAGTTCCACCGCCAGGCGTGACAGGTCCTGGCTGGAGGCGCGGGTCTGGCTGGCTCCAGCCGAGGTCTGGGTGGACAGATCGCGGATGTTGACCAGGCTGCGGTCGACCTCGCGGGCCACTGCGGCCTGTTGTTCGGCAGCGCTGGCCACCTGGACGTTCTGTTCGTTGATCGAGGCGATGGTGCGGGCGATGTCGCCCAGGCTCCCATCGGCGGCCTGGGCAAGGCTCACCGTTGTCTGGGCCAGGCGCGTACTGCCCTGCATCGTCGCGACTGTGGCGCTGGCCTCCTGTTGCAACTGGTTCACCATCTGCTCGATCTCGTGGGTGGATTGCTGGGTACGCTGTGCCAGCAGGCGAACTTCGTCGGCCACCACCGCGAAGCCGCGCCCCTGTTCCCCGGCGCGGGCGGCCTCGATGGCGGCGTTGAGGGCCAGGAGGTTGGTCTGCTCGGCAATCGAGCGAATCACGTCGAGCACCTTGCCGACATCGTGCATCTGCCGGGCGAGCTTCTCGACACGCTCGGCGCTGCTGGTCACGTCGGTCGCCAGGGCGTTGATCGAGCGTACCGTCTCACCCACCTGCTCGCGGCCATGGCGCGTGGCGGTATCGGCCTGCCGCGAGGCGTCCATGGTCGTGGCCGCGTTGTGGGCCACCCCGTCCACCGCGGCGCTCATCTGGTTGCAGGCCGTGGCCGCCTGCTCGATCTCCTGGTTCTGCTGCACAAGGTCCCGGTTGGCGTCTTCGGTCACCGCATGCAACTGCTCGGAGGCCGAGGCGAGCTGGGTGGAGGAGTCGGCGATGAGGCTGATGGTCTGCCGCAGGTTCTGCTGCATGCCGCGCAGGGCGTTCATTAGGGAAGTCGCCTCGTCGTGCCCTTCCACCGGAATATCCCGGCTCAGGTCGCCCTGGGATACCTGGCTCGCCACTTCGACCGCCTGGTTCAGCGGCCGCACGATGCTTCGTGAAAGAAGGAGGGCGAGGATGACGGCCAGTCCGACGGCTCCGACAAGAATCAGCACGACAAGCAGGTTGGCGCGCTGGAAGGCAGAGGTGCTGGCCGTCGAGGCCTGCTTGGCTCCCTCCTCGTTGATTCTTATCAGTGCGGCGAGATCGTTACTGAGTGCACTGCCCAACTCATTCAGCTTGGCGGTGACCAGTGATTGGGCGCCGTCCTTGTCACCGGTTTCCAAGTGCTGGACCACTGTGCCGCGGACATCGATGTAGCTGCGCAGGTCCTCGAGATACCGGTCGAAGAGCCGCTGCTCCTCATCGCTCGAAATCATCCTGATGTAACTGTCCCGGGCTTTTTGCAGTGCCGTTTCGTCAGCCGCCAGGCGGTTTCTGGCAGCCTCGTCGTAGGTCACCAGGGCCCGCAGTGTAGAGGCTCGAAGCTGAAGGGTCGCGTCGTCCATGTGGCCTAGGGCGATGATGCTGGGCAGCCAGTTCCCATCGACCGCTTCGGAGCTGTCATGCATCTGGTGCATTTGCATCAGAGAGCCTACCCCGACCAGCATCAGCAACGTGACCAGAACTGCAAAGCCAAAATTGATCCGGGTGGATACACGTAACGAGCGAATCAACATGATGATCTCCCCAGTTGCACGGGCGTGTGGCGATATGAGTGCCCGATAGAAGTTTCAGGTCATGGGCGGATGTTTAACGAGCCGTTTGTGAAAAGTGCGTGAATTCAATAAGGCCACGATGACTCGTCGTCGTTACAGCAGTTGCAAGTTCCTATTCCTACAGCACTGATGGCAAAGTGCTTTTATCGTATTGTCGACTATTTCTACGGTATTTCCATGGGCGACAGGCGGTATAAGACTTTAGTGGGAAGTTGGATGGCTGATAATGATTTTCAGCTGAATGTAGTGGCCGTTATTGATTGCAAGCACGGCTCAACTGCGTATGGCCAATCCAGTCGAGCCGTGTCGCATCGAATATTTCGACGGCGCGTGCAATCTTCAGGCATTTTTGAATTCCGCACGCTCCTAGGCTTCCTGCCTGCCCGTATCGCTCGCTGGCATCAACGCTGCAAGTTCGATGTTCCTGAATCGGCTGCAATCCCGTCCCGCTTCCTTGGCCTCATATAAGGCGGCATCCGAAAACTCGAGAAGTCTTGCGATGTTCGGTACGACTTCATTGCTTTCACTGGAATGCGGCCAACTGGGACTTTCTTCATCGAAACTGGCGACGCCGATTGAAACCGTCACGTTCCCGTGTGGGCTGTCGGGGTGGGGAATGTTCAAGTGCCTGACACCGTCCCCCAGTTGGTCGGCTATGCGGCAGGCGCCGACATGATCGGTTTCGGGCAACAGCACGGCGAACTCTTCACCGCCATAGCGGGCCACCAGGTCGGCGGGTCTGTTGATGCAGGCGCGCAGGGCATGGGCGACGGCGATCAGGCACTGGTCGCCCTGCAAGTGGCCGTTACGGTCGTTGTAGCGTTTGAAATAGTCGATATCCATCAGCAGCAACGAGAAGGGTTGCCCGTTGCGGCGGGTCCTCAGCCATTCGCGCTCGATGGTCTGATCGAGGAAGCGACGGTTGGCCAGGCCCGTCAGGCCGTCGGTCTGCGCCAGCAGGTTGAGCCGGTCCATGGCCAGCTTCAGGTGCAGGTGCGTCTTCACCCGTGCATTGACGATGGCGGGGCGTATGGGCTTGCCGATGAAGTCCACCGCGCCCAGGGCGAGGCCCGCTTCCTCCATGCTCGCCTCGGTGTGGCTGGTGATGAAGATGACCGGGACGTCGCGCAGTTCCATTTCGGTCTTCATCCGTTCACAGACCTCGAAGCCGCCCATGCCGGGCATTTCGGCATCCAGCAGGACCAGGTCGGGCCTTTGCTCCTGTGCCGCCCGGAGTGCATCGGGGCCGTTGGTGGCGAAGCGGACCTTGCCGAGACTGCCGATCGCCTTGCTGAGGATGCGGATCGCTGAAGTGTCGTCATCGACGATCAGCAGGGAGGGTGTGTAGTCCATGGGGGTCACTCCTTGGCCACGAGGCCTGCGGACTCGAGCAGGTGCAACGCCTGTTCGAAGTCCAGGTTGTCGATCGCCTGCCAGACCTGTTCGGCCAGCGCCTGGCTCGAAACCTGGATGGCAGGGTATGCCTGGGCGAACTGCTCCAGCGCGGCCATGTCGTGGTCGCGCAGGTGGTCGATCAGCCTCGCCAGCGCGGGGCCCGCTGCCAGGTGGTCCGCGTCGCTGCGGGGGAGGGTGATCGCCTCGATGACGCCCGTCTGGCGTTCGAGTTCGAGATAGGCCCCCACCAACTGCCCGAGCAGTACCGGCAGGTGTGGGGCGTCGGGTTCGACCCGCAGCAGGGTCTCCGCCTCACCTGCAAGCTTGTGAAGGCGCCGGGCACCGAGCATGCCCGCCGACCCCCTGAGCTTGTGCAGGCGCGCTGTTAGCCCGGGCGGGTCGTCCTGCAGGCGCCGCCGGGTCGCTTCGTCGTCGCGGAATTCGCCGAACTCGCTGAACAGCCGCCGCAGCGAGGAGTTGAACAGCTCCAGGTCGTGACTCATGCGCTGGGCGACTTCAACGGTATCGATGCCTTCTATCGTCGGCCAGGGGCGGGAAGGCCCGGTGGGCGCCTCGATCGGACGTATGGGCAGGGGAGCGCCCCGGGAGTCCTGGACCGCCCGGCGGATGGCGCGGATCAGCACCTTGGGTTCCAGGGGTTTGCTGAGGAACTCGTCAATTCCGGCCGCCTTGGCCTGCCGACGTTCTTCCGGCAACGCTCCGGCGGTCAGAGCGAGCACGGGCAGTCGTTGCAGGCCGAGTTCGCCACGCAGTCGGCGGGTGGCCTCGAACCCGTCCATTTCCGGCATGTGCAGGTCCATCAGCACCACATCGAAGGCGGTGGTGTCCTCGCGCAGACAATCCAGCGCCTGGCGGCCGTTCATGCAGGTCTGCACCTCGGCGCCCTGCTGCTGGAGCATGAGACTGGCCACCTCGAGATTGATGTCGCTGTCATCCACCAGCAGCAGCCTTATGCCCTCCAGCCACCGGGCCTGGGTGATGTCCAGCTCGGTGGCGTGGATCAGTTTCTCGCCGTGGCCGTTGGGATGCCCGAGGCTGGCGGCAGCGATGGCGTTGTAGAGATCGGAGCCGTCCAGTGGCGTTCGGGCGTGATGGTCCACCAGTGCATCTTCCAGGGTGGGTGCAGCCGATGTCCGTGGCGCCGAGAACACCACGCTGCTGGGCATGCGTTCGCGTCCCAGCAATGCCCTGAGCTGTTCGAGCGTCTCCAGCACATCGTCGCCGGCCAAGTGGTCGAGTAGCAGGACATCGGCCAGTGGATGGCGGCGTGCGAGCCGTTGCCCGAGGTGTTCGAGCAGGTCTTCCCGTCTGAAGAATGGGGTGGCTCGCCAGCCCAGCGAGCGGCACAGCTGTGTGAGTCGCTGGCGTTCGCTCTCGTCCTGGCTCACCACCAGCACATCCAGGCTGGACGCGTTATCCGACAGGGCCTGTTCGTCGATGATCGGATCGAACGGCAGGCGTACCCAGAATTCGCTGCCCACCCCGAGGGTGCTGCGCACACCGACCGTCCCGCCCATCTTCTCGGCCAGGCCGCGTACCACCGACAGGCCCAATCCCGTGCCGCCGAAGCGACGGGTGGTGGAGGTGTCTGCCTGGGTGAAGGGGGAGAACACCCGCTCGATCACCTTGGCATCGATACCACAGCCGGTGTCCCGGACGCTGATGCAGAGCCAGCAGCGTACGTCGGTCTCGTGGGCGCATTCGACATTGACCTCGATGCCGCCGGCGGCTGTGAACTTGAGGGCGTTGCCGATCAGGTTCATGAGGATCTGATTGAGTCGCAACGCGTCGCCGGCAAGTTGTTCGGGCAGCGCATCGGCCTTGACTTCGAACCGCAGGCCCTTGGCTTCGGCCTGGGGCGCGAACAGTTCGGCGAGCTCGCCGAACAGCCGATGGGGACGGAACGGGCTGTTCTCCAGAAGCATCTCGCCGGCCTCGATCTTGGCGATGTCGAGGATGTCGTTGATGATCCCCAGCAGGGAGCGCCCGGCGATCTGCAGCTTGCCGAGCAGTTTCTCCTGCTGCTCGTCCAGGCGCGTGCCCTGCAACAGGTGGGCGATGCCGATGACCGCGTTCATGGGGGTGCGGATCTCATGGCTCATGTTCGCCAGGAACAGGCTCTTGGCGGCGTTGGCGCTTTCGGCCGAGGCTTTGGCCGCAAGAAGCTCGGCGCTGTTGCGCAGGCGCTCGGTGATGTCCTGGGCGATGGCCAGGTGACCGATGATCGCACCGGTTTCCATGCGAATGGAGGTGATGACCATGGACACCTGGATCTGCGAGCCCCCCTTGCGGATGTAGGTCCACTGGCGTGTTTCCGCGCCTTGCTCGTCGGGTTTGCAACGGAATACCTCCATCCCCTCGATGGGGCGGCCGTATTCGCGGCTGAGTTCGACCGCACGTGCCTGGACCTCCTCTGGCAGGTGGAAGTCCAGGAGATTGCGGATGCCGATCATTTCGGCGGCGGTATAGCCCAGCAGCAGTTCCGCGCCCCGGTTGAAGACGACGATCTCGCCCTGCATGTCCACGGCGATGATGGACACCTCGGACGAGGCGTCGAGCACCGCCTGCAGCAGGCCGGCGACCCGGGAGAGTTCGGCGGTGCGTTCGCTGACCTGTTGCTCGAGGTTGGCGTTGAACTGGCGCAGGTAGTTCTCCGCGCGCTTGCGGTCGCTGATGTCGTGCATCAGCTTCGCCGCGCCGAGGATGCTGTCGTCGGCCTCGCGGATCAGGCTGCAGGTGATGGTCACATCGATCAGGCGACCATCCTTGTGCAGGCGCTGGGTCTCCAGCGTCGGGCCGCGTTCCCCGCGTGCCACCCGTTCGAGCAGCGCTTCATCCTCGGCCAGGCGTTCCTGCGGGACCAGCAGGGGGGCCAGGGGGCGGCCGAGGATCTCCGCCTCGGTGTAGCCGAACATCTGCTCGGCGGCACGGTTCCAGGTGATGATCCGGCCATCCAGCGCCTCGCCGATGATCGCGTCGCTGGAGTTCTCGACGATGGTCGCCAGCCGCGCCTGGCCGGCCATCACCTGGTGCTGGCGCTGGCGTGACAGCAGCAGGGTGCCGACCATGCCGGTGAGCAGGAGGCTGGCCAGCAGCCCGACCACGAACACCCTGGCGGGGTGCACGGGGTCCAGGGATTCGACGAAGGCCGCATGGGCGCTGACCTGGAACAGCCAGGTGCGCCCGTAGACCTCGCGTTCGAAGCTGTAGGTCTGGACCAGCTCGCCATCCGGGCTCTGGTGGTGGGTCTCGAAGATGAGCTTGCGCTGCGGGGCGTCGGTCATGTCGTAGATCGCCAGGTGGAGGCTGTCCACGGGCAGGTCGAGGTCGGTCATCACCTCGCTCATCGCCAGGGGGGCGTAGCTCCAGCCCAGGGTTTCCTCATGGCGCGAGGGCAGGTCGGCGGGGGTGTCCGGGGTCCTGTAGACGGGCAGCAGGAACAGGAAGGAGCGATAGGCCTCCCTGGATTCGTTGATGAAGGTGATGGGCGCGGTGAGCGTGGCCTTGCCGCTGAGCATCGAGCGTTGCGCGGCGAGCCGGCGCAGGGGTTCGGAGGCGATGTCCAGGCCGATGGCTTCGATATTGACCTCCGGCGGATCGATGTACTGGATCACATAGCGTTCGCCCTGGAAGGGGGCGAACTGGTGGATGGTGAAGTTCGGCTGGCCATCGGCCCTGACCCTGTGCAGGAACTCCGCCTCCTCGTTGACCCTCACCCGGCGGATGAAACCGAACCCACGGGCTCCTGGGAATTCCTCCTGGAGGTTGCGCGCCCGGCTGTAGCGGGTGAACAGGTCGAGGGTGACATTGTCGATGCCCAGCATATGGACGGCGCCGCGCCAGCCCCTGAGGCGGAACTCGTAGATGCGCAGGCGCGACATGAGGTCGCCCTCTACCTCGCGGCTTTCGTCCTTCAGGGCCTCCTGCACGTGGTTGTCGATGGAGCGGACCTGCTGGAGGCTGGCCAGCGCGCTGAGCAACAGGCCCGAGAGCAGTACCAATGCCATCCAGATGGCGATGTGGATCCACGGCTGTGCCTTCATCCGCTCGAGTTCTCACGCCGGTGGGTGTTCGAAGCGGCCTGGGTAGGATGCTTCGAGCCCTGACTTTCCTGTCTTTATCCGTATTGGCGCCAGCGTACTTATGCCTAGTATCACTGTGACATCATTCTCTCGATGGAGAAGACGTCGTCTCGCTGTTGCCTCCTCACTATAGATGGCCCTTTGCCCGACTTCCGGGCAAATGACGTCGCGTGCGACTCGGCCTTTCGCCGATCGGTTCCGGCCCGATGAACCGCACGGGCACGCTTCAGACTCCATTCAGATTGGCTGCGGATACTCGCCCCCATCGAAACGCACGTTGGGGGCCAGACATGATCCAGTCGCAATGGGAATCGTTGTTCCCGCTTCACTTCGGCAGCCTGGGGGAGCGCCACGCCTTCCTGGACCTGAACCTGCAGGGAGACCCGGGGCGCGCGGAGCTGGAGTCGTTCGTCCAGCGTGGCTTCAAACAGGCGCATGGTGCGGATATCCAGCACTTCCTGCCGGAGATGCTCGGACTCTACGACGGCCGCGGCACCCTCGACGCCGCCGTGGGCATCCGCCTGGCCAGCACCGGGCAACTGTTCCTCGAGCAGTACCTGGATGAGCCGATGGAGGCTGCGCTGGCGCCGCGGGTGGGGGAGGTGTCCCGGGCGGCCCTGGTCGAGGTCGGCAATCTCGCGTCGCTGTCGGCCGGTGGCGCACGGCTGCTGATCATCGCCGTGACCTGGCTGCTGGCGGCAAGAGGCCTGCGCTGGGTGGCGTTCACCGGCACCTCCACCCTGGTCAACAGCTTCCACCGCCTCGGGCTCGAACCCATGGTGCTGGGCCGCGCCGATGCCGAGCGCCTGGAGGACCCGGGCAGCAACTGGGGCACCTACTACGAGCAGCGCCCGCAGGTGTTCGCCGGGGACATCCAGCACGGCCATTCCGAGCTGGAGCGTCGAGGCGTCTTCCAGCGCCTGGGTTTCCCGCTGCTGCTGGGGGAGAACGGTAATGCGGCCTGATACCCGCTGGTTCCGCCAGCTCCTGGAACAGCATGCCGGGCGCGAGCCGCAACGTTGCGCGATACGTGGCATCGAACACCGCTACACCTATGCGCAACTGCTGGATGAGCTGGCGTTGCGCGAGTCGCGGCTCCGCGCGCAGCCGGCGGGGCCCATCGCGCTGCTCCTGGACAATGGCCCCGAGGCCCTGCTGTGGGACCTGGCCGCGTTGCTCAGCGAGCGCCCCTGCATCGTGCTGCCGCCGTTCTTCAGTGCTTCCCAGCGTGCGCATTGCCTGCAATTGAGCCAGACGCCACTGGTGCTCGCTGGCGAAGCGCTGACCGACGAGCTGCATGCGCTGGGCTACCTGTTCAGCGAGGGATTCTGGAAGCGCCCGGTGAGCTCCCCGGCGTTGCTGCCGGCGACCACTGCCAAGATCACCTACACCTCCGGCAGCACCGGCACGCCCAAGGGGGTATGCCTGTCGGCCGAGTCGCTGCTGCGTGTCGCGCGGGAGCTCGAAGCCGCCAGTCGCTCCACGGGGCCTAGCCGCTACCTGGCGGTGCTGCCGCTGGGCGTGCTGCTCGAGAACCTGGGCGTCTACGCGGCGCTGATCGCCGGCGCCGAGGTGACGCTGCTGCCCCTGGACCAACTGGGCATGAGCGGGGCCAGCGGCATCGACCTCAAGCGGCTGCTGAGCTGCATCCTGCTCAGTGGCGCGCAGAGCCTGATCCTCGTGCCCCAACTGTTGCTGGGCCTGGTCACGGCCATCGAGCGCGGGCTCACGCAGATCGGTGCATTGCGCTTCGTCGCGGTGGGCGGGGCGCGGGTCTCGGCGAGCCTGCTGGCGCGTGCCCAGGCCATCGGCTTGCCGGTGTTCGAGGGCTACGGCCTCTCCGAGTGCGCGTCCGTGGTCTGCCTCAATCGCCCGGAGGCCAACCGCCCCGGTACGGTCGGGCGTCCGCTGCCCCATGTCGAGGTGCGCCTGGCCGAGGATGGCGAGGTGCTGGTGCGTGGCTCGACCCTGCTCGGCTACCTGGGAGAGCCGCCGCCGGATTCTCCTTGGTGGCCGACCGGCGACCTGGGGCACTTCGATGAGGAGGGCTACCTGCACATCCTGGGCCGCAAGAAGAACCAGTTCATCACCAGCCTCGGTCGCAACGTCAACCCGGAGTGGGTCGAGGCCGAGCTGACCCAGGACGGCACCATCCTCCAGGCCTACGTCCAGGGGGAGGGGCTCGCCCACAACCTGGCGCTGCTCTGGCCGCTGTCGCCGGAGACGACCGACGCGCAGCTGGAGGCCGCCGTGCAGCGCTGCAACCGCGAGTTGCCCGACTACGCCCGGGTGCACCGCTGGGTGCGGCTGGCCGAACCCTTCACATCCGCCAACGGCCTGCTCACCGGTAACGGCCGGCCGCGTCGCGAAGCGATCTACGTCCGTTACCAGACCCTTCTCAACCAACTCGCCAACGAATGAGGCCCACCATGTCTTTCTTCGACTCGCTGCAAGCTGCAACCCATGAGGAGCGCCAGACCCTTTTCGGCGTCCCGGTGATCCGCGATGCCCTGGGCGGAACCGTCAGCCTGGAGGGCTACATCGCCTTCCTGACCCAGGCCTACTACCACGTCCGCCACACGGCGCCCCTGATGATGGCCTGCGGTGCGCGCCTGCCCAGCCGGCTCGAGTGGCTGCGCAAGGCGGTGTGCGAATACATCGACGAGGAGTACGGCCACGAGCAGTGGATCCTCAATGACATCGAGGTCTGCGGCGGCGACCCCGAGCAGGTGCGCAACGGCAGCCCGTCGCTTCCCATCGAGCTGATGGTGGCCTACCTCTACGACACCATCGCGCGGCACAACCCGGTCGGGCTCTTCGGCATGGTCAACGTGCTGGAGGGCACCAGCATCGCCCTGGCCACCCATGCGGCGGGCAGCATCCGCACGTCCCTCGGCCTGCCCGCCAATGCCTTCAGCTACCTGAGCTCCCACGGCGAGCTGGACCAGGACCACATGGCCACCTACCGCCAGTTGATGGACCGCCTCGACCAGCCGGAGGACCAGCAGGCCGTCATCAAGACCTCCAGGGTCGTCTACGGGCTCTATGCGGACATGTTCCGTGGCCTGCCGCGCGCCAGCGTCCGCGACGAGGTGCGTCATGCGCTTGTCTGACTGCCGTGCCGTGCTCACCGGCGCCAGCGGGGGCATCGGCCTGCAGTTGGCCGGGCAGTTGTGCGAGGCGGGTGCCCAGGTCCTGGCGGTGAGTCGCCACGAGGGCAGCCTGGCGGCGCTGCGCCAGCGCTTCCCCAACCAACTGCGCTGGCAGGAGGCCGACCTCAACCAGGCATCCGGACGCCAGGATGTGCTGAGTGCTGCCTGGCAGATGGGCGGGACCAACCTGCTGATCAACGCAGCGGGGATCAATCACTTCGCGCTGTTCGAACAGGCCAGCGAGGAGGGCATCGCGGAGCTGCTCGACCTCAACGTCAAGGCGACCCTGCAGCTGACCCGCCTGCTGCTGCCGCTGCTGCGCCGGCAGGAGCACGCGCTGATCACCAACATCGGCTCCACCTACGGCTCGATCGGCTACCCCGGCTATGCGGCCTACTGCGCCAGCAAGTTCGCCCTGCGCGGTTTCTCGGAAGCCCTGCGCCGCGAGCTGGCGGACACGGCGGTGGATGTCCTCTATGTCGCGCCGCGCGCCACCCGCACCGCGATGAACGGCGCTGCCGCCAGGGCGCTCAACGATGCCCTCAAGGTCGGCACCGACGATCCCGGCGATGTCGCCGTCGCGGTGCTGGAAGCGATCGAGCGCAATCTCCGCGAGCTCTACCTGGGCTGGCCGGAGAAACTCTTCGTGCGCCTGAACCACCTGCTGCCGGGGCTGGTCGACCGTGCCCTGCGCAAGCAGCTGCCATTGATTCGTCACCACAGCCGCCCGGGGGCGGGGGAGATCGGCAAATGAAACGACTGATGCTCATCGGCCTGCTTTTCGCTTCATCCTTCGCCTTCGCCCTGGATGAAGCGGGTCAGCAGCGCCTGGCGGATATCCAGACGCGCTGGGCGCAGATCCAGTACCGCACGGCCGAGGCGGAACGTGCTGCGGCCTTCGCCAGGCTGGCTGCCGACACCCAGGCGTTCGCCCGCCAGCAGCCGACCGCCGCCGAGGCCTGGATCTGGAACGGTATCGTCACCAGCAGCTGGGCCGGCGCCGAAGGTGGCCTCGGGGCGCTGGGCAAGGTGAAGGACGCCCGGGCCAGCCTCGAAAAGGCGCTGGCGCTGGACCCCAGGGCCCTGCAGGGTTCCGCCTACACCAGCCTGGCCGCCCTCTATGATCGAGTCCCCGGCTGGCCCATCGGCTTCGGCGATGCCGAGAAGGCCGAGACGCTGCTCCAGGAAGCGCTGCGCCTGAATCCCGACGGCATCGACAGCCTGTATTTCTGGGGGGATCACCTGTACCGTCAGGACCGCTTCGCCGAGTCGAGGCAGGCCCTGGAGCGCGCACTGCAGGCCGCTCCCAGGCCCGGTCGCGAGCTGGCTGACCAGGGGCGGCGGGAGGAGATCAATGCTTTACTCAAGACCCTCAAGGACAAATAGGACTGGGCATGCGCCTGTTGCTGGTTGAAGACGACACTGCGTTGGGGGAGGGCCTGCGGACGGGCCTTCGCGAGGAGGGGTACACCATCGACTGGCTGCAGGATGGCGCCAGCGCATTGCATGCACTGACCCAGGAGAACTTCGACCTGGTGATTCTCGATCTCGGCCTGCCGCGGATGGATGGCATCAATGTGCTCAAGCGCCTGCGTGGCAGCGGGTCGGTGCTCCCCGTGCTGGTGCTCACGGCGCGCGATGGCATGGAGGATCGCATCGCCGGCCTCGACGCGGGCGCCGACGACTACCTGATCAAGCCCTTCGACCTCAACGAACTCAAGGCGCGGTTGCGCGCCCTGCTGCGTCGCAGCAGCGGTCGCGCCAAGGTGCTGATCGAACACGGCGGCGTCAGTCTCGATCCCGTCTCGCAGCAGGTCCACTACCAGGGCCGGCCTGTCCTGCTGACCCCGCGCGAATACCTGCTGCTGCACGAGCTGCTGGCGCAACCCGGGAAGGTGTTCAGCCGCGAGCGCCTGACCCAGCTGCTGTATGGCTGGGACGAGGAGGCGGAGAGCAACACCCTTGAGGTGCACATCTATCACCTGCGCAAGAAGTTGTTCAGCGAGCTGATACGGACCGTCCGCGGGATCGGTTACCTGGTGGAAAACAGACTATGACGTCGTTGCGGCAACGCACCCTCTGGCGGGTGGTGATCCTGCTTATCCTCGGTACCGGCCTCCTGGCGCACTACAACTACCGCGACAGCAGCCACGAGATCGCCGAGGTCTACGATGCCCATCTGGCCCAGAACGCTCGCCTGCTGCAGGGGGTGATGAGCCTGCCGCTCGCGCCCGCCGACCGGGGGCGGCTCTACGATGCGTTCGACGAGGCCCTGCGCCAGGCCGGCAGACCGGGTGTCGGGCACCCCTACGAGAACAAGCTGGCGTTCCAGGTCTGGCGCGACGGTGGCGAGCTTCTGGTCCATACGCCCAGTGCGCCACGGATCGACCCTTCGCAACGCCTTCCGGGCTTTTCCGACATCGTCATCGAGGGCAAGCAGTGGCGTGGTTTCCTGCTGCCGGTGCCGGCGCAGCAGGTGTCGATCTGGGTGGGTGAGCGCAAGGATGTCCGCGGCGACCTGGTCGGGCGCATCGTCCGCCATACCCTGTTGCCGTTCCTGTTCGGCGCTCTGGTGCTGGCACTGCTGGTGTGGTTCGCCATCGGCTCGGGGCTGCAGCCTCTGCAGAACATGGCGAACGTCATCCGCGGGCGCCATGCCAAGTCGCTCGAGCCCCTGCAACTGGCGCCCCTGCCCAGCGAACTGGAGCCGATGCAGGCCGCCATCAACCGGCTGCTCAGCCAGGTCGCCGACCTGCTCAAGCGTGAGCAGCGCTTCATCGCCGACGCGGCCCATGAGATGCGCACCCCGCTGGCCATTCTCCGCCTGCATGCACAGAACGTGGAGGAGGCCCGGACCGAGGAAGACCGGGCCCGGGCGCTGGGCTTTCTGATCGGCGGGGTGGATCGGCTGAGCCGGGTGGTGAACCAGTTGCTCACCCTGGCGCGGATCGAGCCGCGGCTCGGCCAGCGCCACCTGGAGGATGTCGACCTGGCCAAGGTCGCCATGGACACGCTGGTGGAGATGACGCCCTGGATACTGGAGCGCAACGTTGAGCCTGTGCTGGATATCGAGCCGGGCACCTGCCATGTCCGGGGCGACGCGATGAGCATCGGCATCGCCCTGCAGAACCTGGTCAGCAATGCGGTGAATTTCTCGCCGGTCGATGGCGTGGTGAAAGTCGGCCTCATCGTCCGCGAGGGGCATGTCGAGCTGTCGGTCGAGGACGAGGGGCCCGGTGTTCCGGCCGATCGCCTGGCGGTGGTGTTCGAACGCTTCTTCAGCGATGGCCACGAAGGGGGGGCCGGCCTCGGGCTGCCCATCGTGCGGACCATCATGGAACACCTGGGCGGCGCCGTCCGCCTGGAAAACCGGCCCGGCGGCGGAGCCCGGGCCACCCTGGAGTTTCCCTTCGCGGAGGCGGCCGGGCGCCCCGCAGCCTAGTGGGGCTCGTCGTCGCCCGGTAGCGGGCGGCGGCGGCCGGTGATCATCGAAAGCTGCAGGTTGTCGCGTACGCGCAGGCTTTCGAACACGGCGGCGGCCACGTGCAGCGACACGAGCAGGGCCAGGCCGTTGGCGATCCAGCGATGCGCATCCTCCGGCCATTCGGCGCCCCACAGCGCATCGACTTCCTGCATCAGGTAGCCGGTGAGCCCGAGCAGTGCCATGGACAGCATCATCAGGATCATCACCAGCGCGCCGAGGGGCGAATGCCCCAGGCGGTGGTGCGGCGCGCCGCTGCGCAGGGCGCGCAGGTGCGTGGCGAGGCGTCCGGGGGTGGGCCAGAAGTCGCGCCAGCGGGCACTGCGTGGGCCGATGAAACCCCACGGCACCCGGACCAGCAGGCAGAAGCAGGCGTAGTAGCCCAGCCAGGTGTGCCAGGCGTCGCCTTCCTCGGTGAACAGGTAGTTGGCGAAGAAGGCGCCGGCGACCGAGGCATGGAACACGCGGACGACGGGGTCCCAGAGCCGGATGGTCGCTCCGCCCATCAGTTTTCCACCCGGCTCTTGACCGGCTGGCCGGTGACCGGGTCGTGATAGATCTCGACCTTGCGCTTGTCCTTGTCGAAGCCGTAGATCTCATAGCAGTTGCCGGAGGTGATCTTGAACTTGCTGATCTGGTAGCCCTGTTCCTTCAGCTGTGCCTGGAATTGCTCGGGGTCCTTCCAGGTGGAGCGTTCGGCGGTGGTGCACTGGGGGGAGGCGAGGGCCGCGGTGCTGGCGATGAGCAGGGCGGGAAGCAGCAGGTAGCGCATGATGAAGTCCTCGATGGAGTGGGGAGGCTTCACTCTGCGCGTCGAAGCTTAAGGGATTCTGAGGGGGGCGATATCGACATTCCGGCGCGGTTGAGGGAGGCTGTGCCGCCTGAATTTCTCCTGGCGCCCGGGGTCAGCTCTTGCAGGGGGCGATTCGCGCCAGGGTTTCGACGGTGCGGTGCCCCGGATGGAAAGCCCGTTGCGCACCCTGGCGCAGGGACGCCACGCGCGGCAGCGGCTCGTGCGGGCGCGCTGGCAGGCGTTCGAGGGTGTGCGGCGGGCTACGGGGGCGGCCCGGATTGGCGGCGGAGTACGTGATGGCGCGGAAGCTGCATCGCTGCGCCGAGTGCCGGTTTTTCGTCGCCGGCCGTGGAGGATTGAGAATGCGTAGTTTGATGCTGTTGCTGGCGCTGCTGGCCCTCGGGGGCTGCATGAAGGTCAGCGACATGACCCTCGGCGCTCGCGAGCAGATGAGCGACGCCGGGCTGCTGGATCACAGCGAGACCTATCGCTCGATGTCCTGGCGGCTGCAGCCGGATTCGTTCATCTACATCGCCCAGAGCAGTTTCATGCCCCAGGGCGGCACCCACACCAAGGCGAACGTGGTGGCCGAGGAGGCCTTCAAGGGGTTCGTCGAATACTTCCCGCTGGTGCGCCGTGCGAGCCAGCCGGTGAGCCTGGAGCAGGCGATGAGCGAGGCCCGTTCGCTCGGGGCCAACTACCTGCTGTACAGCCGCTTCGCCGATGCCGATGATCGCATCGGCACGCTGGAGGAGTGGGAGGACCAGGAGGCGCTGGACCGGCTCGGCGTCGACAATGGCGTGATCCAGCTGATGCTGATCGAGACCGGCAACCGCTATCTGGTGGACACGGCGCGCATCACCCATCGCGGTGGCCTGTTCACCTTCCATGACCAGAAGCCCGAGGACCTGATCGGGCCGCCGTTGAGACAATATGCGCGCAGCCTCATGGGGCTGAGCCGCTGAGGAGGATGTGATGAACGACCCGGGCAAGGCCGGCGATCTGCTGGCGCAGATTCCCAAGGAGAAGGGGCTGCCGCCGGTGCACCTGTGGAACCCCGATTTCTGCGGCGATATCGACATGCGCATCGCCCGCGACGGGACCTGGTACTACCTGGGCACGCCCATCGGCCGCAAGCCGATGGTCAGGCTGTTTTCCACCATCATCCGCCGCGATGGCGACGACTATTTCCTGGTCACGCCGGTGGAGAAGGTCGGCATCACCGTCGACGACGCGCCCTTCGTGGCGGTGAGCGTCGAGGTGAGCGGGGAGGGCGAGGCGCAGGTGTTGCGCTTCGTCACCAATGTCGAGGACGAGGTGGAGGCGGGCGCCGAGCACCCGATCCGTGTCGAGACCGACCCGGTCACCCAGGAGCCGGCGCCCTACGTTCATGTGCGCACCAACCTGGAGGCGCTGATCCATCGCAATGTCTTCTACCAGTTGGTGGAGCTGGCGGTGGTGCGCGAGGTCGATGGTCGCAACTGGCTGGGCCTGTGGTCGGGTGGGCAGTTCTTCCCGATCGGCGAGGAGCCTTGACCGGGGCTTTTCCCGCAGGCAACAAAAAAGGCCCCGAGGGGCCTTTTTCGTTCGTCGCGCTTACATGTTGGGGTAGTTCGGGCCACCGGTGCCTTCGGGCGCGACCCAGGTGATGTTCTGGGCCGGGTCCTTGATGTCGCAGGTCTTGCAGTGGACGCAGTTCTGCGCGTTGATCTGGAAGCGCTTCTCGCCGTCTTCCTGGGTCACCACCTCGTATACGCCGGCCGGGCAGTAACGCTGCGCGGGCTCGTCGTAGAGCGGCAGGTTCTTGGCGATCGGGATGCTCGGGTCGGTGAGCTTCAGGTGGCAGGGTTGTTCCTCTTCATGGTTGGTGTTGGAGAGGAATACCGAGCTCAGCTTGTCGAAGCTGAGTTTGCCGTCGGGTTTCGGGTAGTTGATCTTCGGCGCTTCGCTGGCCTTCTTCAGGCAGGCGTGGTCCGGCACGTTGTCGTGCAGGGTGAAGGGGATCTTGCCGCCGAAGATGTTCTGGTCCAGCCAGTTGATGCCGCCGCCGATGACCGGGCCGAACTTGTGCAGCGCGGCACCGAAGTTGCGGCTGCGGAACAGCTCGTCATACAGCCAGCTGGCCTTGAACGCGTCGACGTAGGTGGTCAGCTCGTCGCCGCCTTCCTTGCCGCCCAGCAGCGCTTCGGCCACCGCTTCGGCCGCGAGCATGCCGGACTTCATGGCGGTGTGGCTGCCCTTGATCTTGGCGAAGTTCAGGGTGCCCAGGTCGCAGCCGATCAGCGCGCCGCCCTTGAAGACCATCTTCGGCAGCGAGTTCAGGCCGCCCTTGCAGATGGCACGGGCACCGTAGGCCACGCGCTTGCCACCTTCCAGGTACTGCTTGATCACCGGGTGGTGCTTGTAGCGCTGGAATTCGTCGAAGGGCGACAGGTGCGGGTTGGAGTAGGACAGGTCGACGATCAGGCCGACCACCACTTGGTTGTTCTCCAGGTGATAGAGGAAGGAGCCACCGGTGTTGTCGGTGCCCATGATCGACAGCGGCCAGCCGGCGGTGTGCACCACCAGGCCCTGCTCGTGCTTGGCCGGGTCGATGTCCCAGATTTCCTTGATGCCGATGCCGTAGTGCTGGGCGTCGGCTTCGGAGTCCAGGTTGTATTTCTTGATCAGTTGCTTGCCGATGTGGCCACGGCAGCCTTCGGCGAACAGGGTGTACTTGCCACGCAGTTCCATGCCGGGGGTGTAGTAGCCTTCCTTCGGATGGCCTTCGCGATCCACGCCGAGGTCGCCGGTGATGATGCCGCGTACCACGCCGTTCTCGTCGATCAGCGCTTCCTGGGCGGCGAAGCCCGGGTAGATCTCGACGCCCAGGCCTTCGGCCTGCTGGGCCAGCCAGCGGCACAGGTTGCCCAGGGAGATGATGTAGTTGCCCTCGTTGTGCATGGTCTTGGGCACGAAGAGGTCGGGGATCTTGATCGCGCCTTCGGCATCCTTGAGCATATAGATGTCGTCGCGCTTGACCGGGGTGTTCAGCGGGGCGCCGAGTTCCTTCCAGTCAGGGAACAGCTCGTTCAGCGCACGCGGCTCGAACACGGCACCCGAGAGGATGTGGGCGCCGACTTCGGAACCTTTCTCGACCACGCATACGCTGATCTCCTGACCAGCTTCGGCGGCCTTCTGCTTCAGTCGGCAGGCGGCGGACAGGCCAGCAGGGCCGGCGCCGACGATGACGACGTCGAATTCCATGTATTCGCGTTCCACAGTCATTCTCCTCAAGGCTCTCTTCGATGTTTTATGTGGGAGGGCTAGGCTCGATCCCTGACCAGAGCTGGCGCATTATATCCACACCCTTTGGCCGGTCCAATACAAACGTTTGTTTGAATTTTGTAGAAGCCTGATAGGATAAGGCTCTGCGGCTTATGGCGGGGTATTTTCCCGTATTGACCGGATTAGGCGTTACGGTCAAGATACGGGCGGTTTTGCGCTCGCCGTATGGGCTGACCGTCGGTTCCGGCCGACGAGCATCACCCGCCAGAGGCTCGTCCTTGGCGACATTCTTATTCACCGGAGAGTAACGAGGAATCCATGAAGGTTCTTGTAGCTGTCAAACGAGTGGTCGACTACAACGTCAAGGTTCGCGTCAAGGCGGACAACTCCGGCGTCGACCTCGCCAACGTCAAGATGTCGATGAACCCCTTCTGCGAAATCGCCGTGGAAGAAGCCGTCCGTCTGAAGGAAAAAGGCGTGGCGAGTGAAATCGTCGTCGTCACCATTGGCCCGGCCACTGCTCAAGAGCAGCTGCGTACCGCCCTGGCCCTCGGTGCTGACCGCGCCATCCTGGTCGAAAGCGCCGAAGAGCTCAGCTCCCTGGCCGTCGCCAAGCTGCTGAAGGCCGTCGTCGACAAGGAACAGCCCCAGCTGGTGATCCTTGGCAAGCAGGCCATCGACAGCGACAACAACCAGACCGGCCAGATGCTGGGTGCCCTCACCGGCTACGCCCAGGGCACCTTCGCCTCCAAGGTCGAAGTCGCCGGCGACAAGGTCAACGTCACCCGCGAGATCGACGGCGGCCTGCAGACCGTAGCCCTGAACCTGCCGGCTATCGTCACCACCGACCTGCGCCTGAACGAGCCGCGCTACGCGTCGCTGCCGAACATCATGAAAGCCAAGAAGAAGCCTCTGGACACCGTCACCCCGGACGCCCTGGGTGTTTCCACCGCTTCCACCGTCAAGACCCTGAAAGTCGAAGCGCCTGCTGCCCGCAGCGCCGGCATCAAGGTCAAGTCCGTGGCTGAACTGGTCGAGAAACTGAAGAACGAGGCGAAGGTAATCTAAATGACTATCCTGGTTATCGCTGAACACACCAATGCCGCCCTGGCCGCTGCCACGCTGAACACCGTTGCCGCTGCCCAGAAGATCGGTGGCGACATCCACGTCCTGGTCGCTGGTGCCGGTGTCGGCGCCGCTGCCGAAGCCGCCGCCAAGGTCGCTGGCGTTTCCAAGGTCCTGGTTGCCGACAACGCCGCCTTCGCTCATCAGCTGCCGGAAAACGTCGCGCCGCTGATCGCCGAGCTGGGCAAGGGCTACAGCCACATCCTGGCTCCCGCCACCACCAACGGTAAGAACTTCCTGCCGCGCGTCGCCGCCCAGCTGGACGTCGACCAGATCTCCGAGATCATCGCGGTCGAAAGCGCCGATACCTTCAAGCGCCCGATCTACGCCGGTAACGCCATCGCCACCGTGCAGTCCTCGGCTTCGGTCAAGGTCATCACCGTGCGCACCACCGGTTTCGACGCCGTTGCCGCCGAAGGCGGTTCCGCTGCCATCGAAGCCGTCGGCGCCGGTAGCGACGCTGGCAAGTCCGCCTTCGTTGGCGAGGAACTGGCCAAGTCCGACCGTCCGGAACTGACCGCAGCCAAGATCGTCGTTTCCGGCGGCCGCGGCATGCAGAACGGCGACAACTTCAAGCACCTGTACGCGCTGGCCGACAAGCTGGGCGCTGCCGTCGGCGCTTCCCGCGCTGCCGTCGACGCCGGTTTCGTGCCGAACGACATGCAGGTCGGCCAGACCGGCAAGATCGTCGCTCCGCAGCTGTACATCGCGGTCGGCATCTCCGGTGCCATCCAGCACCTGGCGGGCATGAAGGACTCCAAGGTCATCGTCGCCATCAACAAGGACGAAGAAGCCCCGATCTTCCAGGTGGCTGACTACGGCCTGGTGGCTGACCTGTTCGAAGCCGTACCGGAGCTGGAAAAACTGGTCTGATCCAGCTTTCCGCACCCACGAAAAACCCGCTCATCGAGCGGGTTTTTTGTTGCCCGGGGAATCACTGCGAATCGAGGAAGGCCTTGTAGTGCGAGGCTGTTTCGGCGGGGCGTTCGATCATCGGCACGTGGCCGCAGTCCTTCATCACCACCACGCTGGGCTTGGCCAGCAATGGCTTCATCACCTCGATGCTGGAGACATCCAGGACGCGGTCGCGGTCGCCCCAGAGCAGCAGGGTAGGGGCGGTGATCTTCGGAAGCTCCGGTTCCAGCGGCACGTAGCGCTGCACCAGATGCTGGAACACCTGATCGTAATGTTCGCGGTTGGCCACCGCCTGCTCGGCGAGATAGCGCTTGAGGGAGCCGGGGATCGCCGGTTTCTCGACGAAGACGAAATCCATCAACGGGTCGTAGTCCGCGACCGAGGCCACCACCAGCGGGTTGGCATCGCCGCGTTCCAGACGCTCGTACAGCTCGCTCTTGTGCGGGGCGGTGATCCCGGCGTTGTCGAACAGCGCCAGCGAGCGCACCTGCTGTGGATAACGCGCGGCGTAGAGGGCGACGATGTGCCCGCCCATGGAATTGCCCACCAGGTGCACCTTGCCCGCGCCCAGCGTGGCGATGAAGGAGGCCAGGCGCTCGGCCTGGGTGCCGACGTCGTAGCTGCCGGCCGGGCGGCTGCTGTCGCCGAAGCCCGGAAGGTCCGGGACGATCACGTGGTAGCGCTCGGTGAAGTGTCGCGCCATGCGCAGCCAGTTGTCCTTGTTGGCCCCGAAACCGTGGACCATGACGATGGTTTCGCCGCTGGCCGGGCCACCCTCGTAGTAGGCGATATCCAGGTCGCCGACCGTCACGTTGCGGGTGGACAGCCCCGCCAGCTGGCACTCCACGAAACGTGCCGTGGTCATCAGGGCGGCGGGGGAGAAGTACAGGGTGGCAGCCAGGGCTGCCAGCACCGTCACAAGTCCGACAAGCAGTTTTTTCATGGCGCGTCCTTATCGCAAAAAATTATTGCAGTTCGCCTAAGCTAGCATGACGCTAGAGCGATGCAGCGCAGTGGCTGCATCGCCCAAACCAAGGTCCGGTCCAGGAAGTCCCTGATGCACATACGCCCCTTCATCGCTCCGTTGTTGCTGGTCCTGGCCACGCTGCCGGGGCTGGGTCATGCGGCTGGCAAGTGCGAGCGCCTGGTCGCCACGGGCAACCCCGAATATCCGCCCTACCTGTGGCGCGACCCGCAGAACCCCAAGCTGCTGGTCGGTGCCAACGCCGATCTGCTCAAGCGCCTGGGCGACGAACTCGGGTTGAAGATCGACATCCTTTATACCGGCCCCTGGTCCCGCGCCCAGGATGAGGTACGCACCGGTCGCGTGGACCTGATCGCCGGCGCCTTCCTCACCCTGCCGCGCCTGGAGACCATGGACTACATCCACCCGGCCTTCCTCGACACGCCCAGCGTCGTGTGGGTCAAGCGCGGCCACGGCTTCCCCTACGCCCAGTGGCAGGACCTGCTCGGCCATACCGGCGGCACCCTGGTGAACAACAGCTTCGGCCAGGCCTTCGACGCCTTCGCCAAGGCGAACCTGACCCTCGAAGAGGTCCCGAGCCTGACCCAGGCCTACCAGAAGCTCGTGCTGGAGCGCACCGAGTACGTGCTCTACGAGCATTACCCGGGCCTCGCCCTGGCCGATACCCTGGGCATGGCGGACGACCTCGAGGCGCTGGAACCGCCGATCTCCAGCGAGGGCCTGTACCTGACCCTGTCCCACAACTCGGCCTGCAACGATCCCTGGCTGCGCGGACAACTCGCGAAAAAAATGACAGAATTGACCGCCGCAGGTGTGCCGCAAGTCCTCTTGCAGCGCAATCTCGAGCGTTGGAAGGCCCAGCAGTTGCAGCCGGCCAGCGCCCCGAAACCCTAGGAATCCCTCGTGATCGAACAACGCATTCTGGCCCTCGGCCTGGCCGTCCTCGCGCTGGCCGGCTGTGCCAACGACCCCGCTCCCGTGGAGCAGCTCCGCCTCACCGAGCAGGCCGTGGCCCAGGCCCGCGCCGTGGGTGCGAGCGCCGAGCAGAGCCCCGACATGAAGCTGGCCGAAGAGAAACTCGCCCGCGCGCAGAAGAACATGGGCGAGCAGGACTACAAGCGTGCCCGCATCTTCGCCGAGCAGGCCGAACTGGATGCGCGCCTGGCCGAGTCCAAGGTGCTGACCGAGAAGAGCAAGGCCCAGTTGGCCGACCTCAGTGCCCGCATCAATCGCCTGCGCAAGCAACTGGGGGAATTGCAATGAGCCATCGCATCGCCCTCGGCGGCCTCCTGCTGGGCCTTGGCCTGTTGGCCGGCTGTGCCAGCCCGCAGCGCGCCGAAGACAGCCTGGAGGCCGCGCGTGCCCGCTTCCAGCAGGTGAAGGAAGACCCGGACGTGCTGCGCAGCGCGCCGAAGGACGTGATCCGCGCCGGCGAATCCCTGGCCCGCGCCGAGCGCCTGTCCAACTACCTGGGCAATGACCAGGATGTCGAGCACTACGCCTACCTCAGCCAGCGCTACAGCGAGATCGCCAGCCAGCACAGCGAGCTCAACCTCAACCAGGAGCGTGCCGCCAAGCTGCAGGTGGACCAGGAACGCCTGCAACTGGCCCTGCGCGAAGCCAAGCTGCTCAGCGTCCAGCAGCAGGGCGACTGGATGGAAGAACAGATGGTCAGCCTCGCCGCCACCGAGACCGACCGCGGCCTGGTGATGACCCTGGGCGACGTGCTGTTCGACACCGGGCGTGCGGAACTCAAGGCCTCGGCCAACCGCACGCTGCTCAAGCTGGTGCAGTTCCTCCAGATCAACCCGCGTCGCGTCGTGCGCATCGAGGGCTACACCGACAGCAGCGGTGCCCGAGAAGAGAACCTCGTCCTGTCTCGCGATCGTGCGCAGGCGGTGGCCGACGTGCTCGGCGACCTCGGCATCGATGCCAAGCGCATGGAAGTGGTGGGCTACGGCGAAGCCTTCCCCGTAGCCGAGAACGCCTCCTCCCACGGGCGGGCGCAGAACCGCCGCGTCGAGATCGTGTTCTCCGACGAGAAGGGCAAGCTCGGCGAGCGCCGCTGACGGCAAGCGTTCGAAAGACCCCGGCGGCTTCGGCCCCCCGGGGTTTTTTATTGCCCGTACAGCTGCGCCGGAAGCGGTGGGCCCGTCGGAGTGAAACGATACAGTCACTGGCGAAAGCGCACTGTATGGCCCACAATTCCACGCTCTGTACCGGTGCAATTTGTTACTGCTCGGGTACTGTTTCGGTCCAGTGAACCAGGTGCCGCCGCCATGACCAATCTGTTGCTCTATCAACGTATCGCCCAGCAACTGGCCGAAGACATCCGTCGCGGCGTTTACCAGCCTGGCGAGCGCGTGCCCTCGGTCCGCAAGATGAGTTCGCAGCTCAATGTCAGCCATGCCACCGTGCTGCAGGCCTACGCCAACCTGGAGGACCAGGGCCTGATCCGCGCGCGGCCGCAATCCGGCTTCTACGTGCACCAGACCCCGGCCCTGACCGCGTCCACCCCGGACATCGCCCGTGTCGAGCGCCCCGGCCTGGTCACCCGCGCGAGCATCATCAACCAGGTGCTCACCGAGTCCCGCCGCGAAGGCGTCTTCCCCCTGGGCGCCGCCGTGCCCCATGTGGACTACCTCCCGGTCCGCGCGCTGCACCAGCAACTGGCCAAGGTCACACGCTTCCACAGCCCGCGCGCCTTCAGCTACATGTTCAGCCCCGGCTTCGAGCCGCTGCGCCGCCAGGTGGCGATCCGCATGCGCGACGCCGGCGTGGTGGTCAACCCCACCGACGTGGTGATCACCCATGGCTGCGTCGATGCGCTGCAGATGAGCCTGCGCGTGCTGACCCGTCCCGGCGACCTGATCGCCGCCGAGTCGCCCACCTACTACGGCCTGCTGCAACTGGCGGACCTGCTCGGCCTCAAGGTCATCGAGATCCCCAGCGACCCCACCACCGGCATCAGTCTCGAGGCCCTGCAGCTGGCCGCCAACCAGTGGCCGATCAAGGCGCTGGTGCTCACCTCACGCCTGAGCAATCCCCTGGGTGGCACCATCCCCGAGGAGCGCCAGAAGCAGTTGCTGCGCCTGGCGTCGGACTTCGACATCCAGATCATCGAGGACGATATCTACGGTGAGCTGATGTTCGAGCAGGGCCCCTCCAAGGCGCTCAAGGCCCACGACCGCGAAGGGCGCGTGGTCTACTGCTCCAGCTTCTCCAAGACGCTGTCGCCGGGCGTGCGCATCGGCTGGATCATCGCCGGCAAGTACCAGGACGAGATCCAGCGCCTGCAGACCTTCAGCACCCATTCCGCCTGCAGCGTCACCCAGATGGGCGTCGCCGCTTACCTGGAGAACGGTGGCTACGACCGGCACCTGCGCTACATCCGCCAGGAGTACCGCAAGAACCTCACCGCCTTCCAGCTGGGTGTGCAGCAGTACTTCCCCGAAGGCACGCAGATGAGCCGGCCCAACGGCGGCTTCATCCTGTGGATCAGCCTGCCCGCCAAGGTCAACACCAAGGACCTGCACGTGCGCGCCTTGCAGCAGGGCATCAGCATCGCGCCGGGGCTCATCTTCAGTAACACCGAGCAGTTCAACCACTGCGTGCGGCTCAACTGCGGCATCCCGTGGAACCGCGAGGCGGAGCGCGCGATCATGACCCTCGGCATGCTCGCCAAGCAGCTGTGCCAGGAAGCCGGCAGCTTCTTCTGACACCAGGCGCGCCGGGCTGAAGCCCGGTGCCCTATTGTGGGAGCGGTTTCAACCGCGATGGCCTGGCACGGCGATCATCGCGAATGAATTCGCTCCCACGCCCCGCGCCCAGCCCGGAAATAATTTCATCACGCTTTAACCCGACCTGATCGCCGCCCCCGTCTACTGGTGCGTATGGACATTCCGTCCCCAGGAGACCCGCCATGACCACCCCCGCCGCACTGCTCCGCCAACCCCTCGCCGCCGGTTTCGCCGCCGGCCTGCTGCTCGCCCTGGCCGCCTGCCAGGGGCATGAATCCGGCACCACGCCCGGTGCAAGCGAGACCAAGGCCGAAGCCGAGGTCAGCGGTTCGGTGAGCGCCAACGACGACGCGCGCCTGCAGGAACTGGCCAAGCCCGCCGCCGAGCCGAATGCCGCCTATGCCCCGGCGCCGATGGCCAAGCGCGCGGCCCCCATCGCGGTGGCGGGTTCGATGGCCATGCCCGTGGCCGCCGCACCGCTCAGCGACGCCCTGGCCGCTGGCTACCGCGACGAGGGCCGCGAGCAATACGCGCATCTCGCCGACAACCCCATCCATGCCGTGGCCAGCGACCCGGTCTCCACCTTCAGCATCGACGTCGACACCGGCGGCTACGCCAACGTCCGGCGCTTCCTCAATGGCGGCCAGCTGCCGCCCAAGGACGCGGTGCGCCTGGAAGAGCTGGTCAACTACTTCCCCTACGCCTACCCGCTGCCCCAGGGCGACGTGCCCTTCGGCATCGGCACCGAGCTGGCGCGTTCGCCCTGGAACCCCGAGGCGCGCCTGCTGCGCATTGCCATCAAGGCCTCCGACACCCAGGTCGAGCAGTTGCCGCCGGCCAACCTGGTGTTCCTGGTCGACGTCTCCGGCTCCATGGACCGCCGTGACGGCCTGCCCATGGTGCAGGGCACCCTCAAGCTGCTAGTGGACCAGCTGCGCGCCGAGGACCGCGTCTCCCTCGTCACCTACGCCGGGGAGGCCCGCGTGGTGCTCGAATCCACGTCGGGCAGCGAGAAGGCGAAGATCCGCGCCGCCATCGACCAGCTCGCCGCCGGCGGCTCCACCGCAGGCGAGTCCGGCATCCAGATGGCCTATGCCCAAGCGCAGAAGGGCCTGGTGAAGAACGGCATCAACCGCATCCTCCTGGCCACCGACGGCGACTTCAACGTCGGCATCAGCGACTTCGAAAGCCTCAAGCAACTGGCCGCCGAGAAGCGCAAGGGCGGGGTCTCGCTGACCACCCTGGGCTTCGGCACCGACAACTACAACGAACAGCTGATGGAGCAACTGGCCGATGCCGGCGACGGCAACTACGCCTACATCGACAGCCTGCGTGAGGCGCGCAAGGTGCTGGTGGACCAGCTCAGCTCGACCCTCAAGGTGGTGGCCAAGGACGTCAAGCTGCAGGTCGAATTCAACCCCGCCCAGGTCAGCGAATACCGCCTGCTGGGCTACGAGAACCGCGCCCTCAAGCGCGAAGACTTCAGCAACGACAAGGTCGATGCCGGCGAGATCGGCGCGGGCCACACCGTCACCGCGCTCTACGAGATCGTCCCGGCCGGCGGCAAGGGCTGGCTGGAGCCGCTGCGCTACCAGCAGGCGCAGAAGGCCGATGGCAAGTCTTCCGAGCTGGCCTGGCTGCGCATCCGCTACAAGGCGCCGGGCAGCGAGCAGAGCAAGCTGCTGGAGCGTCCCATCGCCGCCGCCGAGGTGCCCGCGATCGCCGGGGCCAGCGAAGACCTGCGCTTCGCCGCCGCCGTGGCCGCCTTCGCCCAGCAGCTCAAGGGCGGGCAGTACACCGGCAGCTTCGGCTTCAACGACACCCTGGCGCTGGCCCGTGGCGCCCGTGGCGACGATCGCTTCGGCTTGCGCGGCGAATTCGTGCAACTGGTCGAACTCGCACAAAGCCTGCAAAATCCAACTCCTTCACAGGCACGGATCGAGTGACTTGAGCGAACCCATCACGGATGACGACGCCGCGCTGCTGCGGCGCTACCGACACGGCGATGCCGAGGCCTTTGGCGTGCTCTATGCACGCCATCGCCTCGGCCTCTACCGTTTTCTCTGCGGGCTGTGCGGCGACGCCGGCCTGGCCGAGGAGATCTTCCAGGAAACCTGGCTGAACCTGATCCGCAGCGCCACCGAGCAGCGCGAGCAGGTGGCGTTCAAGACCTGGCTCTACCAGATCGCCCGCAACCGCCTGATCGATCATTGGCGCAAGCACGGGCGGCTCCACGGGCGCGTCGACGAGTTCGACGAGCAGCTGCATGGCGATGCCCTGCCGGGGAGCAGCGACGACCCGGAGGAGCAGCTGAGCCTCAGCCGTGATCGCCAGCGCCTGCAGGCCGCGCTGGAGGAATTGCCCGGCGAGCAGCGCGAGGTGTTCCTGCTGCGCGCCCATGGCGACCTCGAACTGCACGAGATCGCCGAGATGACCCGCACGCCCGCCGAGACGGTGAAGAGCCGCCTGCGCTACGCGTTGCAGAAGCTACGTCGGTTGCTGGCCGATCCGGCCGCCACCGAGGAGGTATCCACATGAACCAGGAGCCACGCAAGCCGGATGGGCTGGAGCGCGACCTGCTCGCCCACTTCCGTGCCCATGACGCCGGCGAGCCTTCCGCCGAGCTGGATGCGCGCATCCTCGCCGCGGCCCGCGATGCCGTGCGTCCCGCGAGGCCAGGCCTGGGCGAGCGCCTGCACGCCTGGCTGTTCGGCCCCGGTGGCCGCCAGCGCTGGTCCGTAGCCTTCGCCGGCCTGGCCTGCCTGGGCATCGGCGTCAGCCTCACCTGGCGCAACCTCGATCGCCCCGGACTCGACCACGAAAGCGGCATCCCGGCCCCGGCGGCCATGGGGGCGCCTGCCCCCATCGTGCCCGTCGCCCCGGCCGCTGCGCCGATGGCCCGCGCAAGCGAGGCCACCGCCGTGGCGGGCAGCCTGGAGTCCGCGCCGGAGCCGGACGTGGCCGGCTATGCCACCGCGCCTGAACCGGCACCCGTGATGATCCGCGAAGCGAAGAAGATGGCCGCCTCGCGCCTGGCCGAAGAAGCCCAGCGCCAGGCGCCGGTGGCGGCCCTGGGCGATCAGGCCGACGTGCACGAGCAGGCCGCCGAGGCGCTGAAGGCCGAGGCCCCCGCGCTGGCCGCCAAGCCGCGCCCGGCGCCGGCCAAGGCCAAGGAGGAGACGCTCGTGGCACAGCTCGAAGAGCTGCTGGCGCTGCGCGAGAAGGGCGACACCCAGGCCGCCGACGCGCTGCTGGCGCGCCTGCGCCAGGATCACCCGCAACTGGATATCGAGGCCGAGCTGGAACGGCTCGGGGAACGCCGCTAGTCCGGCCCCGGCGGTGAACCAGCACCGCCGGGACCGCGACCCGTGCAAGGAGCGCGTGATTGTCCCTTTCATCTTCCGGGCACGACGACAAGAGCCTCGGTCGCCTGCTGCTGGAGCTGTGCGTCCAGCTCGCGCTGACCCTCCTGCCCATCGTCCTCTGCGCCATGCTGCCCCTGCCGCTGTCGGCGGCCCTGGTGCTGCTGCACGTTCTCGCCCTGGGCCTGGCGGCATACACCGGGCGCGAGGCGCTGGCCCGGCGCATCAGTCCGCAACTGTCCTGCGCCATGATCGGCTTCGGCATCGGTGTGGGGCGGCTGCTGCCCGGCTACTGGGGCATCTTCGCCGGCATCGTCGCGGTCTTCCTGGGCCTTGCCGCAGTGGCGGCATGGGAGCGTCGCCTGGGCCTTGCCGAGCCCGGGCCGGGCGCTAACGCCTGGGGCAGCAGCGGCCCGCTGCTGACGCCCGAAGGCGAACCCGTGCGCAGCTTCAACTGGGGCGAAATCGCCATGGGCGGGCCCGCCTGGTGCGACCACCTGCTGCCCGACGGCGTGGTGCTGGAGGGGCTGGGCAGCTCGCTGTGCTTCTCCAGCGACGGCCGCTACCTGGCCGCGCCCATTCCTTCCCGGGGCGAGTGGGGCCTGGCGATCTTCGACCGCCAGCTGCGCCGCCTGCATCACTGCACCAACGGACCGCAGTTCTGGGAGCTGGATGCCTTCGATGGCGAGGTGCTGCGCGGTCGCCACAGCCCACTGGTGTCCAACCAGGCCGTCGCGGCGCGCCTCGACACCTTGCTGGCCGATGCCCGCAGCGAAGACTTCATCGCGGTGGGCGATCTCTGGCTCAGCCCGGAGAGGGCCGCACACCTGCCCGCCGCGCGCGAGTTCACAGCCCCGACGGGCAGCTACCGCCTGCGTGGCGCCCCCCACCTGCCAGGCACCCTGCGCGAGCTGGACAACCCCCTCGCGCCCCTGGCCAACCCCGCCTGCGAACTGGTGCTCGACGACGAGCCCAGCGGCCTGTTGCTGGCCGACGGTGAAGCGGTCATCTGGCGGCAGGATGGCAAGGCGCTGGTATGCCGCGCGCGTCCCGTCGCCGAGCTGGAACGGGGCTGGAGCAACGACTGCTGGTTGTGGGAGGAGGGGGGCGGCTGGCGTCAGCTGGAGGAGCCCTGGCAGGCGCTGGAGGGCGAGCCGCGCCTCAATCTGGGCGCACCGCTGCGTATCGACGGGCGGCAGCTGTGGCGCGCCGCCTATCTCGACTTCGCCGGCACCGACCATCTTGGCTTCGGTTACGGCCTCTACAGCATCCACAGCGACAGCGAGACCCTGGCCGGCCTCGACGAGCAGGGCCGTGCCCTGGCCGGCGAGCACCGGCTGACGCAACTCAGCCTCGGCGTATCGCTGGACGGCGCGGGGCGCACTGGCGCCAGCCTGAAGCTGCAGGCCCTGGCCAATGGCGTGGAGCCCCACCTGGACTGGTTGCGCGACGGCGCGGACGGCCGCCAGGGCGCCTTCGCCTGCCGCATCGGTGACTGGCGGCTCGACGGTGAATGGTGCCTGGACCACCGCGTTTCCGACTGCGGCCGCTACCTGGCCCTGGTGGCGTTCGCCGAGGCTCCGGCCGTGCCCCATCGCCTGGTGGTGGCCGATATTCGCGAGCGCCGCCTGCGGGTGCTGGAGCAACCCTTGCTGATCGCCCGGCTGCATGACTTCCAAGAGGGTGTCGTCAGCCTCGCCCATGTCCTCGGGCGCCTGCCCGAAGGGCACGAATCCGGCCCCCTGCAGCGCTTCACCGAGGCGGCCCCGGACGCACAGCGGGCCGCCACCTTCATGGCCGCTGGTGGCGAGCGCCTCTATTACGAGGTGGCGCGGGTGGCAGTCGACCTCGACGCGCTGCGCCTGTTGCCGGCCTGGCGCCTGGCCGAGTGCCCGCCGGTTGCCAACGCGCAGGGGGATTTCGTCCTGCCTGCGCCTGGCGGCGGGGAT
Organism: Pseudomonas sp. USHLN015; assembly: GCF_037153275.1. NCBI lineage: Bacteria > Pseudomonadati > Pseudomonadota > Gammaproteobacteria > Pseudomonadales > Pseudomonadaceae > Pseudomonas > Pseudomonas sp. USHLN015. The sequence continues at coordinate 150,193 of NZ_JBBCKP010000004.1, forward strand.
GCCGCCTGGCTGTTCGGCTGTGAAAGCCGCTTCGCCGACAGCTACCTGCGTGAGCAGGAGCCCCGCCTGGGCGGTTGCCTGCTCACGGCCTCCGGCTGCGCGATCGCCGACCTGGGCCCGGCGATGATCTGGTCGGCCGATGGCCGCTTCCTGGCGCTGACCCGCTTCGGCGAGCACCACGACCCAAGGGCCGGCAGCCATCCGCTCTGGCACCTGCTGGTGCTGGATACTCACGAACACCGCCTGTATCGCTGCGCCGATCCCATCGGCCTTATGCCGCGCTTCGAAGGCTTCGATGGCGCGGGCCTGCGCATGCGCATCCATGCCTACGCCCATGAGGTGGAAGACGATGTCGGCGAGCCGCGTCGTTTCAGCCTCGATGAGCTGCTGGCGCTGCGTGCGGAACCGCTGCGCCGCGAAGGGGCCCTCTGGCTGCCCGATGCGGAGCGGGAGCGCATCGACCTCTGGCAGCACCTGGATTCCACCCACCTCGCCCCCTGGAGAGCCCCATGACCGACAGCCCTTCCGCCATCTTCTCTTTGCTCAGCTCCGTCGGCCTGCTGCCACTCGTCGTGGTCTGGCTGCTCGGCTGCGCCATGGCCGCGCGCTTCTGGCGTGCCCAGCCCCGCGCCGCCGGCCTGTGCCTGGCCAGCATGCTGATCCTGCTGGTATGGCAGGGCATGACCATCGGCCTGCACGCGCTGATCCCGATCCTGGCCTTCGATATCTGGCCCGATGCGGAGCCCATGTACTTCTACGCGGCCATCAACCTGCTCGGCAGCCTGGTCCACACCCTGGCCTTCGGCCTGCTGATCTGGGCGGTGTTCACCGGCCGGGAAGGGGTGTAAAGCGTTGGCAAGTTCCGAATTACGGGGTTGCCAGGGCGGGATCGAGGGGCGAGCATGGCCCCTCATGCCTTGCCTTGCACACTGCCCATGACCCGTTTTCCCTTCTACCTGCTGTTGCTCCTGGGCCTGCTCGCCGGCTGCGAGCAGGAAGCGCCGCCACCGCAGAAACCACCCGCCAGCCCGCCTCCGGTGACCGAGGTCGCGAAGCCCGAGCCTGCCGCCCCGGCCAAGGAGGCACCTGCGGCCAAGCCGGCCAGCGAGCCCCCCAAGGTGGCGAGCGAGGCGCCCAAGCCCGTGGCCAAGGCCGACCCTAAACCCGCAGCCAAGCCAGAAACCAAGCCGAAGGCGGACGCCAAGCCCGTCGCCAAGGCAGCCCAGCCGGCCACCAGCCCAGCCGGCAATGCACGCAAGCCGGAAAAGACCGAACTGCCCAAGGCCAAACTCGACCTGCGCCTGCCCAAGCACCTGGTGGACAAACTCGAGCCCGAGATCGTGGAGGAGCGCAAGGCCGAAGAGCCCTTGCTGCCGCCGATGTTCACCGAGAAGGCGCCCACCGAAGGCCCTTTCCAGCTCAACGGCAAGCTGCTCACCAACGAGAAGGAAGACGACTACTGGCGCTCGGTGGAAGGGGCGGAACTGCAGTTCGAGTTCAAGCAGTAGCGGGGTTACCGCACTCGCCGGGTACTCCGCCGGTGGATGGAAAGAGCGCCATCCACCCTACACACCGGTTGGCACCGTGGTTCGGGTTGCGCGCGGTGCCGTAGGTTGGCGCCGAGCGCAGCGAGGCCCAACGTAGCCATGTCCGCTCTTGTGGCGGGCTCTCCCTGTGGGAGCGGCTTCAGCCGCGAAAGACCTGCAGCCGGCACAGGGCGGCGAGCCGCCGGGTACTCCATCGCGAATGAATTCGCTCCCACGAGGCGGGCGCCGGTGCTTGCTGCAAGAACGCTTGGTGGATGAACAGAGCGTCATCCACCCCGCCGGTTGGTACCGTGGTTCGGGTTGGGCGCGGTGCCGTAGGTTGGCGCTGAGCGCAGCGAGGCCCAACGCGGCCATCTCCGGTCTCGCGGCGGGCTCTCCCTGTGGGAGCGGCTTCAGCCGCGAAAGACTTGCCGCCGGTACCTGGCTACGCGTTGTCGGATGCTCCATCGCGAATGAATTCGCTCCCACGACTCGGGCCTGGCAACCGGACCCCCGCGCAAGGGCCGTTCAGAAGCGGTACTCCCCGCTCTGGATCGCCTGGTGCAGGGTGCTGTCCAGCGGGCGGAACGCGTCTTCGCCGGGCAGGCGCACGAACAGCGGCTCGCTGACCTGGTTCGGGTCGAAGCCGTTCTTCTTGAGGTCGGTCTTCTTGTACTTGAAGGTCCCGGTGGTCTCGATTTCCTCCAGCAGGCGGATGAACAGCGGCGCCGCGTAAGGCGGCAGTTCACGGTCCAGGTGGGCGGCCACGGCCTGGGCGTCGAGCTGCGAGCCGCTGCCCAGGCGCAGCGCGGCCATGCCGCAGCGACCGTTGGTCCCGGGGATCTCCACGCCATAGACCACCGCGTCCTCGACACCGCCGAAGGCGCCCAGCACGCTTTCCACCTCGGTGGTGGAGACGTTCTCGCCCTTCCAGCGGAAGGTATCGCCGAGGCGGTCGACGAACTGGGCGTGCTTGCAGCCGATGTCGCGCATCAGGTCGCCGGTGTTGAACCAGGCATCCCCCTTCTTGAACACGTCCCGCAGGATCACCGACTCGCTCTTGGCCGGGTCGGTGTAGCCGTCGAAGGGCCATTTGGCGCTGATCTCGCTGATCAGGAGGCCCGGCTCGCCCTTGCCGACCTTCTCCAGGTAGCCCTTGTGGTCGCGCACCGGACGGTCGTTTTCCAGGTCGTAGCGGACGATGGCGTAGGTGGCCGGCGAGAAGCCCACGGTGTTGTCGAAGTTGAAGACGTTGGTGAAACCGATGTTGCCCTCGCTGGAGGCATAGAACTCGGTGATGCGCTCGATGCCGAAGCGCTCCTTGAACTCGGCCCAGATGGCCGGTCGCAGGCCGTTGCCGATCATGCAGGTGAGGGTGTTGTTGCGTTCCTCCTCGCTGGGCGGCTGGTTCAGCAGGTAGCGGCACAGTTCGCCGATGTAGCCGAAGCAGGTGGCCTGGTACTGCGCGACGTCCTTCCAGAAGCTGCTGGCGGAGAACTTGCGGCGCAGGGCGATGGCGGCGCCACCGGCCAGTACCGAGGCCCAGCTCACGGTGACCGCGTTGTTGTGGTAGCAGGGCAGGGTCAGGTAGAAGACGTCGGTGTCCGTCAGCCCCAGGCCGGAGTGGCCGAAGCCGCCATAGGCCTTGATCCACTTGCCGTGGCTGAGGATCGAGGCCTTGGGCAGGCCCGTGGTGCCCGAAGTGTAGATGTAGAAGCAGGGGTCCTTGAGGCGCACCTTGGCGGTTTCCGCCGGATTGTCGGCGCTGTGCTCGCCCGCCATGCGCATCAGGTTGTGCCAGCCGCGCGGCGCCTGGCCCGGGTCGCGACGGGTGTCGGCGTCGTCGATCCAGTAGCGACGCCCGGCCGTATTGCCCAGGTCGGCCTCCACGTCCTCGAAGGCTTCGCGCAGCTCCTCGCCGACCAGGTAATGGGTGGCCTTCACCAGGGTCAGGCTGTGGGCCAGGACCTTGCCGCGCTGGGTGGTGTTGACCAGCGCGCCGATGGCGCCGAGCTTGGCCAGCGCCGCCAGCAGCGCGAGGACCTCGATGCGGTTCTCCAGCATCACCGCCACCACCTTGCCGTGGGACACGCCCTCGGACTTGAGCGCGTGCGCCAGGCGGTTGGCCCAGGCGTTGAATTCGGCGTAGGTCAGGCGCCGGGTCTCGTCGATCACCGCCGGGCGCTGGGGGAATTTCTGCGCGGCACGCTCCAGGGCCCAGCCCAGGGACAGCGACTTCTCGCGGTTGCGTATGCCGGTGTAGTACAGGCCCAGCAGCATGCGCGGCACACGTGGCAGATTGCCCGGGAGGCGGGCGAGGAAGCGGAACGGGGAAATCAGATCGGCCTGGGTCATGGCTCTCGCACTTTGTCGTTGTTGTGGGCAGGCAATGGCGCTTTCACGACTGTAGAAGCCGCTCAGGCAAAGCGGTATGACCGTGGCGCGGGGAACGCCGGGCAGATGGGCAAATAGCGACGCCCGCCCCGCGCGGAGTCCGGCACGGGGCTGGCGTGGGCCGGGCTTCAGTCGAGGAACAGGTCCGGCACCAGGCTGCCGCCCTCGGGATCGAAGCGGTAATGCTCGAAGTCGGTCTGGCCCTGTTCGCGGAGGATCTCCTCGTCCACCAGCAGGCGGCCGGTGATGCTGCGCCCGGTGCTGGAGAGGATGGCGTGGGCGGCGTCGGCCATGATCGCCGGGGTGCGCGAGCGCTTGAAGGCGTCGCGGCTGCCCAGCTCGAACTCGATGGCGGCGGTGGCGATCATGGTCTGCGGCCACAGTGAGTTGACGCTGATGCCGTACTTCTTGAACTCCTCGCTCATGCCCAGGGTGAGCATGCTCATGCCGTACTTGGTGACGGTGTAGGGGCCGTGCTGGGCGAACCACTTGGGCGCGAGGTTGAGCGGCGGGGAGAGGTTGAGGATGTGCCCGCCCGCGCTTTTCTTCAGGTAGGGCAGGGCGGCCTGGCTGCAGACCATCACCGCGCGGGTGTTGATCTGGTACAGCAGGTCGAAGCGCTTGGGCTCCAGTTGCTCGACGCCCACCAGCTTGATGGCACCGGCGTTGTTCACCAGGGCGTCGATGCCGCCGAAGTGCCCGGCCGCCTGGGCCATGGCGTCACGCACCGCGGCTTCGTCACGCACGTCCAGTTGCAGGGCCAGGGCCTTGCCGCCCGCGGCCTCGACCTCCTCGGCCACGCTGAAGATGGTCCCGGCCAGCTTGGGATGGGGCTCGGCGCTCTTGGCGGCGATGACGATGTTGGCGCCATCGGCAGCGGCGCGCAGGGCGATCTCGCGACCGATACCACGGCTCGCACCGGTGATGAACAGGGTTTTGGCAGAAAGGCTCATTGCAGTGCTCCTGAATTGTTGTTATCGGACATGAAAGCCGGAAGCCGGAAGCTAGAAGCCCGCACCAGCCTGCTCTTGTCTTCCAGCTTCAGGCTTCAAGCTTCAAGCTGCTCTTCCACTTCCACCAACACCTGGCGGCTCTTGACCTGGTCGCCGGCGGTGGCCTGGACGCGGCGGACGATGCCGTCCACCCCGGCCTTGAGCGGGTGCTCCATCTTCATCGCTTCCAGCACCACCAGCAGTTGGCCCTTGGCGACGCGATCGCCTTCGCCCACGAGGACCTCGACGATGGCGCCGTCCATGGGCGCCTTGACGGTGCCGGAGCCGGCACCGCCCTGGCCGCCGGCTGGTTCGTGGGTGATGTCCAGCAGCTCGACGCTGCCCTGGTGCCCGTGCAGCCACAGGCGCGGACCATCCTGGCGGTAGGCCAGGCGGCGACGCACGCCGTCCAGTTCCAGGGTGGCCCAGCGTCCATCGCAGGCGAGCAGGTGCAGGGCGACAGTCTGTTCGCCGACGCGGGCCCGCAGGCGCGGTTGCGGGCCGCTGGCTTCGACGTCCAGTTCCACTGCCAGCTTCTGCTCGCCATGGCGCAGGACGAAGCGCCAGGGCGCGCTGCCGGCGCTGCGCCAGCCGGCCAGGCCGGACTGGTGGGCGCAGGATTCGGCTGAGGCCTGGTAGAGCAGGGCGGCCGCAGCGGCCAGCTCGCTGGCCGGCAGCGGCTGCGGGGCGAGGCTCGGGTCGTCGGCGAAGTGCTCGCCGATGAAGGCCGTGGTGGCATGGCCGGCGGCGAACTCGGGGTGCGCCAGCAGGTTGGCGAGGAAGCGCTGGTTGCCCTTCACGCCCAGCAGCACGCAATCCTCGACGGCGCGTACCAGCTTGCGCCGGGCTTCGTCGCGGGTGGCGCCCCAGGCGATCACCTTGGCCAGCATGGGGTCGTAGAAGGGCGTCACCGCCTGGCCTTCCACCAGGCCGTGGTCGATGCGGATGCCCGGCAGGAGGGCGGGTTCCCAGCGCAGCACGTCGCCGGTCTGCGGGAGGAAGTTGCTGGCCGGGTCCTCGGCGTACAGGCGCACCTCCATGGCGTGGCCGTCGAGGCGGATGTCGTCCTGGGCCAGCGGCAGCGGCTGGCCGGCGGCGACCTGGATCTGCCAGGCCACCAGGTCGAGCCCGGTGACCAGCTCGGTGACCGGGTGCTCCACCTGCAGGCGGGTGTTCATTTCCAGGAAGTAGAAGCGGCCCTCGGCGTCGAGGAGGAATTCCACTGTGCCGGCGCCGGTGTAGTTGACCGAGGCCGCGGCCTTGACCGCAGCCTCGCCCATGGCGCGGCGCAGTTCCGGGGTCATCACCGGGCAGGGCGCTTCCTCCACCACCTTCTGGTGGCGGCGCTGCACCGAGCAGTCGCGCTCGCCCAGGTAGAGGAGTGTGCCCTGCTGGTCGCCGAACACCTGGATCTCCACGTGGCGCGGGCGGATCACCGCGCGTTCGAGGATCAGCTCGCCGGAGCCGAAGGCGTTCTGCGCTTCGGAGCGCGCGGTGCGGATCTGCGCGGCCAGCTCGCCGGCTTCGTGCACCAGGCGCATGCCGCGACCGCCGCCGCCTGCGCTGGCCTTGATCATCAGCGGGTAGCCGATGCGCTCGGCCTCGCGGGCGAGGGTCGCGTCGTCCTGCTCGGCGCCCTCGTAGCCGGGGATGCAGGGCACGCCGGCCTCGAGCATGGCGATCTTCGACAGGCGCTTGCTGCCCATCAGGTGGATGGCTTCGACGCTGGGGCCGATGAAGACGATGCCGGCGGCCTCGCAGGCGCGGGCGAACTCGGCGTTCTCGGAAAGGAAGCCGTAGCCGGGGTGCACGGCGTCGGCGCCGGTGCGCCGGGCGGCATCGATGATCGCCTCGACCTTGAGGTAGGACTGCGCCACCTGGGCCGGGCCGATGCACACCGCCTCGTCGGCGAGCTGCACGTGGCGGGCGTCGCGGTCGGCTTCGCTGTACACCGCCACGGTGCGGTAGCCGAGCGCTTGCGCGGTGCGCATCACCCGGCAGGCGATCTCGCCCCGGTTGGCGATCAGGATCTTGTTGAATGCGGGCATCTTCGTGCTCCTGCTGGGGGACCGGAGGGCATCCGGGGCCCGGACTGTGTGCGTTCGGTGTTGCGGTGGATGTGAAGAGCGACATCCACCTGCGGGTGCCACGGTGTTGCATGGGGTGGATCGCGCTTTATCGATCCACCACTGGTGTTCACTGGGCCCAGGTCGGTTTGCGCTTCTGCACGAAGGCCATGGTCCCTTCGGCGCCTTCGGCTCCGGTCACGGCGTCGGCGAACCAGGCGGCGGCGTCGTCCAGCAACGGGCCCAGCTCGCGTTCCTCGGTGGCCAGCAGCAGTGCCTTGGTCCGTGCGTTGGCGCCGGGGGCGCAGCGGCGCACCTGCTCCAGGGTGGCGCCGAGGCGTGCGTCGACGGCGGCGTCTTCGGCCTCGGCGAAGTGCACCAGGCCCAGGCGCAGCGCCTCGTTGCCGTCGAAGCGCGCGGCGGTGAGGGCCAGGCGTCGGGCCTGGGTCAGGCCGATGCGCTTGACCACGAAGGGGGCGATCTGTGCGGGCAGGATGCCCAGGCCGGTTTCCGGCAGGCCGAATTGCGCGCCCTGGTGGGCGATGGCGATGTCGGAGATGCAGGCGAGGCCGAAGCCACCGCCGAGCACGGCGCCTTCCAGCACGGCGATCACCACCTGCGGGGCGGCCTGGGCCTCCTCCAGCAGGCTGCCGAAGGCACGGTTCAGCTCGCGGTAGGCGTCGGCACCGGCGGCGCGCGCCGAGGCCATGTCCTTGATGTCGCCGCCGGCGCAGAAGTGCCCATCGGCGCCACGCAGCACCAGGGCGCGGACGTCACCGCCCTGGCGCACGGCGGCCAGCACGGCGCGCAGTTCGCCGACCATGGCCAGGCTCATGGCGTTGCGCGCGTCCGGGCGGTTGAGGGTGACGTGGAGCACGCCGCCCGCCTGCTCCAGCAGCAGGGTTTCGCAGGCGGGCAGGCTCATTTCTTCTTACCGGGCAGGATGCCCATCAGCTTGCTGATGATGCCCAGCATGATCTCGTCGGCGCCGCCGCCGATGGAGACCAGGCGCGTGTCGCGGTAGGCGCGGGAGATGTGGTTGTCCCACATGAAGCCCATGCCGCCCCAGTACTGCAGGCAGGAGTCGGTGACTTCGCGGCCCAGGCGCCCGGCCTTGAGCTTGGCCATGGAGGCGAGGCGGGTGACGTCCTTGCCCTTCACGTACATTTCGGTGGCCTGGTAGACCAGGGCGCGCAGGCATTCCACCTCGGTCATCATCTCGGCCATGCGGAAGTGGATGACCTGGTTGTCGATCAGCGCGTTGCCGAAGGTCTTGCGCTCCTTGCAGTACTCGATGGTGGCGTCGATGCAGTGCTCCAGGCCCTTGATCATGTTGGCCGCGCCGAACAGGCGCTCTTCCTGGAACTGCAGCATCTGCATCATGAAGCCGGCGCCTTCGTGGCCGATGCGGTTGCGCTGCGGCACGCGGACGTTGTCGAAGAACACCTGGGCGGTCTCCGAGCTGCGCATGCCGAGCTTGTCCAGGTGCGGGCTGACGCTGATGCCGGGGGTGTTCATCGGCACCATGATCAGCGACTTGTTGACGTGGGGCTTGTCGTCGGAGGTGTTGGCCAGCAGGCAGATGAAGTCGGCGGACGGGGAGTTGGTGATCCACATCTTGCTGCCGTTGATCACGTAGTCGTCGCCGTCCTTGCGGGCGCTGGTCTTGAGGCCCGCGACGTCGGAGCCGGCGCCCACTTCGGAGACGCCGATGCAGCCGACCATCTCGCCGGCGATGGCCGGGCGCAGGAACTCCTCGCGCAGCTCGTCGGAGCCGAAGCGCGCCAGGGCCGGGGTGCACATGTCGGTCTGCACGCCGATGGACATGGGGATGCCGCCGCAATGGATGGTGCCGAACTCTTCGGCGGCGACGATGGAGTAGCTGTAGTCCAGGCCCATGCCGCCGAATTTCTCCGGCTTGGAGATGCCCAGGAGACCCAGCTCGCCGGCCTTCCTGAAGATGTCGTGGATGGGGAAGCGACCGTCTTTCTCCCACTGGTCGACGTGCGGGTTGATTTCCTTGTCGACGAAGTTGCGGACGGTACGGCGAAGCTCTTCGTGTTCCTGGGTAAAGATCATCCTGTCGTTCTCCTCTTGGGGTGCGTCGTGCGCACCGTGATCGTTCGGTTCAGAAACGGGCGACGCCGAAACTGTTGGCTTTCAGCGGTCGCCGCTGGGCTTCCGCGCAGATGTCCAGCAGGTAGCCCAGCAACTGGCGGCTGTCGCGGGGGTCGATCAGGCCGTCGTCCCACAGGCTGGCGGTGCCGTAGAGCGCGGTGGACTGGCTGTCGAGCTTCTGCGCGGTGACCTGTTCGAGCATGTCGAGCATCTTCGGGTCGGCTTCCTTGCCCTCCTTGGCGTGCTTCTCCTCGGTGACGATGCGCAGCACCTTGCCGGCCTGGGCGCCGCCCATCACGGCGGTGCGGCTGTTGGGCCAGGCGAAGATGAAGCGCGGGTCCAGCCCGCGGCCGCACATGGCGTAGTTGCCGGCGCCGTAGGAGCCGCCCACCACCAGGGTGAGCTTGGGCACGGTGGCGTTGGCCACCGCCTGGATCATCTTCGAGCCGTGCTTGATCACCCCCAGCTGTTCCGACTCGGTGCCGACCATGAAGCCGGTGGTGTTGTGCAGGAACAGGATGGGCGTGTTGCTCTGCTCGCAAAGCTGGATGAACTGCGCCGCCTTGGCTGCACCGCGGGGGGTGATCGGGCCGTTGTTGCCGATCAGGCCGCAGGGCTGGCCCTCGATGCGCAGGTGGCCGCAGACGGTCTGGCTGTCGAACTCGTTCTTGAAGTCGAGGAATTCCGAGCCGTCGGCGATGCGCGCGACGATCTCGCGCACGTCGTAGGGCTTCTTCGGGTCGGCCGGCACCAGGCCCAGCAGGTCGCTGGCCGGGTACAGCGGCTCGCGCCACTGGTGCTGCTCGCGCGGCGGCAGCTGGGCGTTCCACGGCAGCATGGCGAGGATGTCGCGGGCGATGCGCAGGGCGTCGGCGTCGTTCTCCGCCAGGTACTCGGCGGTGCCGGCGACCTGGGCGTGCATCTCGGCACCGCCCAGCTCCTCGTCCGTGGCCACCTCGCCGGTGGCGGCTTTCAGCAGCGGCGGGCCGGCGAGGAACATCTTGGCCTTGCCGCGCACCACCACCACATAGTCCGACAGCCCCGGCTGGTAGGCCCCGCCGGCGGTGCTGGAGCCGTGCACCACGGTGATCTGCGGCAGGCCCATGGCGGACATGCGCGCCTGGTTGGCGAAGCCGCGCGCGCCCTCGACGAAGATGTCCGCCGCGTAGTTGAGGTTGGCGCCGCCGCTCTCGGTCAGGGCGATCACCGGCAGCTTGTTCTCGAAGGCGATCTGCTGCAGGCGCAGGGTCTTCTTCAGGCCGGTGGGGGAGATGGTGCCGCCCTTGATGGCGCTGTTGCTGGCGGTGACCAGGCAGCGCACGCCGGCCACATAGCCGATGCCGGCGATGATGCCGCCGCCGGCCTGGGTGCCGTCCTTGTCGTCGTGCAGCTTGTAGCCGGCCAGCGAGGAGAGCTCGAGGAAGGGCGCGCCCGGGTCCAGCAGCAGGTTGAGGCGCTCGCGGGGCAGCAGCTGGCCACGCTTCTCGAACTTGGGCTTGGCCTCGAAGGCCTTGTCCAGGACCTTGCGCTCGACATCGCGGAAGCTGTCGATGGCGGCGAGCATGGCCTCGCGGTTGCGGGCGAATTCCTCGCCCTGGGTGTCCAGTTCGGAGTGGATGACGGCCATGGCTTACTCCTCGTCCTTGAACACGGCGGGCATATAGGCCCGGTGGAAACCGTTGTAGGACTCGCTGGCGCGGGCCTTGCCCAGGGTCCAGGCGCGGGTGCCCTGGCTGGCGGCGCCGTCGATGCGGATGGTGTTGCCGCTGATGAAGTTGGCTCCGGGGGAGAGCAGGAAGACGATGGCGGCCGCCACCTCGGACTCGGTGCCGATGCGCTGCAGCGGGACGTGGTCCTTGAGGGAGCGGATCATCGATTTCATGGATTCGGGGTAGGTGTCCATGCCGCTGGAGGCGATCCAGCCCGGCGCCACGGCGTTGACCCGCACCCCGGCGTGGCCCCACTCGTAGGCGGCGGTCTTGGTGAAGTTCTCCATGCCGGCGCGGGCGGCGCCGGAGTGGCCCATGCCGGGCATGCCGCCCCACATGTCGGCGAGCATGTTGACGATGCTGCCGCCGGTCTTGCTCATGCTCTGCAGGAAGACCTCCTTGGCCACCAGGAAGCCGCCCACGAGGTTGGTGCGCACCACGGTCTCGAAGCCCTTCTGGTTGATGCCGATGAGCGGCGCGGGGAACTGGCCGCCGGCGTTGTTGACCAGGTGGTGGATGGGGCCGCGCTCGGCCACCACGGCCTTGACCATGGCCTTGACCGCTTCTTCGTCGCGGATGTCGCAGGCCTGCCAGCTGGCGCTGCCGCCGTCCTCGATGATCTCGCCGGCGGTGGCTTCGAGTTTTTCCGCCTTGCGCCCCACCAGCACCACGTGGGCGCCCAGGTGGGCGAGCTCGTGGGCCACGCAGCGGCCGATGCCGCTGCCGCCGCCGGTGACGAGTATCGTCTGGCCGCTGAACAGGCCGGGTTTGAACACGGAATCGTAGGCCATCGCGTGCTTATCCTTTCAGGCTGTCGGCCAGGGCGCGGGGCACCGGGACCGGGAATTCGAGCAGTTGCTGGGCGAAGGCCTTGCCTTGCGGGTCGATGCGCAGGCTGGCGACGCCACCACCGCCCAGGGCGTTCTCCAGGAGGAAGTTGAGGCTGTGGCTGCCAGGCAGGTACCAGCGCGCCACGCGGCCGATCTGCGGGTCGAGCACATGGCCCATCCAGTCGACCACCGCCTCGGGGGTCAGCGCCTCGGCGATCCAGGGCAGGTAGTCGCTCTGGCGCGCCATGACGCCGATGTTGCTGTGGTTGCCCTTGTCGCCGGAGCGCGCCACGGCCAGCTTCACCAGCGGCACGCTGGCATCCGCGGGGCCCTGGGGGGCGGGCGGGTCGAGGTCGTCGGCCAGGCTGGCGGCGTCGAAGGCCTCCAGCTCGGGCAGGGCCACGGGGTGGCGTTCGCCGGCCAGTTCCACGTCCAGGTCGCAGGCGGCCTTGTCCACCAGGAAGGAGAACAGGCGGATCACCGGGTACACGGTCGGGCGCCCGCCGACGATGCCGGTGAGGCCCGGCGCCATGCCGGTGGCGGCCTGGGCGATCTCGCGGGAGAAGAGGATCAGTGCTTCCTTCTTGGCGTGGCGCACGGCCAGCTTGACCACGATCTCGCGGCTGTCCTGCCTCTGGCCGTGCGGCCCGTAGGTGGCCTCGCTGCCGAGCAGCTCGATACTCACCTCGCGGTAGGGGCCCCAGCCGCGTGCGGCGAAGATTTCCTCGGTCTTGGCGATGATGGCGCGGCTCACGCGGTCGGCCTTCTTCACCGCGTCGATGCCGGCGATCAGGCAGCTGGCGGTGCAGCGGAAGCCGTCCGGGTGGGTGGCACTGACCTTGTACTGGTCGGTGGGCGGCAGGCCGTGGGCGCCCTCGACGCTGACGCGGTGCTCGCCGACCTGGGCCAGGCGCACCCGGGTGAAGTCGCAGACCACGTCCGGCAGCAGGTAGGCGCGGGGGTCGCCGATCTCGTAGAGCATCTGCTCGCCGACGGTGAAGGGCGTCACCAGGCCGCCGGTGCCGGCCGGCTTGGTCACGGTGAAGCGGCCATCGGCCTCGACTTCGACGATGGGGAAGCCGATGTGCTCGTAGTCGGGCACCTGCTCCCAGTCGGTGAAGTTGCCACCGGTGCACTGGGCGCCGCACTCGATGATGTGGCCGGCGAGGGCGGCCTGGGCCAGGCGGTCGTAGTCGTTCCAGCTCCACTTGAATTCATGCACCAGAGCGGCACTGACCACCGCGCTGTCCACCACCCGGCCGGTGATGACGATGTCGGCGCCTTGCTCCAGCGCGGCGACGATCCCCGGCGCACCGAGGTAGGCGTTGACCGAGACGCACATGGGCGGCAGCGGCGCGCCGCTGAACATCTCGGTGACGCTGGCCTTGGCCAGGGCGGGGAGCTTGGGTTGCAGGTTGTCGCCATGCAGCACGGCGATCTTCAGGGCCACGCCGGCCTTTTCGCAGGCCGCGGCGAGGGCGGCGGCGCAGGCCTGGGGATTGACCCCGCCGGCGTTGCTGATCACCCGGATGCGTTTCTCGGCGATGGCCGGCAGCAGCGGCGCCAGGACCTCGACGAAGTCGGTGGCATAGCCCTCGTCGGGCTTCTTCATGCGAGCGCCGGCGAGGATCGACATGGTGATCTCCGCCAGGTAGTCGAATACCAGGTAATCCAGCGGCGCACCGTTCACCAGTTGTGCGGCTGCGGTGGAGGTATCGCCCCAGAAGGCGGAGGCGCAACCGATGCGTACGGTTCTAGTCATTGTTCGGGCCCGTATCACTCGAAGGAGGTGTTGGCGACATTACCAAGCAAGCGCTTGGTTGAAAAGTGTGCCAGAGCAGTTTTTTACCCAAGCGCTTGCTTGGGCGGCGGGTGCAGCATAGATTTCACGAATCTAGACAGAGACTTGCGCCCCATTCTTAAGTTGGATGGGCAAGCGCCGTGCAGCCGAGGTAGTGGGGATAGATGAGCCTGGACGACCAAAAAGCCCAAGAAGTTATGCGCGAACTGGTGGCCACCGGCCAGGTGACCGACCCCGATAGCGCCCGCGGCAAGTTGCTGCAGACCGCCGCTCACCTGTTCCGCAGCAAGGGCTATGAACGCACCACGGTGCGCGACCTGGCCGGCGCCGTGGGTATCCAGTCGGGCAGCATCTTCCATCACTTCAAGAGCAAGGACGAAATCCTCCGTTCGGTGATGGAGGAAACCATCCTCTACAACACCGCGCTGATGAAGGCCTCCCTGGCCGATGCGACCAACCTGCGCGAACGGGTACTGGCGCTGATCCGCTGCGAGTTGCAATCGATCATGGGCGGCACCGGCGAGGCGATGGCGGTGCTGGTCTACGAGTGGCGCTCGCTGTCGGAGGAGGGCCAGCGCTACATCCTCGAGCTGCGCGATGCCTATGAGCTGCTCTGGCTCGAGGTGCTGGGCGAGGCCAAGGCCCAGGGCTACTTCAATGCCGATCCCTTCATCCTGCGGCGCTTCCTAACCGGCGCGCTGTCCTGGACCACCACCTGGTTCCGCCCCGAGGGGGCGATGTCCCTCGACCAGCTCTGCGAGGAAGCCTTGTCGCTGGTTATCAAGGAAGTCTGAAGGCCCTTGAGCTAGTCTTGCCAGCGTGCGGGTTTCCTCTTCTTCGGGGCTTCGATGTCTGCCGTTCGGCTTGTTTTTTCGGGTTTTCTGCTGCTTGCGTTGTGCCTTTCCTGCACCAGCGCGTCAGCGGCTCGGCCCCGGGAAATACTGGTCGGCGGCTACCATTTCCCGCCTTACCTGATAAAGCCCGAAGAGCAGGGGCAGGGCCTGGTTCCCGACCTGGTGGCGCAGCTCAACCGGCTCCAGGGGCGTTTCCACTTCAGTATCGTGCCCACTTCGGCCGCGCGCCGTTACCGCGACCTGGAGCAGGGCCGCTATGACCTGATGCTGTTCGAGGACCCGGATTGGGGCTGGAGCGGCGTGCGCTACGAAGGCGTCGACATGCGCACCTCCGACGCCGAGGTCTACGTCGCACGCAAGCAGGCCGGGCGCGGGCAGGATTTTTTCGACCAACTGGCCGGCAAGCGCCTGGCGCTCTACAACGGGTATCACTACGGTTTCGCCGGCTTCAATGCCGACCCCGAATACCTCTTCAAACGCTTCTCCGCCACGCTGACCTACTCCCATGACAGCAATCTGCTAATGGTTTTGCACGGTCGTGCCGATATAGCCGTGGTCACGCGCTCGTTCCTGGATCTGTTGTTCGCCAGGGAGCCGGCGCTGCGCGACAACCTGCTGGTTTCCCGTCGGATCGATCAGGAATACCATCTGTACGCGATGCTGCGTCCGGATGCGCCGATCACCCGCGATGAGCTGGCCGATTTGCTCCAGAACCTGCAGGACGACGAGGCATTCCAACGGCTGCTGGCCAAGTACCAGCTGACGTTCAAGAAAAACGACCGACGATGAACGAGCGGCGCGAATATCGGGGACACCATGGCTTTTGCATCAGCCTGCCAGGCAGGCCTTCGCTACGGATCGGCGAGATGGGGATATATGGATTCTTTCCGCCATGCACTGCTGGCCGTGCTGTTTGTGGCCGCCTGCGGCAGCGCCCAGGCGGCCGACCTGGTGCGGGTCGGCGGTGCGCACTTTCCCCCCTATGTGATCAAGCCCGAGTCCGCCGAGGCCACCGGCCTGCTGCCGGAGTTGCTGGCGGCGCTCAACCGCGAACAGGACGAGTTCGAGTTCGTCATGCTGCCGACGGCCATCCCCCGCCGCTTTCGTGACTTCCAGGCCGGTCGCATCGACATGGCGGTGTTCGAGAACCCCGACTGGGGCTGGCAGGACATCCCCGGGTCGCGCATCGACATGGGCCTGGAGGATGCGGAGGTGTTCGTCGCCCAACGACGGGGCTCCCGTGACCAGGAGTACTTCCGCACCCTGGCGGACAAGCGCCTGGCGCTCTACAGCGGCTATCACTACGGCTTCGCCGGCTTCGACGCCGACCCCGAGTACCTGACCCGCGAATTCAACGCACTGATGACCTATTCCCATGACAGCAACCTGCTGATGGTGCTGCGGGGCAGGGCGGACATCGCCCTGGTCACTCGTTCCTATCTGGGCATGTACCTGGAGAAGAACGCCGATCAGGCCGGGCAGTTCCTGGTGTCCACCCGTGTCGACCAGCATTACCGTCACTACGCACTGCTGCGCCCCGGCGCGCCGATCAGCCCCGAACGCTTCACTGCGCTGCTGGAGCAATTGCGGGCCAAGGGCGACCTGGAACGCATCTTCGGGCGCTACCAGATCCAGGTCAGCCCAGCTTCACTGGATAGCTCAGCATTGCCAGGTGGCAGAGATTGACCGCCAGGTGCAGCGCGATCGCCACCCCCAGTCGCCCGCTGAAGTGGAAGGCCAGCCCGTAACCCAGGCCTGCCACGGCCGCCACGGCGGCGAACAGCGGGCTGAACGGCAGGTGCACCGCGCCGAACAGCAGGGCGGTGATCGCCACCCCCGCCCACGCGCCCAGGCGTGACACCAGCGCGCTCTGCAGCAGAGCGCGGAACAGCAGCTCCTCCGCCAGCACCACCGCCAGCAGGTTGACCGGCAGCCAGCGCCACACCAGCTCCGGCCATTTCGGCATCCAGTCCACCAGGCCAAGCCCCATGGCCAGCACCGGCACCGCCAGCAGCGTGGCCACCGCTGTCAGCGCCGTGGCGCGCCAGCGGGCGACCATCACCTGCGGCGGGCGGCCCAGCCACCAGGCCAGCAGCGTCATGCCCACCAGCGTCTTGTCCCAGGACAGGCGCAGTGCATAGAGCGGCGCGTCGGCACTGAGGCGCAGCGGCTCGGCCAGCGGCAAGGGCGAGAACCCGGGGACCAGGTGCGCGGCGAAGGCGATGCTGCCCAGCAGGGTGACGGGGAACCACAGGCGCGCCGGGATTTTCGGCGCGGCGAGGACCCAGAAGGCATAGGCCAGCCCGCAGGCCAGGCCGGTATGGGACACCTGCCCGAAGCCATGGCCCAGGGCGAGGGTGAAGAGCGGAAGCAGGATCTGCAGATGGAGCGGCATGGCACCTCCTTGTAGCGGTGCCGCACTGTAACCGCCGGGCGGTCGGGTGTCAGCGCTCCTTGGCTTCCTTGGCATCCATCTCGGCATTGCGTTCATGGATGCGCTTGAGCTGCTCCTCGGTCAGGGGCAGTTTCTTCGCCGTATCGCGCAGCATCATCAGGCCGCCGACTATGGAGCCGATGGCGAGAATCAGGATCAGCCAGGCGTACCAGGGCATGGGAATCTCCTTCGAGGTGGGGCCGCTACTGTAATTCGAACGCGCTGCGCTTGCCGCGTTCCCTTCACATTTGCCCATGGCGAGCGGTGATCACCTGCACGGCCGATCGCGAATGAATTCGCTCCTACAAGGGTGGCGGCGCTGCGCACCGCTTGGCGACTGAAGTCGTCCCTACAGAAAGCCGCAGGACTGCGAGTTGGCGCGCATGGCACTTGTAGGCTGTGCTGCGCGCACCGGGAAAGATGGTACGCGCACCGTTCCCCCGATCGAGCGACGCGGGCCGGGCAGGCCTCAATCCAGCTGCGCTACCGGCTGCAAATTGCTGTCGTCCTTCAGGCTCACGCCCGACAACTGAAGCCGCAGCGCCTCGCGCGCCAGGTAGTCGAGCTTGATCGCCGCCAGGGCATAGGGCAGCCCCTCCGGGCGCACGTTGGAGATGCAGTTGCGCTCGCTGTCCATGCGCCCGACGCGAGGCTGGAAGGTCAGGTACAGGCCCAGGCTGTCCGGCGAGGTGAGGCCCGGCCGCTCGCCGATCAGCACCGCCACCAGCTGCGCCCGCAGCGCTTGGCCTATGCCGTCGCCGATGGCCACCCGGCCCTGCTCGGCCAGCACCACCGGGGTATTGGCCCAGTCGGTGGAAAAGCGTTCGCGGAAGGCTTCCAGCAAGGGCAGGGCGTGGCGCTGCACGGCGATGGAGGAGAGCCCGTCGGCGATCACCACCGCCAGCTCCGGTGCCGGTGCCTCGGCCAGCAGGCGGGCCTGGCAGTCATCATGCAGGCGACGGCCGCGATCCGGGCGCAGCAGGTAGGCCTGGCGATCCTCGGCGTCACTGCGCACCTGCAGGGTGCGGAAGCCGGCGGCCTTGAGCTGCGCATCGAGGGTGGCGAAATCCAGCGGGTGGTGCACCGCGTCGCGGGCCTGGGCGTGGGCCAGGCCGAAGCGCAGCACCTCGGCGGTGGGCAGGCTGGAGCCGACGCGACCGAGCGCGATGCGTGCGGAGGTGTGGGCGCGGAGTTCGTCCCAGGGGTTGTGTTGCACCAGTTTCATCAGGCGGCTCCCAATCGTGGCAGGTCCTTGAGCAGGGCGTGGCCCTTGCCGATGTCGCGCAGGCGCCCGGAGGGCTCGGTGATGGCCATGCGCAGCAGCCACTCCTCGTACTCCGGCGCGCGCTTCAGGCCCAGCACGGAACGCAGGTAGAGGGCGTCGTGGAAGGAGGTGCTCTGGTAGTTGAGCATGATGTCGTCGGCACCGGGGATGCCCATGATGAAGGTGATGCCCGCTGCCCCCAGCAGGGTCAGCAGGGTGTCCATGTCGTCCTGGTCGGCTTCGGCGTGGTTGGTGTAGCAGACGTCGCAGCCCATCGGTACGCCGAGGAGCTTGGCGCAGAAGTGGTCCTCCAGCCCGGCGCGGATGATCTGCTTGCCGTCGTAGAGGTATTCCGGGCCGATGAAGCCGACCACGGTGTTGGTCAGCAGCGGGCGGAACTCCCGGGCCACGGCATAGGCGCGCACTTCGCAGGTCTGCTGGTCGACGCCGTGGTGGCCGCCGGCGGAGAGCGCGCTGCCCTGGCCGGTCTCGAAGTACATGACGTTGTCGCCCAGGCTGCCGCGCCCCAGCGAAAGCGCCGCTTCGTGGGCTTCCCTGAGGATGGCCAGGGACACGCCGAAGCTCGAATTGGTCTTCTCGGTGCCGGCGATGGACTGGAACACCAGGTCGATGGGCGCGCCGGCCTCGATGGCCTGGATCTGCGTGGTGACGTGGGTGAGCACGCAGCTCTGCATGGGAATGGCGAAGTGCTCGCGCACCTCGTCCATCATCTGCCACAGGCGCATCAGCGTCGGCAGCGAATCACTGGCCGGGTTGATGCCCACCACCGCATCCCCCGAGCCGTAGAGCAGGCCGTCGAGCATGCTCGCGGCGATGCCGCGCACGTCGTCCGTGGGGTGGTTGGGTTGCAGGCGCACTGAGAGGTGGCCCGGCAGGCCGATGGTGTTGCGGAAGCGGGTGACCACGCGGCATTTCTTCGCCACCAGGATCAGGTCCTGGTTGCGCATCAGCTTGCTCACCGCAGCGGCCATCTCCGGGGTGATGCCCCAGCGCACGGCCTCCAGGGTGGCGGAGTCGGTGCTGTCGAGCAGCAGCCAGTCGCGCAGGTCGCCCACGGTCAGGTGGCTGATGGGGGCGAAGGCGGCGCGGTCGTGGCGGTCGATGATCAGCCGGGTGACCTCGTCCTCCTCGTAGGGGATCAGCGCCTCGTCGAGGAAGCGCTTGAGCGGCACCTCGGCCAGGGCCAGCTTGGCGGCCATGCGTTCTTCATAGGTGGCGGCGGCGACCCCCGCCAGGTAGTCGCCCGAGCGGGCGGGGCTGGCCTTGGCCAGCAGGGTCTTGAGATCGGCGAAGCGGTAGACCTGGGCGCCGACTGTGGTCTGGTAAGGCATCACGGCCTCCGGCGGTTGCAACGGGGCAGAAAAGACGAGGCCCGGCGGACCGGGCCTCGCGGGTTCAGCATAGAGGCTTTGTCAGGCGGCATCACCTGTCAGCAGCGCATCGGCCGGCGCGTTGGCGCGGTGGTGGGCGGTGAACTGGAACCAGACGAAACCGACCGCCATGAAGCCGAGGAAGATCAGGCCGATGGTGGTGTTGAACCAGGCCATGGCCACCAGGCAGACCACTGCCAGCACCAGGGCGATGGCCGGGACGACGGGGTAGCCGGGCGCGCGGAAGGTACGCTCCAGGTTCGGCTCGCTTTTGCGCAGCTTGAACAGGCTGAGCATGCTCATGATGTACATCACGATGGCGCCGAACACGCTCATGGTGATCATCGCGGCGGTCAGGCTCATGCCCTGCAGGTTGATCAGGCCGTCGCTGTAGATCGCCGCGATGCCCACCAGGCCACCGGCGATGATGGCGCGGTGTGGGGTCTGGAAGCGCGACAGTTTGGCCAGGCCACGGGGCAGGTAGCCGGCGCGGGCGAGGGCGAAGAACTGGCGGGAGTAGCCGAGGATGATGCCGTGGAAGCTCGCCACCAGGCCGAACAGGCCGATCCACACCAGCATGTGCAGCCAGCCGGAGTTCTCGCCGACCACGGCCTTCATGGCCTGGGGCAGCGGGTCGTTGATGTTCGACAGCTGGGTCCAGTCGCCCACGCCGCCGGCGAAGATCATCACGCCCATGGCCAGGCTCACCAGGGTGAGGATGCCGGCGATATAGGCCTTGGGAATGGTGCGTTTCGGGTCCTTGGCTTCCTCGGCGGCCATGGCCGCGCCCTCGATGGCGAGGAAGAACCAGATGGCGAAGGGAATGGCGGCGAAGATGCCGGAGATGGCCGCGCCACCGAATTCATTGCTGCCGGCCCAGCCATTGAGCACGAAATTGCTGAAGCTGAAGCCCGGTGCCACCACGCCCATGAACACCAGCAGCTCGGCCACCGCGAGCACGGTGACCACCAGCTCGAAGGTGGCGGCGATGCTGACGCCGAGGATGTTCAGGGTCATGAACACGAAATACGCCCCCACCGCCGCGTGCTTGGGATCGAGCCCCGGGAACTGCACGTTGAGGTAGGCGCCGATGGCCATGGCGATGGCCGGCGGGGCGAAGACGAACTCGATCAGGGTGGCGAGGCCGGCCACCAGCCCGCCTTTCTCGCCGAAGGCGCGACGGCTGTAGGCGAAGGGGCCGCCGGCGTGGGGGATGGCGGTGGTCAGCTCGGTGAAGCTGAAGATGAAGCAGGTGTACATGGCCGCGACGATCAGCGCGGTCACCAGGAACCCGAGGGTGCCCGCCACGCCCCAGCCGTAGCTCCAGCCGAAGTATTCGCCGGAAATCACCAGGCCGACGGCGATGCCCCAGAGGTGCAGGGTGCCGAGGGTCGGCTTGAGTTGCAGGGTCATAAAGCCTCCATGGATGGAATGAACGCAGACGAGGCTGTGTTTGCAGTGCCCATGCCAGGTCCCCGAATGGCGTCGCAAAGACCCGTGAAACGTCGTTTGCGGGATGCTTCGCCACCTGATCGCCGCCGTTCGTGACTCGCAATGGTGCGCAGGAGGGATGTAACCAATCGTTTCGGTGCACTGGTCTAGGCCAGTGTGACGGTTGTGTGAACGGCAGATGGCGGACCCGACCCTGTCGGGGCGAATTCATTCGCCCGCTCTTTGTGGGAGCGAATTCATTCGCGATGCTGTTCCTGCCCGTCCGTAGGATGGGTAGAGCTCTGCGAAACCCATCAACGCAGCCATGACAGGTCCCCGGCAAGCCCAGGAAAAGCACGTTCTTTACGCTTTCTTTATGCCCCGCCCCGGGTCCCCGTCTCGTCCCTTTACGGCCCTGATGCCGAGAATTCCTCCAAAGCGGCGCAGTCCGCATATCGGAGCGACAGTCATGAGCATTCTCGACGGGTTGTCCCTGGCGATGGCCACGGGGCTTTTCATCTACTTGCTGGTTGCGCTGCTGCGCGCCGAACGCAGCTAGGGGGCGTCATGCAAGTACAGGACTACGGGCTGATTCTGGCCTTCTTCGTGCTGGTGCTGGTGCCAGCGCCCTTCCTCGGCCGTTTCATCCATCGCGCGATGGAGGGTGAGCGCACCTTCCTCACGCCGCTCTTCGCCCCCGTCGAGCGCCTCTGCTACCGCATCGCCGGGGTCGACCCGCACAGCGAGCAGGACTGGAAGACCTACACCCTCGCGCTGCTGCTGTTCAACGCCGCCGGCCTGGCGCTGCTGTTCGCCATCCTCATGCTGCAGGGCATGCTGCCGCTCAATCCGCAGAAGCTGCCGGGCCTGGAGTGGACCCTGGCGTTCAACACTGCCGTGAGCTTCGTCAGCAACACCAACTGGCAGGCCTACAGCGGCGAGGCGAGCCTGAGCTATTTCAGCCAGATGGTCGGCCTGGGCGTGCAGAACTTCGTCAGCGCCGCCGTCGGCCTTTGCGTGCTGGTGGCCCTGGCGCGCGGCATCAGCCGTCGCAGCAGCGACAAGCTCGGCAACTTCTGGGTCGACCTGACCCGCGGCACGCTCTACGCGCTGCTGCCGCTGTGCCTGCTGCTGGCGCTGTTCCTGGTCTGGCAGGGCGTGCCGCAGACCTTGCTCGACTATGTCAGCGTCCACACCCTGGCCGGCACCGACCAGGTGGTCCCGCTCGGCCCGGCGGCCAGCCAGATCGCCATCAAGCAGCTCGGCACCAACGGTGGCGGCTTCTTCGGCGTCAACTCCGCGCACCCGTTCGAGAACCCCAGCGCGTGGAGCAACCTGCTGGAAGTGGCGTCGATCATCCTGATCCCCGCCGCCCTGGTGTTCACCTTCGGCCACTACGTCAAGGACCTGCGCCAGAGCCGCGCGCTGCTGGCGACCATGCTGATCCTCTTCGTCATCGGCCTGGGCGTGACCCTGTACAGCGAGTACCAGCCCAATCCGGCCCTGGCCGCGCTGCCCATCGAGCAGTCCGGTTCCCTGGAGGGCAAGGAGAGCCGCCTCGGCATCACCGCCTCGGCACTCTGGGCGGTGACCACCACGGCCGCGTCCAACGGCTCGGTGAACTCGATGCACGACAGCTTCAGCGCCATCGGCGGGATGATCCCGATGTTCAACATGATGCTTGGCGAGGTGATCTTCGGCGGCGTCGGCGCGGGCCTCTACGGCATGCTGCTGTTCGTGCTGATCGCGGTGTTCCTCGCCGGCCTCATGATCGGCCGCACTCCTGAATACCTCGGCAAGAAGCTGGAGGCCCGCGAGGTGCGCCTGCTGGTGGCGACCCTGCTGGTGATGCCGGTGGGCGTGCTGGTGTTCTGCGCCCTGGCGGTGAGCCTGCCGGGCCCGGCGGCCTCCATCACCAACCCCGGCGCCCACGGTTTCAGCCAGGCGCTGTATGCCTACACCTCGGGCACCGCCAACAACGGCTCGGCCTTCGCCGGCTTCGGCGCCAACACGCCGTTCCACAACATCATGATCGGCCTGGCCATGCTCCTCGGTCGCTTCGGCTACATCCTCCCGGTACTGGCCATCGCCGGCAGCCTGGCGGCCAAGCAGCGCGCGCCGGTGGGTGGCAACAGCTTCCCCACCCACGGCCCGCTGTTCGTCACCCTGCTGACCCTGACCATCCTCCTGGTCGGTGGCCTGACCTTCCTCCCGGCATTGGCCCTGGGGCCGATTGCCGAACACCTCGCGCTGATCGGCCTTTAAGGGAGACCCGCATGAACGCCCCTATCCAGGCGCCGAAGAATGGCGCCAAGCAGCAACAACCCCGTACCGCCATCGCCGCGCTGTGGAAGCCGGCGCTGGTGCAGGCCTTCGCCAAGCTCGACCCGCGCCAGCTCAAGCGCTCGCCGGTGATGCTGGTGGTGGAGCTGACCGCCGTGGTGACCACGGTGCTGTGCTTGATCCCCAACCCGGCGGTGTCCACCGGCCTCGCCGTGCAGATCGCCCTGTGGCTGTGGTTCACCGTGCTCTTCGCCAACTTCGCCGAGGCCCTCGCCGAAGGCCGTGGCAAGGCCCGCGCCGACAGCCTCAAGGCCGGCAGCCAGGGCCTCAGCGCCCGCCGTCGCACTGCCTCCGGGCAGTTCGAGACGGTGGCCGCCAGCAGCCTGCGCCGCGGTGACCTGGTACGCGTCGAGGCCGGCGAGCTGATTCCCGGCGACGGCGAGGTGGTCGAAGGCATCGCTGCCGTCAACGAGGCCGCCATCACCGGCGAATCCGCACCCGTGATCCGCGAGTCCGGCGGCGACCGCTCGGCGGTCACCGGCAATACCCGCGTGGTCTCCGACTGGCTGCTGGTGAAGATCACCGCCAACCCGGGCGAGTCGACCCTGGACCGGATGATCGCCCTGGTGGAGGGTGCCAAGCGCCAGAAGACCCCCAACGAGGTGGCGCTGGACGTCCTGCTGATCGGCCTGACGCTGATCTTCCTGCTGGTGGTCGCCACCCTGCAGCCCTTCGCCCGCTTCGCCGGTGGCGACCTGCCGCTGGTGTACCTGGTGGCGCTGCTGGTGACCCTGATCCCCACCACCATCGGCGGTCTGCTCTCGGCCATCGGCATCGCCGGCATGGACCGCCTGGTGCGCCTCAACGTCATCGCCAAGTCCGGCCGCGCCGTGGAGGCGGCGGGCGACGTGCACGTGCTGCTGCTGGACAAGACCGGCACCATCACCTTTGGCAACCGCCGTTGCAGCGCACTGGTCAAGGCCCCGGGCGTGAGCGGCAAGGAGCTGTCCGACGCCGCGCTGCTGGCATCGCTGGCCGACGACACGCCGGAGGGCAAGTCCATCGTCGACTACCTGCGTGCCCTCAGCGCCATGGTCGAGCCGGCCCGCGATGAGGTCACCGCCATCGCCTTCAGTGCCGAGACACGCCTCTCCGGGGTGGACTGGAACGGCCACAGCTACCGCAAGGGTGCGGTGGACGCGGTGCTGGCCTGGGTCGGCATGAGCCGCGCCGAGATGCCCGAGCAGCTGTCCCGCGAGGTCGACAAGATCGCCCAGAGCGGCGGCACCCCGCTGCTGGTGGCCGCCGATGGCAGGCTGCTGGGTGGCATCCACCTCAAGGACGTGGTCAAGCCCGGCATCCGCGAGCGCTTCGCCGAGCTGCGGCAGATGGGCATCCGCACCGTGATGGTCACCGGCGACAACCCGCTGACCGCTGCCGCCATCGCCGCCGAGGCGGGGGTGGACGACGTGATCGCCGAGGCCACGCCGGAGAAGAAGCTGGCGCGCATCCGCCAGGAGCAGGGCGAGGGCAAGATGGTCGCCATGTGCGGCGACGGCGCCAACGATGCGCCGGCGCTGGCCCAGGCCGACGTCGGCCTGGCGATGAACGACGGCACCCAGGCCGCCCGCGAGGCCGCCAACCTGGTGGACCTGGACTCCGACCCGACCAAGCTGCTGGACGTGGTGCAGGTGGGCAAGGAGCTGCTGGTGACCCGGGGTGCGCTGACCACCTTCTCGGTGGCCAACGACGTGGCCAAGTACTTCGCCATCCTCCCGGCCCTGTTCGCCGGCATCTACCCGCAGCTGGGCGTGCTCAACCTGATGCAGCTGCACAGCCCGCAGAGCGCCATCCTCTCGGCCATCGTGTTCAACGCGCTGATCATCATCGCGCTGATCCCCCTGGCCCTGCGCGGGGTGCGCGTGCAAGCCGCCGACGCCGCCAGCCTGCTGCGTCGCAACCTGCTGATCTACGGCCTGGGCGGGCTGGTGGCGCCCTTCATCGGCATCAAGCTGATCGACATCCTGCTCACCGCCCTGCACCTGGTCTGATGCCTTTCCCCCTCTCCACGGAGAGGGGACTTAATCCGAGGAACTGAATATGCTTACGCAACTCCGTCCCGCCCTGAGCCTGCTGGCCCTGATGACCCTGATAACCGGCGTCGCCTACCCGCTGTCCGTCACCGCCGTCGCGCAACTGGCCTTCCCGGCGCAGGCCAACGGCAGCCTGGTGCGCGACGCCAAGGGCGATGCACGCGGCAGCCTGCTGCTGGCGCAGCAGGTGGAGGGGGCCCAGTGGTTCCAGCCCCGCCCCTCGGCCGGTGGCTATGCCACGGTCGCCAGCGGTGCCAGCAACCTGGCCCCTAGCAACCCGGCGCTGGTCGAGCGCATCGCCAAGGACGCTACCGAGCTGGGCGCGCTGGGGCAGGGCCCGGTGCCCATGGCCCTGGTCACCACCTCCGGCAGCGGCCTCGACCCACACCTGCCGCTGGCCGCCGCGCGCTACCAGATCCCGCGGATCGCCGAGGCGCGGGGCATTCCCGCCGCGACCCTGGAGCGCCTGGTGGAACAGCAGGCCGAGCGCCCGCTGATCGGGCCGGCGGTGGTCAACGTATTCGCCCTCAACCTGCGACTGAACGAGATGCCTGAATGAGTGATGCCGGCCGTGCCGATGCGTTGTTGGCCGACCTGCCGCGCGAAGGGCGCGGCCGGCTGAAGGTCTTCCTCGGTGCCGCGCCGGGCGTGGGCAAGACCTTCGCCATGCTGCAGGCGGCCCAGGCGCAGTTGCGCCAGGGCGTCGACCTGCGTGTCGGCGTGGTCGAGACCCACGGCCGCGCCGAGACCGAGGCGATGCTCGCCGGGCTGCCCCAGCAGCCGCTGCGGCGCCTCGAATACCGGGGCGTGCCGCTGACCGAGATGGACCTGGACGGCATCCTCGCCGCGCCGCCGAAGCTGGTGCTGGTGGACGAACTGGCCCACAGCAACGCCCCCGGCAGCCGCCACGCCAAGCGCTGGCAGGACGTGCAGGAACTGCTCGCGGCCGGCATCGACGTCTACACCACGGTCAACGTCCAGCACCTGGAAGCGCTCAACGACCAGGTGCTCGACATCACCGGCGTGCAGGTGCGCGAGACCCTGCCGGACTGGGTGCTGCAGGAGTCCGACGAGATCCTCCTCATCGACCTGCCGCCGCGTGAGCTGCTGGAGCGCCTGCGCGAGGGCAAGGTCTACGTGCCCGAGCAGGCCCGCGCGGCCATCGACGCCTTCTTCTCCCAGACCAACCTCACTGCCCTGCGCGAACTGGCCATGCAGACCGCCGCCGCGCGGGTCGATGCCGATCTCAACCGCCGCTATCGCCTGCAGGGCCAGGAGGCGCCGACGGTGCGTGGCCGCCTGCTGGTGGGCGTGGACGGCAGCGAGCAGGCCGAGCGCCTGGTGCGCCACGCCTGCCGCGTGGCCGAGCGCCGCCACCTGCCCTGGAGCCTGGTGCACGTGGACACCGGCGGCACGCAAAGCGAAGAGGCCCGCACGCGCCTGCAGGCGGCCCAGCAACTGGCCGAACGCCTGGGGGGCGAAGTGGTGACCCTGCGCGCCGAAGGCGTGGCCAGCACCCTGATCGAACACGCCAACGAGCGCCGTGCCAGCCTCCTGCTGGTGGGCCGCAGCCGGCAGCGCCTGCGCCGTCGCTGGCTCGGGCGTGGGGTGGCGGAGCGCCTGCTGCGCCAGGCCGAGGGACTGGAGATCAGCGTGCTGGACACCGACGCCGACGCGCGCCCCGCCAGTGCCCGGTCGCGCCACCCGGTGCCCCTGGGCGACTACGGCCTGGCCCTCGGCGCCGCGCTGGCCGCCAGCGCCCTGGCCTGGGGCGCCTACCAGGTGCTGGCGCTGCCGAACATCTCCCTGGTGTTCCTCGCCGCCGTGCTGCTGGTGGCGGTGCGCAGCAGCCTGGGTCCGGCGCTGCTCTGCGCCGGTGTGTCGTTCCTGGCCTACGACTTCCTGTTCATCCCACCGACCTTCTCCCTGACCATCGCCCGCCAGGAAGACGTGCTGACCCTGCTGTTCTTCCTGCTGATGGCCGGGCTCACCGGCAACCTGGCCTCGCGCCAGCGCCGCCAGCTGCAGGCCCTGCGCGCCACCCAGACGGAAACCACCGCGCTGCTCGACCTCTCCCGCAAGCTCACCGCCGCCACCGACCGCCAGGCCGTGCTCAGCGTCGCGGCCCAGCAGTTCATCCCCTGGACCGACGTCGAGGTGTGCCTGCTGGCGCGCAGCCGTGATGGCGTGTGGAAGGTCGAGGCCGGCGTGCAGCGCCTGCTGGCGGACCAGGAGCGCGCGGCGGCGGAGTGGTCCTGGCAGCACGACCAGGTGGCCGGGCTCGGCACCGGCACCCTGCCCAGCGGCCGCTGGTGGTGGTTGCCGCTGTCCGGCGAGGAGGGGCCGCTGGCGTTGCTCGGGGTCAGCCCGCGTGACGGTGCGCCGCTGCCCGCCGAGCGCCGCCGATTGCTGTCGGCGCTCGGCCAGCCCCTGGCCCAGGCGCTGGCGCGCGCGCAGTTGGCCGAAGACCTGGAGGCCGCACGCCTGCATGGCGAGACCGAACAGCTGCGCAGCGCGCTGCTGGCCTCCGTTTCCCACGACCTGCGCACGCCGCTGACCGCCATGCGCGGCTCCATCGACAGCCTGCTGGCGCTCGGCGAGGCGATCCCCCTGGAGGACCGCCGCGAGCTGCTGGAAGGCACCCGCGATGAGGCCGAGCGCCTCGACCGCTACATCCAGAACCTGCTGGACATGACCCGCCTCGGCCACGGCGGCCTCAAGCTGGCCCGCGACTGGGTGGCGCCGGTGGACATCGTCGCCAGCGCCCTGCAGCGCCTGCGCCCGGTGCTGGCGCCGCTGAAGGTGGAGACCGTGCTGCCCGCCGAGCTGCCGCTGCTCTACGTGCACGCCGCATTGATCGAGCAGGCGCTGGTCAACGTGCTGGAGAACGCCGCGCGCTTCTCGCCGAGCCAGGGCCGCCTGCGCGTGGCGGTGACGGCCGACTCCGAGGAGCTGCGCTTCGCCGTCAGCGACCAGGGGCCCGGCATCCCGGCCGCCGAGCGGGAGAAGATCTTCGACATGTTCTACACCGCTGCCCGTGGCGACCGGGGCGGGCAGGGCACCGGGCTGGGCCTGGCCATCTGCCAGGGCATGGTCGGCGCCCACGGTGGCCGCGTGACGGTGGGCGAGGGGCTGGACGGCAAGGGCACCACGCTCACCCTGCACCTGCCGCTGCATCCGCAGCCGGTGCTGGAGGAGGAGGCGGGTGATGGCCCGCTGTAGGAGCGGATTCATTCGCCATGCGGGCCGCAGGACCGCCGCGTGCGACCCGGTGCGGCGTTGCCGCCCTGGGCGAATGAATTCGCCCCAACACGATTCGGTAGCCAACGGATTTCGAAGGACAAGATGACGACCAACCAACCAACCCTCCTGGTGATCGACGACGAGGCGCAGATCCGCAAGTTCCTGCGCATCAGCCTCACCGCCCAGGGCTACAAGGTGCTGGAAGCCGCCAACGGCACCGAAGGCCTGGCCCAGGCGGCCCTGGCGCGGCCGGACCTGGTGGTGCTCGACCTGGGCTTGCCGGACATGGACGGCAAGACGGTACTGGCGGAGCTGCGCGAGTGGTCGGCGGTGCCGGTGCTGGTGCTTTCCGTGCGCGCCAGCGAAGGCGAGAAGGTGCTGGCCCTGGACGGCGGCGCCAACGACTACGTGACCAAGCCCTTCAGCGTGCAGGAGTTCCTCGCCCGCGTACGGGTGCTGCTGCGCCAGGCCGGTGGTGGCGAGCAGCAGGAGGCGGTGGTCGAAAGCGGCCCGCTGAGTGTCGACTTCGCCTACCGCCGGGTGACCCTCGATGGCGCCGAGGTGGCGCTGACCCGCAAGGAATACGCTGTGCTCGCCCAGCTGGCGCGGCACCTGGGGCGGGTGGTGACCCAGCAGCAGTTGCTCAAGGACATCTGGGGCCCGACCCATGTCGAGGACACCCACTACCTGCGGGTGGTGGTCGGCCACCTGCGGCTGAAGCTCGGCGACGACCCGACCGAGCCGCGCTTCATCGTCACCGAGGCCGGGGTCGGCTACCGCCTGCGCGAGGGCTAGCCGTACGACTTCCTCGTAGGTCGGCGAGTGCGCTGTAGGGGCGACTTCAGTCGCCAAGCGGCGCGGCGCGCCGCCTCTTCCGTGGGAGCGAATTCATTCGCGATTGGTCGGCACTGCGGTGTCGCTCTGCGCTGGCGCCCACCCGGCGAATTGTCGTCCCGTGCCCGCTTTTTGCGCGTGGTACTTCCCCCGCTGTGTTGCGCGACCCGAATCCGTCGTCTAGCGCTTAATCCAGGCGCCTGGCGCCATTCGTTGCCGGAAGGAAGACATGCAACAACTGCTCGACGAGATCCTCGATGAAGTCCGCCCGCTGATCGGGCAGGGCAAGGTGGCCAGCTACATCCCGGCATTGGCCGGGGTGACGGCGAACCAGCTGGGCATTGCGGTGTACAGCAATGAGGGCCAGCTCTATTGCGCCGGTGACGGGCGCACGCCGTTTTCCATCCAGAGTATTTCCAAGGTCTTCAGCCTGGTGCAGGCGATCCAGCATTCGGGCGAGGATATCTGGCAGCGCCTGGGCCACGAGCCGTCGGGACAGCCGTTCAATTCCCTGGTGCAGCTGGAGTTCGAGCGCGGCGTGCCGCGCAACCCCTTCATCAACGCCGGGGCCTTGGTGATCTGCGACATCAACCAGTCGCGTTTCGCCGCACCGGCGCTGTCGATGCGTGATTTCGTGCGGCGCCTGAGCGCCAACCGCGACGTGGTGGCGGACGAGGTGGTGGCGCGCTCGGAGTACCAGCACCGCGCGCGCAATGCGGCGGCGGCCTACCTGATGCAGTCGTTCGGCAACTTCCACAACGATGTCGAGGCCGTGCTGCGCAGTTACTTCCACCACTGCGCGTTGCGCATGAGCTGCGCGGACCTGGCCCTGGCCTTCAGCTTCCTGGCCAACGAGGGGGTGAGCCCGCACAGCGGCGAGGCGGTGCTGAGCGGTCGGCAGACCAAGCAGGTCAACGCGCTGATGGCCACCAGCGGCCTGTACGACGAGGCCGGCAACTTCGCCTACCGGGTCGGGCTGCCCGGCAAGAGCGGGGTGGGGGGCGGCATAGTCGCGGTGGTGCCGGGGCGCTTCACCGTCTGCGTGTGGTCGCCGGAGCTCAATGCGTCCGGCAACTCGGTGGCGGGCATGGCGGCGCTGGAGAAGCTCTCCGAGCGCATCGACTGGTCGATCTTCTGACTCAGTCCTGTTCGTACTTCTCCAGGGTGTCGCGGGCGATCTGGCGGCCCAGCTGGATCAGCTCCGGCGCCTTGTAGAACTCGAAGAAGCGGCACACGCGCTTGGGCACGTTGATCAGGACGTCCGGCGGGTAGCCGGCGATCTTGTACTGCGCCAGCGACGTCTGCATCACCTCGAAGCTCTGGTTCACCAGGTCCAGCAGCGAGGCCGGGCCGACGCTGGCGACCACCTGCGAGCCGCTGGCCGAGCTCGGCGCGCCTTCCTTCTGCGGGGCCGCGGCCGGCTGCTGGGCGCCGGGTGCAGCAGCGTCCTCGACCCAGGGATTGGCGATGGGCGCGGTGGCGCCTTCGAGCAGCAGTTCCTCGTCGACGCCGCGCTTGCGGAAGGGCAGGCGCTCGCCGAGGGAGCTCATCATCTGGTCGATGCGGCCCTTGAAGGCCGGCGGTCGTTCGATCACCGGCAGCTGGTACTGCTTCTGGTTGGTGGAGTTGAGGTTGACGGCGATGATCAGGTCGCAGTGGCTGGAGACCACCGGCACGATGGGCAGCGGGTTGAGCAGGCCGCCGTCCACCAGCATGCGCGAGCCCTGCATCACCGGGGTGAACAGGCTGGGGATGGCCGCCGAGGCGCGCATGGCCTGGTGCAGGCAGCCTTCCTGGAACCAGATTTCCTGCTGGTTGGTGAGGTCGGTGGCGACGGCGGTGTAGGGGATGGCCAGGTCTTCGATATCGATGTCGCCGACGATCTCGCGGATGCGCCCGAACACCTTCTCGCCCCGGATGGCGCCCAGGCGGAAGCTGACGTCGAGCAGGCGCAGCACATCGAGGTAGTCCAGGCTCTCGGTCCACTCGCGGTATTCGTCCAGCTTGCCGGCGGCATAGATGCCCCCGACCACCGCGCCCATGGAGCAGCCGGCGATGCAGGCGATCTCGTAGCCCCGCGCCTCGATTTCCTGGATCACGCCGATATGGGCATAACCCCGGGCCCCGCCGGAGCCGAGGACCAGTGCGACACGCTTGCTCATGACTTCACCTTTTCCTACACAAGGGGCAGACGATACCTGTGGGGAAGGGCGAGGCCAAGTGAATGGGCGTCTCCTTGTGGCGGGAATGCTACGGTCCCTTGAAAAGCTGGCCTGGAGGGCGCTGGGCGGAATTTTTCCTGTTCCGTACCGTCTCAACCACCATTAGACTCATGGCCATTTCACATCCCGAGGAGAACCCCCATGAAAGCCTGGATCAGCCTGCCCTTGATCGTGCTGGTGCTCGCCGGTTGCGCTGGCAAGACGGCCTACCGCGACAGCTGCGGGTCCCAGCTCGACGCGGCCTGGAGAGAACTCGACCTGGCCAAGGCCGAAGGCTTCGCCGGCACCGTCAGCTACTCCAAGGCGCTGGGCCTGCTCACCGCGGCCAAGACCGAGCAGCAGTTCGAACGCTTCGAGGGCTGCACCGCCAAGGCCGACAAGGCGCGTTTCTACATCCGCGAGTCCCGCGCCGGGCGCTGAGGCGCCGGAGTGGCAAGGGCCGGGGCATGCCCCGGCTTTTTTGTGGGCGCGTACTGGCCTGAGGACGCGGGGACGCAGTGGAACGTGCCTCGCCTCAGTGCCCGCCGGCATCGCGCATAGCCCTTTCCTATCCGTATTATCAAAGAAATATCTTGTTTAATCTGCCGTCTCGCTCCTAATATCCAAGTAATTACTTGTGTAAATGACCTGGAGAGACGCCTGATGGACACCACTGCCTCCCTCGATTCCCAGCCCACCGCCAGTTGGGGCGAACTGCTCAGCGGGCGCAACGGCCTGATGGCGGTGGCGCTCACCGGCGGTGTCGCCCTGCACGCGATCAACGTGCACATCGTCACCACGGTGCTGCCGTCGGTGGTGCGCGAGATCGGCGGGCTGGATTGGTACGCGTGGAATACCACCCTGTTCGTGGTGGCCTCCATCGTCGGTGCCGCGCTGGCATCGCGCCTGCTCGCCGTCGGCGGGCCGCGTGGCGCGTGCCTGGCGGCGCTGGTGTTGTTCGCCCTGGGCTCGGTGGGGTGCGCGACGGCGCAGACGATGCCCTGGATGCTCGCCGCGCGGGCGGTGCAGGGATTGGGCGGTGGCCTGCTGGCGGCCCTGAGCTATGCGCTGATCCGCGTGGTGTTCGCAGCGCCGCTGTGGCCGCGCGCGGTGGCGCTGGTGTCCGGCATGTGGGGCGTGGCGACGCTCTGTGGCCCGGCCGTGGGGGGCTTGTTCGCCGAGGCCGGGCACTGGCGCTGGGCCTTCTGGTCGCTGCTGCCGGTGGCCCTGTTCCAGGCCCTGCTGGTAATGGCCCAGTTGCGCCCGCGCACCGATGACGCCGAGGCGGACGCGCTGCCGGGCATCCCGGTGCTGCAGATCGGCCTGCTGGCCGCCTCGGTCCTGGCGGTGGCGGCGGGCAGCCTGTCGCCGCAGCTGCCCCTGCAAGCCCTCGGCGTGGCCGTGGGGCTGGCCCTCGGGGCGCTGGCGCTGGGCTGGGATCGTCGCGCGACCGTGCGCCTGCTGCCGTCCGGTGGCGCTTCGCTGGGCAGCGCGCTGGGCGCCGTCTATGCCTGCGTGGCCTTGCTGCTGGCGGGGACCACCACCGAGATCTTCGTGCCCTATTTCCTCCAGGTGCTGCACGGCCAGACGCCGCTGCTGGCGGGCTACTTGACGGCGGCCATGGCCGGTGGCTGGAGCCTGGGGTCGCTGCTGTCGTCCGGACGCCACGGCGCGGGGGCGGTGCGCCTGCTGCGCGGCGGGCCGGTGCTGTGCGTGGTCGGGCTGCTGGCCCTGGCAGTGCTGATTCCGCTGGCGGGGGAGCTGGCTTATGCGCTGCGTACCCTGCTGGTGGGCGTTGCACTGGCGGCGGTGGGCGCGGGCGTGGGCATCGGCTGGCCGCACCTGCTGACCCGGGTGCTGGAGCTGGCGCCGCGTGGCGAGGAGAGTGCGGCATCCACCGCGATCACCACGGTGCAGCTCTACGGCATGGCCATCGGCGCGGCGCTCGCCGGCCTGGTGGCCAACGCCTCCGGGCTCAGCGTGCCGGGGGGCGTGGCCGGCGCCCAGTCGGCGGCGGCCTGGCTGTTCGCAGGCTTCGCCCTGGCACCGCTGCTGGCCGCAGTGCTGGTCCGGCGCGTGGTCGGGCGGGCGGATTAGCAGGCTGCGTCGTCTCCATGTTTCAGCGGCCTGTTAGACGATCGCCGACTTTCCACGCGGGGGAGGGCGCGGGGCATAATCCACCCATCCCCCTCTCGCTTCCCCGGAGCCCCCGATGCAGCTCGATTTCACCACCCTCAGCCCGCTGGACGCCTATCGCTGGCTGGCGTCCACCGTCACTCCACGCCCCATCGCCTGGGTTTCCAGCCAGGCCGCCGACGGCACCCTGAACCTCGCCCCCTTCAGTTTCTTCCAGGTGATCAGCGACGCGCCGCCGACGCTGATGGTGAACGTCAACAACCGCGCCGACGGCAGCCTCAAGGACACCCTGCGCAACGTGCAGGAAACCGGTGAGCTGGTGATCCAGCTGGTGTCCCATGCGCTCGCCGATGCGATGAACGCCAGCTCCGCGCAGCTGCCGAGCGAGGTCAGCGAGTTCGAGGCCTGTGGCATCGCCAGCGAGCCTTCCGTGCGCGTGGCCCCGCCCCGGGTCAAGGGCGCGCCGGTGGCCTTCGAGTGCCGGCTGGTGGAGGTGCAGCCCTACCCGCGCGAGAACCCCAACTGCCACCTGATCTTCGCCGAGGTGCTGCTGGCCCATATCGACGATGCGGTGCTCAACGAGCAGGGACGCGCCGACCCGCACCGGCTGGACCTGGTGGGCCGCCTGGGCGGCAGCGCCTATGTGCGTACCCGGGACACCTTCAACCTGGTGCGCCCGAGCTGAACGGGCACCGTCTTCGGGCGCTGGGGTGATGATTCTGGCGCCGATTCCCTGGCGTTCGCTCTGAAAGCGACCTCGACTTAGCTAAAACCTCCAATCGGCCGCCCCCTGGCAGGGTTATGGCTTGTCGCCAGCATGGTCTCGCTCCTAAGTTCACGCTGTTGTCCCGGCAGCCTGTGAGGCGAGGCCGGCCATCCGGCGAGGAGGAGTCCCCATGGCATCGGTTCTGCAACGTGGTATCGCCAGCCTCGGTACGGCGAAGAAGCTGACCCTGGGGTTCGGCGTGGTGCTGCTGCTCACGGCGGTCGTGGCCGCCACGGGCTTCTCCGCGCTGCGCAGCGTGGCCGACGGCGCCGCCCTGCTGGAGCGCACCAACGCGCTGGGGGGCGAGGTGCTGCGCATCCGCCTGATCGAGAAGGACTACGCGCTTACCGGCGATGCCAAGCAGGCCGAGGCGCTGCGCCAGGCGACCCAGGCGTTGCAGGAGCACGGCCAGGCATTGGGAGCCGACCTCGGTGGCGCCAGCCAGCAGACGCTTGGGCAGGTGGAGCAGGCGGTGACCACCTACCGCGCGGCCTTCGACCGCTATGTGGAGCTCACCGACAACATGCGCCTGTCCCTGGAGGCGGCCAACTGGCTGGTGGTCAGTGCCTCCAACAGCCTCGACGTGCTGCAGTCGGGCCTCAACGAGGACGGTGTCGACCTGCTGAAGAGTTCCCAGGGCGCGGAAGGCGCCGAGATGGTCGCCCAGGGCGGCGAGATCAGCCGTGTCTACCAGTCCCTGCTGCTGGCGTTGAACCAGGCCCGCGTGCGCCTGGAGCAGAGCCGCAGCAGCGGCGATATCGACGAGAGCGCCATCCAGGAGGCGCTGGACGCGCAGAAGCTCGCGGGCGAGCTGCGCGAGAGCATGAAGGACCCGGGCTACGCCGCAGTGCTCACCGAGGTGATCGGCAATATCGATTCGTTCAACGACCGACTCAAGGAATACACCGGCCACCTGCGCCAGCAGAAGGTGGAGTACCAGGCGCTGGTAGGCGCCGCAGAGGTGATAGTCGGCGCCGTCGACCAGGCCTACGGGCAGCAGAAGGAGGCGATGCTCGCCCAGCAGCGCGCGAGCTCCCTGCTGATCCTCTCGGCCAGCGCCCTGGCGCTGCTCATCGGCCTGGCGGCCACGGTGCTGATCGCGCTGCTGATCGTGCGGCCGTTGCAGCGGGTGATCGCGGTGGCGCGGCAGATATCCGCGGGCGATCTCAGCGTCGAGATCGAGGTTGACCGCAGCGACGAGGTGGGCCAGTTGCTGGAGGCCATGCGCGGCATGTCGGCCAACCTGCGCGACATGGTCGGGCGCTTGCAGGGCGGGGTGGCGCAGATTTCCTCCTCGGCCCAGGCGCTGTCCTCGGTCACCGAGCAGACCCGCGTCGGCGTCAACGGCCAGAAGCTGGAGACCGACCAGGTGGCCACCGCCATGAGCCAGATGACCGCCACGGTGCATGAGGTGGCGCGCAACGCCGAAGCGGCCGCCGCCTCGACGCAGAGCGCGGACAGCAAGGTCAGCAGCGGCAGCGAGGTGGTGCGCCAGACCCTGGGGCGGATCAACCAGCTGGCGACGGCCATGCAGGCGGCGACCCAGAGCATCGAGCAACTGAGCCATGAGACCCAGAGCATCGGCTCGGTGCTGGACGTGATCAAGAGCGTGGCCGAGCAGACCAACCTGCTGGCCCTCAACGCCGCCATCGAGGCGGCACGTGCCGGCGAGCAGGGGCGCGGCTTCGCCGTGGTGGCCGACGAGGTGCGCGCACTGGCCAAGCGCACCCAGCAGTCCACCGCCGAGATCGAGCGGCTGGTCGTCACCCTGCGCGATGGCGTGCGGCGCTCCGTCGAGCGCATGCAGGAAAGCGGGACGCTGGTGGAGATGACGGTGCAGGACGCCAACCACACCGAGCTGGCCCTGAGCGGCATCGCCGAGGCGGTGTCGGTGATCCACCAGATGAACCAGCAGATCGCCGCCGCCGCCGAGCAGCAGAGCGCCGTGGCCGAGGAGATCAACCGCAGCGTCACCAGCATCCGTGACATCGCCGACCAGTCCGCGCTGGCCATGGAGGAAACCGCCAGCTCCAGCACCCAGCTCGCTTCCCTGGGCCGGGACCTGCAGGCGATGGCAGGGCATTTCCGTTTGTGACCCCGGGGCTGCCGATGTGGGAGCGGTTTCAACCGCGAATGGCAGGGTGCCTGGCAATCGCGAATAAATTCGCTCCCACAGGACGGCGTACCGGCAGCTCTGGCGCAGCGTTTCGCCGGGGTGGACCTGGCGCACGGTTTCGTCAGCAAAAATTGCAGGGCGCTTTGCCATCCCCGTGCCCACCGGTAGCATCGGCCCATTGTTTCGGGAGCCTGCGATGCGAACCAGACTGGATGCCTGCCTCAACGCCGTGAACCAGGTCGTGCTGGGCAAGGAGCCCCAGGTGCGCCTGGCGCTGACCTGCCTGCTGGCCCGCGGTCACCTGTTGATCGAAGACCTGCCCGGCATGGGCAAGACCACCCTCAGCCATGCCTTGGCACGGGTGCTGGGGCTGAGCTTCCAGCGCATCCAGTTCACCTCCGACCTGTTGCCCGGCGACATCCTCGGCACGTCGGTGTTCGACAAGGACACCGGCCAGTTCGTCTTCCACCCCGGCCCGGTGTTCGCCGAGCTGGTGCTGGCCGACGAGATCAACCGTGCCACCCCCAAGAGCCAGAGTGCGCTGCTCGAAGCCATGGAGGAGGGGCAGGTGACCATCGAGGGGGCGACCCGGCCGCTGCCCGAGCCCTTCTTCGTCATCGCCACGCAGAACCCGGTGAGCCAGGGCGGCACCTTCGCCCTGCCGGAGTCGCAGCTGGACCGCTTCCTCATGCGCCTGTCGCTGGGCTACCCGGCCCGCGCGGCGGAGAAGGCGTTGCTGCTGGGCGAGGCGCGGCGGGAGATCCTGCCGCGCCTGGACCCGGTGCTGGATCACGCCGAACTGGCCCTCATCCAGGCCGAGGTGCCGAAGATCCGCGTCAGCGACGCCCTGGTGGACTATGTGCTGCGCCTGGTGGAGGCGACCCGTTCCCACACCCGGTTCGCCTGGGGCCTGTCGCCACGGGCCAGCCTTGCGTTGCTGGCCGCCGCCCGTGCCTGGGCGCTGCTGGCGGGGCGCGACTACGCGATCCCGGAAGACGTGCAGGCCGTGCTGCCCTCGGTGGTCGGCCACCGCCTGCGTGAACAGGCCGACCCGGCCGGCCACGGTGGCGGCGCCCTGGTGCAGTGGCTGCTGCGCGAAGTCCCGGCGCTCTGATGCTGAAGCAGCGCGTGCGGCCGCGCTGGAACCGCTGGCTGGCGAAGCGGATCCCGCCTGCGGCCGAGGTGCGCCTCAACCAGCGGCGCATCTTCATCATCCCCACGCGCACCGGGCTGGCCTTCGGCATCGCCCTGGTGCTGATGCTGCTGGCGGCGATCAACTACCAGAACAGCCTGGCCTACGGCCTGACCTTCCTGCTGCTCTCGGTGTTCATCCTGACCATCCTCCACACCTTCCGGAACCTCGCCGGCATGACCCTGCGCGCGGCCGGCGCCCCGGCGGTGTTCGTCGGCGAGCGTGCGCGCTTCCGGGTGCGCCTGGAGAGCGAGCGCCAGCCGCACCAGGCCATCGCTCTGGGCTGGCCACCGGCCGAGCTACAGGCGCAGGACGTGCCCGCCGCCGGTTCCTGCGACTGCGAGGTCGACCTGCCGGCCGAGCGCCGAGGCTGGCTGCGGCCCGGGCGCCTGCGGGTGGAAAGCCGTTTCCCCCTCGGCCTGCTGGTGGCCTGGAGCTGGGTGGACCTCGACCAGGCGGCGCTGGTCTATCCGCGCCCGTTGCCCGGCGACCTGCCGATGGGCGCCGGTGGCCGCCGGGATGATGAAGAGGACGGCGTGCGCGTGCTCGGTCGCGGCGCCGACGATTACCAGGGGCTCAAGCCCTACCAGCCCGGCGACTCGCGGCGGCGCCTGCACTGGAAGGCCTATTCCCGGGGCCAGGGCCTGTTCGTCAAGGATTTCGCCGCCCTCGCCGGGGCCGACCTGTGGCTCGACCTGGACGGCCTGGAGGGCGAGCTGGAAAGCCGCCTCTCGCTGCTCTGCCACTGGGTGCTGACCTTCACCGAGCGCGGCCAGCCCTTCGGCCTGCGCCTGGGCGGCGAGGAATTGCGCCCGGCCACCGGTGAACCTCACCGCGACGCCTGCCTGCGTGCGCTGGCCCTCTACGGGGTGGCGCGATGAGCACGGTGCAGCCGATCCCGCGCATCGCCCTGACCTGGTTGCTGGTGGCCCAGGTGCTGGTGATCCTGCCGCACCTTTTCCACCTGCCGCCCTGGATCATCGGCCTGTGGCTGGTCTGCGCCGGCTGGCGGATACAGGTGTTCCGCATGCGCGCCCGCTACCCCAGCGGCCTGGCCAAGATGCTGATGATGCTCGGTGCCGGCGCGGGGGTGCTGCTGTCCCGGGGCAGCCTGATCGGCCTGGATGCCGGCGTGGTGCTGCTGGTGGCGGCCTTCATTCTCAAGCTGGTGGAGATGCGGACGCGGCGCGATGCGCTGGTGCTGGTCTTCCTCGGCTTCTTCACCGTGGTGACGGCGTACCTCTTCGACGACGGTATGCTTGCCGCCCTCTACAGCCTGCTGCCGGTGACCGCGTTGCTGGCCTCGTTGATCGGCCTGCAGCAGAGCGCCTTCGCCGCCCGCCCACTGGCCACCCTGCGCCTGGCGGCGACGCTGCTGGCCCAGGCGCTGCCGCTGATGCTGCTTTTGTTCCTGTTCTTCCCGCGCATGGGGCCGCTGTGGTCCCTGCCGTTGCCCAGCGACAAGGGCGTCACCGGGCTGTCCGACAGCATGGCGCCCGCCGATATCGCCGAGCTCAGCCAGTCCGCCGAGCTGGCCTTCCGCGCCAGCTTCGAGGGCGCGCCGCCGCCGCGCCGCGAGTTGTACTGGCGTGCGCTGACCCTGGAGCGTTTCGACGGCCGTCGCTGGTCGCAATCGGAGGCCAGCCAGTTCAACTCCCCCGCGCAGTGGGAAAAGCGCGGCGAACCGCTGAGCTACAGCGTGGTCATGCAGCCCAGCGAGC
Source organism: Pseudomonas sp. USHLN015 (assembly GCF_037153275.1). Lineage (NCBI taxonomy): Bacteria > Pseudomonadati > Pseudomonadota > Gammaproteobacteria > Pseudomonadales > Pseudomonadaceae > Pseudomonas > Pseudomonas sp. USHLN015. Next base: position 189,588 of record NZ_JBBCKP010000004.1, read on the forward strand.
GGTCCTGGTTGTTCACCCTGGACGTGGGCGAGACCAGCCTCGAAGGTACCCGGCAGATGATCGACTACCACCTGCAACGGCGGCTCCCGGTGGACCGCTCGCTGTTGTACCGGGTGACCTCCTGGCCCGAGGCGGTGCGTGACCCGCAGCTCGACGAGCGCGTGCGCCGGCGCACCCTGCAGTTGCCGGAACAGGGGGACCCGCGCAGCCGCGCCTGGGCCGCCGAGCTCAAGGCGCGACACCCGGCGACGGAGGACCTGGTGCAGGCGCTGCTGCGGCATTTCAATCGCGAGCCCTTCGTCTACACGCTGAAGCCGCCGCCGGGCGGGGCGAACAGCGTCGACGAATTCCTCTTCGACAGCCGCCGCGGCTTCTGTGCCCACTACGCCGGCGCCATGACCTTCGTGCTGCGTTCCGCCGGCGTGCCCGCGCGGATCGTGGCCGGCTACCAGGGCGGCGAGATCAACCCGGCGGGCAACTACGTGGCGGTGCGCCAGTTCGATGCCCACGCCTGGGTCGAGTACTGGACCCCGGAGAAGGGCTGGAGCAGCGTCGACCCGACCTTCCAGGTCGCGCCCAACCGCATCGAACAGGGGCTGGAGGAGGCAGTGGCAGGGGAGCAGAGCTTCCTCGAGAACTCGCCCTTCTCGCCGCTGCGCTATCGCCAGGTGAGCTGGGTGAACCAGTTGCGCCTGGCCTGGGACCAGCTCAACTACGGTTGGCAGCGCTGGGTCCTGGGCTACCAGGGCGAGGTGCAGATGCAGGTGCTGCAGCGCTGGTTCGGAGCCCTCGACGGTCGTACCTTCGCGCTCTTGCTGGTGGGCGGTGGTGGCGTGCTGCTGGGCCTGGTGGCGCTGTTCATGTTCAAGCCCTGGCGCCGCGAGCGCGACCCGCAGCTGCGCCTGTTCCAGGGATTCGAGCGTGCGCTCGGCCGCCAGGGCGTGCGGCGGGGCAAGGGCGAGGGCCCGCGTGACTATGCCGCGCGCGCGGCGCGGGCGCTGCCGGCACAGGCCGGGCCGATCGAGGAATTCGCGCGCCGTTACGAGGCTCTGCGCTATGCTGGCGAGCCTTTGCCACCGGCAGAGCTCGCGCAGGCGCTGAAGGCCTTGCGCAGGGCGCTGCCCTGGCGCCTTACCCGCGTGGAGCGCTGATCGGACGCGCGCCCGCCTGCCCGGATGACCCTTCCATGCCTGCCATGCTCGACGACCTGATCGCCCAGGTGCTGACCCTCGAAATCAAGCTGCTGTCCTGCCGTGAGCGCCTCGAAGCCGGAACCGATGGCGAGGCCCTGCACGACCTGCGCATCAACACCCGGCGCCTGCGCAGCCTGCTGCGCCCCCTGCGGGACCTTCCGGCCGCCCAGGTGCTGAACGAGGCGGCGCGCGAGGTCGGGGCACTGAGTACGCCGCTGCGTGACCTGGAAGTGCTGATCGTCGAACTGGAAAGCCAGGGGCTCGCCCCTCTGGCCGAGCCGCGCCGCAAGCGGTTGCGCGAAGGCCATGCCGCATTGCTGGCGAACCCGGCCCTGGTGCAGTTGTTCCGCGTGCTGGATGCCTGGCCGCAATTGCTGCGCATCTCCCATCGCGAGGGGTTGTTGGTGAAGCCGCGCAAGACCGTGCGCAAGCACCTGGCGCGGGACTGGAAGCGCCTGGAGCGGGCGCTGGCCGACCCGGATCACGACCGCCATCGCCTGCGCCTGCTGATCAAGCGCGTGCGCTACGGTGGCGATGCCTACCCGCAGTTGGTGGAGGCTTCCGCCAAGGCCCAGCACCTGCTCAAGGGCGCGCAGGCCGCCCTCGGCAAATGGCATGACCGTCTGCAATGGCTGCTCATCGCAGAGCAGGAGCCCGACCTCGCTCCTCGGTTGAAGGCCTGGCGCGTAGCCATGCACGCAGCCGAGGTGCGTTCGGATCGGGTGCTGGACAAGCTGCAGGCGAGCCTGGGCTGATCTTTTTCCCGTGGGTCGGGTGCAGTCCGGCGAACCCCATGCGCCGAACCTTCCTGGCACTGCCTTTCGGCGGGCTCTTCATTGATGGGATTCGCTTCGCTCTTCCCATCCTACGGGCTGTTCTCGCAGGTGACCCCTGCTTGGGTCGAGAGCGGGATCAAGGCGTTTCGCGGGCAGAGCTCGCTCCTACGGGGAGGGAGTCGCGGCCATCAGCGCGCCTGATGCCCTGGCATTTTTCCCCTCCCCGTTGTCGCTACCCGCTTGAAGGTCGGCTTTCTAGCGCCTGGGCAATCCCCTAACATCCCTCCACTTTCGAATTCAGCGGGTGAGTGGACCATGAAGTTTTCCCAATTGATCCAGGCCGTTCGCAGCAATCCCGACGAAGTCGTGGTGCCCAGCGCATGGGCCCAGGGCCGGGCCAGTTTCGGCGGCCTGGTGGCCGCGCTGGCCTATGAGGCGATGAGCACCAAGGTGAGTGAAGGGCGCCCGGTGCGGTCGCTGGCGATCACCTTCGTCGGCCCGCTGGAGGCCGAGGTGCCGGCGAGCTTCGAGGCGGAGGTGCTGCGCGAGGGGCGGGCGGTGAGCCAGATGTTCTGCCGCGCGGTGCAGAACGGCCAGACGGTGGCGGTGGTGCAAGGCAGTTTTGGTGCCTCGCGTGAGTCGGCCATCGATGTACAGGCCGATCCGGCACCGGTGATCAAGCCGGCGGAGGAGTGCCAGGAACTGCCCTTCCTGCGTGGCGTGACCCCCGATTTCACCCGTTTCCTGGCCATGCGCTGGGGCATCGGCAGCATGCCGTTCACCAACAATCCGGCCCGCGAGATGGGCGGCTGGGTGCGTTTCCGGGGCGAGGTCGAGGACGAGCCCGCCGGAATCGCCCACCTGCTGGCACTGGTGGACGCCTGGCCGCCGGCGGTGCTGCCGCACCTGCGCAGCCCGGCACCGGGCAGCTCGCTGACCTGGACCATCGAGTTCGTGCAGCCCCTACCGGCCGTAGGCACCCTGGAGTGGTGCCTGTACCGCGCCGAGATCGACCACGCCCGCGATGGCTACGGTCATGTCTCGGCACGCCTGTGGTCGCCCTCCGGCGAGCTGGTGGCGCTGAGCCGGCAGACGGTCACGGTCTTCGGCTGAGGCGTCAGAGGGACGCGACCTCCACCCGGTTGCGTCCGGCCTGCTTGGCGGCATAGAGCGCCGCATCGGCGCGGCCGAGTAGGGATTCCAGCGTTTCTCCCGAGCGCATCTCGGCGATCCCCAGGCTGAGCGTCAGGCGCAGGACATCACCCCCGACGAGGTCCACGCGCAGGGCCTCGACCCCGGCACGCAGACGCTCGGCAACCAGCGCAGCCTTGCCGTCCCCGGTCTCCGGCAGGATGGCCGCGAACTCCTCGCCACCCAGGCGCCCGAGGACATCGACGCCACGCAGGCAGTCACGCATCACCCGTGCGACGGCGCGCAGGGCTTCGTCGCCGATGGCGTGGCCATGGCCGTCGTTGACCGACTTGAAGTGGTCGATGTCCATCATCAGCACCGAGCACGGATGGCCGAAGCGTTCAGCCTGGCGCAGCATGTCCTCGGCGCGCTGCATGAAGGCGCGGCGGTTGTCTAGGCCGGTGAGGCCGTCGGTGGTGGCCAGGGTCAGCAGCTCGTGCTCCATGCGCTTGCGCAGGCTGATGTCGTAGCTCCAGACCAGATGCGCAGGCTCGCCCTCGAGCTCGACGATTCGACCGAACACCACGCCCCAGTAAGGTGTGGTCTTGCCCAGCAGCGCTTCCCAGTCATCGATCTGGCGGCGCTCTTCCAGTGCGGCGCGAAAGCGATGGGCTTCGGACTCGGCGGCGAACAGCCGGTCCAGGGAGAACTGCGAGCCACGTTGCAGGCCCTGGCGGGCGATCAGTCGCTGGTTGACGAAATGCACACGGCCCGATTCCGCGCCGATCAGGGCGACGTCGCTGGGGCTGGCTTCGAGGATGTGCTTGAGCAGTTCGCGGCCTTCGCTGAGGGCGAGGGTGCGCGCCTCGACGCGGCTTTCCAGGGTATGGGCGAGCTCGCCCAGGCTCTCGCTCAGCCGACGGGCCTCACGGAAGCTGTAGATCAGGTGGGCCACCAGCAGGGCGCCACCCACCAGCAACCCAAGCAAGGCCCAGGCGAGCTTGCTGAAATAGTCGTAAAGACGCTGGCGCTCTTCATCAAGCTCGTTGGCCAGGGAAATGTTGGCGGCCACCATCACCTCGTGCATGGCGCGTTGCAATGGCGGCAGCTCACGGAGGATCTCGGCGCTGGTGGCGCGGGCGGAGGCCTGGTCGTTCCAGTCGACACGTTCCAGCCAGCGCTGGCTGAGTTCGGAGACGCGTTGCAGTGTGCGGGTGGTTTCCGGGCGCGCGGCGGGCAGGAAGTCGAACAGGCGATGGCCTTCGACCGGACGCGACAGGCTGCGCAGCACGCCGAGGCGGACCACCAGTTGCGTGGCGCCGCTGTGGCCCTGTTCGATGTGCTGCGCTTCCTCCAACAGGCGGTCCATGCCGTTGCGGATCTGATAGACCTGCCACAGCTCGCCATGGGAGCCGGGTCGGCCGAGCTGCCGTGCCTCGTTGACCACCAGCCACAGCGAGCCCCCGGCGGTGATCGCCATGACCAGCATGAGAACCAGGAGGACCGCCATCACCAGCCGCTTGCGCGGCAGGGAAATACTGTCGGCAAAACTGTCGGGCATGGTCGCTACTCGATGTAGATATCGCTCAGTTGCCAGATGGCACGGTTGTAGTACTTCTGCACGCGCAGTTCGGCGTGTGTATCGAAGGGGTACATGAGGAAAAGCGGCCCATAGGCTTCCACTGCCATGGGCTGGCCGTCGCGGGAATAGGCGATCACCGGCTGGTAGCGCTCGATGTCGCTGGCGGGGATCACCACCGAGTAGTCGTTGAGTGCCCGCAGGTGCAGCTCGGTGGGATGCCGCGCACCTGGTGCCCGCTCGAGGAGACGGCTCAGGGGCACGCCGTGCCAGTCGGAGACCCGATCGTCACTGGGGCCGCGGGCGCGCAGGGTGACGCCGGGCATGGCCTGGAGGTCGCGCAGGGTGAACACCTGGGGACCGGCACCGGGCAGGTGGAGGCGCAGGGCGGGAATATCCAGGGGGTAGGCGGACTGCTCCCCCCGGGCGAGGGCGCTCAGGGTGACTGCCAGGAAAATGGTGCCAAATATCTGTCGCTTTGACGGCATGCGACGACCCTCATACAGCGTGGTGCCAGCATATCGTCATTCCTTTGGCGAGCTTGAGTATTTTCCGACGAAAGTAATGGCTCTTTGGTGGCAGAGATATCAGTGGCGGTTCCGCCAGTTGCGCCACCAGGCGCCGCTGAAGAGGAAGCGCGGGAAGGTGACGAACTGTTCGGTGAGCAGGCGGCCAACGGCATCCCTGCGATCGGCGAACGGCTCCGGTTCCTCGGCTTCGAGGCGGTGTCCGTGGGATTGCAGGCCGAGGGAGGCGGCCAGTCCGATGAGGCCGAGGGCGATGTTCAGGACGCTCAGGGTGAACAGCCCGTCGAGCAAGACCAGGGTGGCGACGATGAACAGCGGCACGGCCAGCAGGTGCAGCACCAGGTTGGTGGGGTTGCGGTGGTTCCTGGCGTAGGTCTTCCACTGCCAGGCGCGGAGGTTGGGATGACGTTTGCCCATGGTGCGGATTCCTCTGAGGATTGCGGGCAAGTCTAGGCCGGCCCTGGAGGGGCCGGCGAATGGGTTGTGTCTATGGGCGGGATAGCCAGTTCAGAGCTTGAGCTGGCGGATGGCGCGAGAGAGTTCGCTGGCGAGGCTGGCCAGTTCGGCGCTGGTGGAGGCGGAGCCTAGGGTCTGGCTGACGGTGAGTTCGGTGACGTCGCGGATGCCGACCACGGCGCGGGTCATCTCCTCGGCGACCTGGCTCTGCTGTTCCGCTGCCACGGCGATCTGCGTGTTGCTCTGGCGCATCTGCGCCACGGCGCCGGTGATGGCGGCCAGCGCTTCGCCGGCTTCGTGGGCCTGTTGCACGCAGCTGTCGGCCTTGAACGAGCTTTCCTGCATGAACTCCACGGCGTCGCGGGTGCCGGACTGCAGGGCGAGGATCATGCTGGTGATCTCGTCGGTGGAGTCCTGTACGCGCTTGGCCAGGTTGCGCACCTCATCCGCCACCACGGCGAAGCCACGGCCCATCTCGCCGGCGCGGGCGGCCTCGATGGCGGCATTGAGGGCGAGGAGGTTGGTCTGCTCGGCGATGCCATGAATGACGCTGACCACGCTGCTGATCTTCTGGCTGTCCTCGGCCAGCTTCTCGATCATCTCGGCGGTCTGCTGCACGCCGCTGGAGAGCCCGGCGATGGACTCGCCCACGCGGCTGACAACGCTCTGGCCGGCTCCGGCGAGCTGGTCGGCGGTCTGCGACTGGTCGCGGGTGTCGGCGGCGTGCTGGGCGATGTGATGCACGGTGGCGGACATCTCGTTGATGGCGGTGGCGGCCTGGTCGGTCTCGCTCTGCTGGCCGAGCATGCCCTGGCGCACCTCGCCCATGCTCGACGCCAGTCGCGCGGCGCCCTCGTCGAGGCGCTCGGTGACCTGGGCAACGGTGCCCACCACGCGCTGGAAGCCCGCCTGCATGGCGTTGAATGCACTGGCCATCTGGCCCACCTCGTCACGGCTGTCCAGCGGTACGCGGGCGGACAGGTCGCCGCTCTTCTCCACGTGCAGCATCACGTCCTTGAGGGTGTTGAGGTGGCTGAGGAGGAAGCGGATCAGCAACTGCGAGGACGCCAGCAGCGCCATCATCAGCAGGAAAACGGTGACCGCGTAGTTGAACATGCGCGAGGTGAACACCTCGGCGAAGCTCGGCGCATGGGCGAGCACGGCGATGCGCTGGCCGTCGGCGGCGTCCTGCACCTGGGCGCCGACCACCGGATCGCTGCCGAACAGGGCGTCGTGGTCCAGGTCGACCCAACCGGTGGCACGGGTCAGCGCGCTGGTGTCGACCCCCTGTAGCTGCGGGGCGCTGCCGGCCGCGAAGCGCACGATCTCCTTGCTGGCAGGCAGTGCCTGCCCGGCGGGCCAGGCGCGCAGCAGTGCGGCCTGCGCCACGGCCGCATCGCGGGCAGCCTCGACGCGGGCATCGCGCTCGAGGCTGATGGCGTGCAGCACCAGCAGCAGCGTGGTGACGAAGGCGACGGCGTTGACCGCCCAGAACTTGTACTTCAGGGAAAGATCGCGCATCCAGTTACCCATGTTCTGTTCTTTTTTCTCTAAGGCTTGGCAAGGTGCCAGCATTGTTTCGCAGCACTGTGACGTGATCGTTGATCCGTATCAATCGGCCTCTTTACCGGAACAGGTTAGGCGATGTTCGGCAGACCGAAAAACGCGCGTGCGCAGGCGGTGGTGTGCTGGGCCAGGTGCTCGGGCGTTTCGCCCCGGTGGCGGGCGACTTCGTGGAGCACCTCGGGCAGGAACGCCGGCTCGTTGCGACCGCTCTTCGGCTTCGGTCGCAGGCTGCGGGGCAGCAGGTAGGGAGCGTCGCTTTCCAGCATCAGCCGGCCCGAGGGGATTTCACGTACCAGCGGGTGCAGGTGGGTGCCCCGGCGTTCGTCGCAGATCCAGCCGGTGATGCCGATGTGCAGGTCGAGATCGAGGTAGGCGAAGAGGGCGCGCTTCTCGCCGGTGAAGCAGTGCACCACGGCGGCCGGCAGGCGATCGCGGAATTGCCGCAGGATGGCCAGCAGGCGCTCGTCGGCGTCGCGTTCGTGGAGGAATACCGGCAGGCTCAGTTCGACGGCCAGGGCCAGTTGTTCCTCCAGGGCCTTCTCCTGCTGCGGGCGCGGGGAGAAGTCGCGATTGAAGTCCAGGCCGCATTCGCCCACGGCGCGTACTTCCGGTTCGGCCAGCAGTGCCCGCAGGTGGCGGGCGCTGTCGGCATTCCACTGGCTGGCTTCGTGGGGGTGCAGGCCGGCCGTGCTGAACAGGCGGCCGCCTTCGGGGTCGAGCTGGCGAACCAGGGCCAGTGCTTCTTCGGCATCGGCCACGTTGGTGCCGGTGAGTACCAGTTGCGCCACGCCTGCGGCGAAGGCGCGTTCGAGCAGTGCTTCACGCTCTGCCGCAAAGCTTGAATGGGTCAGATTGACGCCAATGTCGATGAGTTGCATGGTGCTACCTCGAACGTGAGCGGAGCAGCATAGCAAAGCTCGATTCATTAAAGAAAATTCAATAAATACAGTTAGTTATGGTTGTTTGTTGAAGTTGTTACAGCGTTTTGGCTGGTGTCGACGGCCGAGCTGTGACACTCTCCGCGCCCCTCGCACCGCCCGGAACTCCGTCCGGGGGCTGCGTTCTCAGACGGTCGGCTCGCTTCCTGCGGCCTGATCCCGGAGATTCGATGACCCGAACGCTGCTGCTTCTGTTGTGCCTGCTCGCCCTGTCGCCGTTCCCGGCTGCAGCGCGCCTGGCCGGCCCGCCGGAAGCCTGGCAGCAGCCGAGCGAGGCGCGTGACCTGGCGCAGATCCGCCGCAGTGGCGTGCTACGGGTGTTGGTCAACCAGAGCCGCAACAGCTCCGGCGAGGTCAAGGGCGAAGCCATCGGCATCGAATACCACCGCATCCGCGCCTTCGAGCAGTACCTCAACCGCAACGCCCGCGACGGCCGCGAGCTGGACGTGAAGATCATCCCCAGGGCCAAGGACCAGCTGCTCGCCGCCCTTCAGCGCGGCGAGGGTGATCTGGTGGCCCCCGGCGAGCTGGTGGACCCGCGCAGCGGCGGCGAAGTCAGCGCCAGCGCGCCCATTCGCCGCCATGTGCCGCTGCTGCTGGTCAGCCGCAGTGGCGATCGCCGCTACCAGCGCCTGGAGCAGCTTTCCGGCCGCAGCATCGCGTTGCCGGCCGGCAGCGCGGCGGCCGAGGCGCTGCGCCGGGTCAACCAGCAACTGGCGCAACGCAAGCTGGCGCCGATCGTCATCGAATGGGTCGATCCGACCCTGGCGGTGGAGGATGTGCTGGAGATGGTCCAGGCCGGCATCTTCCCGCTGACCGCTGTCGAGCAGCCCATCGCCGAGCGTTGGGCCAAGGTCATGCCCAAGCTGCGTATCGAGAAGCACCTGGTGCTGGACAACCAGCGCGACATGACCTGGTTCGTCCGCCGCGACGCGCCGATGCTGCGCGCCAGCATCGATCGCTTCCTGGCCGGCTACAACGCGCCCTCGGACCAGGACGCAACCTTCCAGCGTGTGTACCGCCGCCTGTACAAGGTGCACAGCCCCCTGGCCCGGGCCGATCGGCAGCGCCTGGAGAAGGTGCGCCCGGTGCTGCAGCGCTTCGCCGACCAGCATGCCTTCGACTGGCTGAACCTGGCCGCCGTGGCCTTCAAGGAATCCAGCCTCAACCCGGCCGCCCGTGGCGCCAGCGGTGCCACCGGGCTGATGCAGATCACCCCCGGCGCGGCGCGCACCGTCGGGGTTGGCAACATCCATGCGCTGGAGAACAACGTGCAGGCCTCGGCCAAGTACCTGGCCATGCTGCGCAAGGGCTTCTTCAACAGTTCGCAGCTCAATGAGCGCGAGCGCATGGCCTTCACCCTGGCCGCCTACAACGTGGGACCGCAACGGGTGCAGAGCCTGCGTGCGGAGGCGCGGCGCCGCGGGCTCAATCCCAACCAGTGGTTCTTCCAGGTCGAGCGTATCGCCGCCGAGCAACTGGGCATGGGCGTGGTGAGCTATGTCAGCGCGGTGAACAAGTACTACCTGGCCTATGACCGGGAGCGTTATCTGCTGGAACCGCAGAGGAAAGTCGCAAGCAGGGGCAAATAATCGATTTTATCGATTTCAATGCTGCGTTTTTTGCGGTTTTCATATCGAAAAAATCAACTAAGATTGCTCTCGTCTGAACCAACACCTCCTCACTCGAAAGGAAACGCGACATGAGCAATCCGATCAAACGCCTTCTCTCCACCAACGCCGGCATCGGCATCACCCTGCTGCGCGTGGTGACCGGCCTGACCTTCGCCGCCCACGGCTCGCAGAAACTCTTCGGTCTCTTCGGCGGCTACGGCCTGGAAGGCACCGGCCAGTGGATGGAAAGCATCGGCCTGGCGCCCGGCTACCTGCTGGCCCTGATGGCGGGCAGCGCCGAGTTCTTCGGTGGCCTGGCCCTGGTGATCGGCCTGCTGGTACGTCCCGCCGCCGCGTCGCTGATCGTCGCCATGGTGGTCGCCATCTTCAGCGTGCACTGGGCCAGCGGGTTCTTCATCACCAACGGTGGTTACGAGTACGCGCTGATCCTCGCCCTGATCTCCGGCACCTTGCTGATCGAAGGCGCGGGCCGCTTCTCGCTGGACCGCAGGTTCAGCCAGTAACCACTGCGAACCCGAAGAAGGCCCGCCATGTGCGGGCCTTCTGCGTTTCAGGGCTGCTGCGCGCGCGCTGCGGCCAGTTCGAGCGCGGCGTCCAGGCGTTGGCGCTCGTGCTCGTCGAACTTCTCTTCGGCCAGGCGCTGGATCGCGGCACGGCGATCGCCATCGCTGAGCCCGGGGTTGGACTCGATGCGCGCTTTCTCCGCCTGGAAGGCGCCGATCCGCTGCTTCCAGCCCTGGCGACGCTGGTCCAGGGCCTCCAGGCGCTCGGTGGCTTCAGCACCTACCAACTGCTGGCGCAGGCGGCGGATCTCGGTGGGCGTGGCGCCTTGTGCCTGCAATTGGGCGGTCTGGGTGCGGAGTTCGGCCTGCAGCTGCGGCAGCACACTGTCCTGCAGGGCCTCGGGCAGGCCCTGGCGCAGGCGGTCGACGGCGGCAGCCTTGGCGGCATCGTCGAGGGTGGCGTCATGGGCGATGGCCAGGCGCTCCAGGGTGAAGCGGTTGTAGGTTTCCTCGCCGGCGAAGAACACCTGGTGCACCTCGGTGCTGAACAGGCGGGCGCGCAGGGCGCTCACCGCGGCTTCGCGCTGGCGCATGGCGTCCAGGTCGGCCATCTGTGGCAGGTCCTTCTCCAACTGCACCAGCTGCCGCTTGTAGTCCAGGTACTGTTCCAGCAGCGCCAGGGCCTGGCCTTCGGCCGGCTCCTGCAGCTGGGCGGTGATGTAGCCGCGCAGGCGCTGGATGGAGATGCCGATGGGCTCCTCGCCGATGGCGCTGAGGAAGTAATCGAAGATGCGGCGGATGTCCTCGGTGATCAGCAGGTTACCCGCTGCGTCCAGCTGGAAGTGGCCGTCGACCTGGGTGCCGGCGAAGGAGGCGGGCAGGGCGGGCAGCTGCGCCGGCAGGGCGGGCGCGGCGCTGGGGCCTGGTGTCGGGTCGTCGGCTGCGGAGGCATTAACGAGCGGCTGTCGGGGGCTGTCGGGAGCCTGCAGCGCCGGGCTGTCGGCGGCGGATTGCAGGTAGAGGATCGCGGCCAGGCAGCCGGCGAAGACCAGGGGCAGGGACAGCAGGAATCTCTTCACGGTGGCCTCTTGTCAGGGGGCGGGGCCCGCAGGCCCCGCCGGGGCGGCTTACAGGCCGTCGTTCTTCAGGCGGTTGGCATGCTGGCGGTAGACGGTCACCGGGTCGGTCTCGAACAGGCTGGTGAGGCCGAAGGTCTGGTTGACCTCGTCGAGGTGGTTCATCCGGTAGTTGTCACGCACCACCTTGCCCAGGTGGGAGCTGCAGCGGCCGACCAGACCGTCGGTTGCTTCGCCCTTGAAGGTGAGGGAGGTGGCGCCGAGCAGTGCATCGCTGACGTCGAGCACATTGGTCAGCGGGCTGGTGCCGCTCCAGGAGTAGTAGCGCACGCCGTTGACCTGGTAGGCGCCCTCGCCGCAGGCGCTGGTGGGGATGCCCTGGGGGAACTTGGCGTTGAACCGGGCCGCGCCCTGGCTGTTGAGCGACTCCAGCGAGCCGAGGCCGTTCTGCGGCAGGGTGCTCCTGCTGCCGGAGAGGAAGTTGATCAGCGAGCCGAGGCCGTTGACGATGCCGGCGACGATCGTCTCGCCTGCCGAGCCGGGCGGGATCTGCCGCAGGAAGTCGGCGGTGGCCGAACCCTTGTGCGGGCCGCCGACGCTGGTGGCGGAGGCGACCAGGTCCGGACGCACGCCGGCGACATAGCGGATGGTCGGGCCGCCGTGGCTGTGGCCGATCAGGTTGACCTTGGGTTTGCCGCTGATGGCGACGATTTCCTCGACCTGTTCCAGCAGCTCCTCGCCACGGGCTTCGGAGGTGTTCAACTGGCTCACTTCGGTCACGTAGACCGAGGCGCCGTCACGGCGCAGGGCCGAGGGGATGCCGTACCAGTAGTCGACGCCGAGGATGCTGTCGAAGCCGAGCATGCCGTGGGCGAGGACCACGGGGTACTTGGTCTGCGTGTAGCCGGTGGCGGCAAGGGCTTCGCCGGAGGCGGCGAGACCGACTCCAAGGGCGAGGGCGAGCAGGATCTTGTTGTTGTTCATTGGTTGCTCTCGGTGATGGTGGAACAGGCAGTGGGTGCCTCCCTGCGAAGCCGCCGCGCCCATCCTGGGCGCGTACATCAGCGGATGGGCTGGGGCAGGAACCATGCCAGGGCCGGGATTCGCACGAAATGGCGTCTGCGCCGCAGGTTTCACCGTTGTTTACAGCCGTTCACCGAATGTTCGCGGGCGTTTCCCTGTTACTGAGTGAAACGCTCGTTTGAGTCCCGAGGCAGCAGTGGCCAGTGCGCGAGGGCGCGGTAGTGCGCGCCGGACGCGGTGTTTTCCGAGGCGAAGAGGGTGAACTGGTTCACAGGCCAATCGAAGGTTGGGGCTGCTGTGGCCGGCAGGTGGGTGCAGTGGCGCGCGAGCGTGAGGTGTGGGTGGAAGGGCCTTCGCTCCAGCGCGAAGCCTGCGCCCCGCAATCTGTCCTGGAGGCTGGCGGCGAGGCTCATCAGGGCTTGCGGCGGATGTGCGGGGGCGAGGTGCAACAGGCCGTTCTGCCAGCAACGGAGCTGGTCGAGACGCAGTTCGAAGGCTTCGCCGACGAGGCTCGCGGCGAGGTTTTCGAGTTCGCCGACGCAGCCTCGTGGCTGCTCGCCGAGGAAGGCGAGGGTCAGGTGCAGGTTGTGCCTCGCCACGGCTTTGCCACCGCAGGAGGCGGCTTCGCGCCACAGGGCTATGCTCGTTGCCAGCGGCTCGCTGCAAGGCAGGGCGAAGAACAGGCGCAAGGGAGGTGTGGACATGGTCGCGGAGGCTCCAGGACGACGTCTTGGTCGTATTGACAGTATTGCGGGCGCTTCTCTAGGATGCCGCCCCATGCGCCGATTTAAGACAGCTACTTGCGGGGCGCGGAGGTGGAGTCCATCTCGAAATACCGCTAAAGCGCTGGTTCGGTGTCGCCTCTCACCGCTGCCCAGCGGGATCAACGAGGCGGAGACATGACACCATGACCTGTCCCCAACCGCTCATTCGCCTGGCGCCCATCACTTCGGGCCCGGTATTGCGCAACCCCAGGGTTCTTCTCAGCGGCCCCCACCAGCCGACCATGCTGCGTTATCTCGACGGCTGGCCGAAGCGCTGGGCCGGCCCGCGCAACCTGCTCATCCAGTTCGCCGTCGATGCCGGGTCCTTGCAGCGCTATGCCGCCGACAGCTTCGACATGGCCGTGGTGCAGGCGCCCGCCCGGGAAGACGTTGCGCTGATGGTCCGCGAACTGGTGCGGGTCTCGCGCCAGGGCCTGATCACCCTGCGCTGAGGCGCATCAGGGGTATTCGATCTCCACCACGTACCAGCTCTTCTCGCCGGTCGGCGTGTGCACCAGCACTTCGGCGTCCAGCGTCTTGCCCACCAGGGCGCGGGCCAGCGGCGAGTCGATGCTGATGTGGTTCTGCTTCAGGTCGAGCTCGTCCGGGCCGACGATGCGGTAGCGCGATTGCTCGCCGTCGTCGTCCTCGAGGGTCACCCAGGCGCCGAAGTAGACCTTGTTCGGGTCGGACGGGCGTTCGCTCACCACCTTGAGGCTTTCCAGGCGCTTGGTGAGGAAGCGCACGCGGCTGTCGATCTCCCGCAGCATCTTCTTGCCGTAGGTGTATTCGGCGTTCTCGGAGCGATCGCCCTGGGCGGCGGCCTCGCTCACCGACTGGGTGACCTTGGGTCGCTTCACGTGCCACAGCTCGTGCAGTTCGGCGCGCAGGCGGGCCTCGCCTTCGGGGGTGATCAGTGGGGTACCGGCGGTACGTGGGGGGCGATAGCGACTCATGTTCGGGGCAGCGGCTCTGTGCGCGACGGAAGGGGCCGGAGTCTAGCAAGAGCCCGGCCCGCCTTGTACAGGCGGGCCGGGCGATCAGGCTTCGCGCAGCACCTGCAGCGGGCTGGCGTTGAGCGCGCGGCGGGTGCCGATCACCCCGGCGCCACCCACGAGCAGCGCTCCCAGGGGCGGCAACAGCAGCAACCAGGGATGCGGGTGCCATTGCAGGTCGAAGGCCAGGGTGTAGAGCAGGGCGCTGACCAGCTCGCAGCCCAGGGCGGCGAGCAGGCCGGCAGCGGCGCCGAGCAGGGCGAACTCGGCGCGGCGAGCCCGCTGCAGCAGGCTGCGCTCGGCGCCCAGGGCCCGCAGCAGCGCGCCTTGGCGGATGCGTTCGTCGAGGGTCGATTGCAGGCCGGCGAAGAGCACGGCGAGGCCGGCGGCGAGCACGAACAGCAGGACGAATTCCACCGCCACCGTGACCTGGGCGAGGATGCTGCGCAGCTGCGCGAGGATGGCTTCCACTTCCAGCAGGGTCACCGCCGGGAAGGCACGGGCCAGCTCCACCAGCTCACGGTCATGCTGCGGCGGCAGGTAGAAGCTGGTGAGGTAGGTGGCGGGCAGGTCGGCGAGGGAGCCGGGGGCGAAGATCATGAAGAAGTTTGGCTGGAAGTTGTCCCAGTCGACTTCGCGCAGGCTGGTGATGCGCACGTCACGGCTGATGCCACCGACGCTGAAGCTCAGGCGGTCGCCCAGCTGCAGGCCGAGGTTGCCGGCGAGCTTGGCCTCCACCGAGACGCCGGGCAGGTCGCCGGCCGGCACCTGGTCCCACCATTGCCCGGCCACCAGGCGATTGCCACTGGGCAGGTCGGCGGCCCAGGTGAGGCTGAGGTCGCGCTGCAGGGCACGTTCGCCCTGGGATTCCTTGCTCGCATGCTCCTTCGCCGGCTCGCCGTTGATGGCGGTGAGGCGGCCGGGCACCACGGGGAACAGGGGGGCCGGGTGGGGCGAGAGCTGGGCGAGGCGTTCGGCGAAGGCGTCCTTCTCGCCGGGCAGGACATTGAGCACGAAGTAGTTCGGTGCGTCGGCGGGCAACTGGTCCTGCCAGGTGTCGAGCAGTTCGCCACGCAGCAGCGCGATCAGCGCCATCGCCAGGAGGATCAGGCCGAAGGCCAGCGATTGCCCGGCGGCGGCCAATGGGTGGCGCAGCAGCTGCCCGAGGCCGAGACGCCAGGGCAGGGCGGCACGGGCCAGCAGGCGTCGCAGGCCATTGAGGCCCAGGAGCATCAGGCCGCCAAGGATCAGGGTGGCGAGCAGGCCGCCGCCGAGCAGGGCGAGGGTGAGCTTCAGGTCCAGGCTCAGGCGCCACATGATCAGCCCGAGGGCGAGCAGGGCGGCGCCGTACACCAGCCAGGAGCTGGGTGGCACGGGCAGGAGGTCGCGACGCAGCACTCGCAGCGGCGGCACGCGGCCGAGGGCGGCCAGCGGCGGCAGGGCAAAGCCGGCGAGGGCGACGAGGCCGGTGGCGATGCCGGCGAGTGCGGGCAGTACGCCGCCGGATGGCACTTCCGCCGGCAGCAGTTCGCGTAGCAGGTGGAACAGGCCGAGCTGGGCGAGCCAGCCGATCAGTGCGCCGAGGAAGGCGGCGGCGATGCCGAGCAGGCCCAGCTGCAGGGTATAGAGAAGCAGCGCTTCGCGACGCGACAGGCCCAGGCAGCGCAGCAGGGCGCTGGCGTCGAAGCGGCGTGCAGCGAAGCGGGCCGCCGACAGGGCCACGGCGACACCGGCCAGCAGCACGGCGGCGAGGCTGGCGAGGTTGAGGTAGCGCTCGGCGCGGCTGAGGGCGCCGCCGACCTGGCGGTTGCCGTCGCGCGCATCCTCGATGCGCTGGTTGGCAGCCAGGGTGGGTTCCAGGGTGTCGCGGTAGCTCTTCAGCGCTTCCGCCGGGCCGCTCCACAGTTCCCGGTAGCGCACCCGGCTGCCGGGCTGTACCACGCCGGTGGCGTCGAGGTCGGCGAGGTTCATCAGCAGGCGGGGGGTGAGGCTGTAGAAGTCCCCGGCACGATCGGGCTCGTAGGTGAGCACCCGGGTCAGGCGCAGGGTCTTCTGGCCGACGTCGACCGTGTCGCCAGGACGGATGTCCAGGGCGGTGAACAGGCGCGCCTCGGCCCAGGCTTCGCCAGGTGCGGGGCCGGCACCGGGCTCTTCGGGCGCATAGGGGGCCGGTGCGCTCCTCAATTCGCCGCGCAGCGGGTAGGGCTCGTCCACCGCCTTGACGCTGGCGAGCTGGATGCCGACGTCACCGGCGATCACGCTGGAGAATTCGACGGCACGGGCATGACGCAGGCCCAAGCGCTCGCCGGGTTCGATCTGCTCCGGCAGCGCGGGGGAGGAGCCGCCGAGCAGCAGGTCGGCGCCGAGGAATTCGGTGGCCCGCAGGAGCATGGCGCCGTTCAGCCGGGCACCGAAATAGCCGATGGCGCTGCTGGCGGCCACGGCGACCACCAGGGCGAAGAACAGCACGCGCAGCTCACCCGCGCGGGCATCCCGGAGCAGCTGCCGGGCCGCCATGCCCAGCAGGCGCGTGAGCGGCAGGCGCATCAGGGTTCCACCTGGTCGACCAGGCGCCCGGACTCGAGGCGGATCAGTCGGCGGCAGCGATGGGCGAGGCGCTCGTCGTGGGTGACCAGGACCAGGGTGGTGCCGCGCTCCTGGTTGAGCTGGAACAGCAGGTCGCTGATGCGCTCGCCGGTGTGGCTGTCGAGGTTGCCGGTGGGTTCGTCGGCGAACAGGACGTCGGGTTCGGCGGCGAAGGCGCGGGCGATTGCGACGCGCTGCTGCTCACCCCCAGAGAGCTGGCGCGGGTAGTGCCCCAGGCGCTGGCCGAGGCCGACACGATCGAGCAGGTGGCGGGCGCGGTCGCGGGCATCCGCGCGGCCTTCGAGCTCCAGCGGCAGCATGACGTTCTCCAGGGCATTGAGGCTGTCGAGCAACTGGAATGACTGGAAGACGAAGCCGACATGCTCGGCGCGCACGCGGGCACGCTGGTCCTCGTCGAGGCGGGCGAGGGCGTGGCCCGCCAGGTTGATGTCGCCGGAGCTGGGCAGGTCGAGCCCGGCGAGCAGGCCGAGGAGGGTGGATTTGCCCGACCCGGAGCTGCCGACGATGGCCAGGCTGTCGCCTTGGGCCAGGTCCAGGTCCAGGTCGTGGAGGATGGTCAACTCGCCTTCCGCGCTGGGAACCACTTTGCTAAGGTTCCGCGCATTGAGAATGCTTGCGCTCATGGAGAATCCGATGCGTGCTTGGTTGTTGGGCAGCTGCCTGGCGTTGATGGTGATGGCCCAGGAGGCAGCGGCGGGGACCGTGCTGGTCGTCGGGGATAGTATCAGCGCCGCTTTGGGGCTGGAAACCAGCCAGGGCTGGGTCTCCCTGCTGCAGAAACGCCTGGATGAGGAGGGTTTCAAGCACCGCGTGGTGAACGCGTCCATCAGTGGCGACACCAGTGCCGGCGGTGCTTCCCGGCTGCCCGCGCTGCTCGGCGAACACAAGCCGGAGCTGGTGATAATCGAGCTCGGTGGCAACGATGGCCTGCGTGGCCAACCCCCCGCACAATTGCAACATAATCTTGCCGGTATGGTGGAGCGGTCGCAGCAGGCAGGAGCCAAGGTGCTGCTGCTGGGCATGCGCCTGCCGCCCAATTATGGCAAGCGCTATACCGACGCCTTCGCCCGGGTCTACCAGGACCTGGCGGCCTCCCGGCAGGTGCCGCTGGTGCCGTTCTTCCTCGAAGGGGTGGGGGGCGTCGAGGGGATGATGCAGGCCGATGGCATCCATCCGGCGGCGGGTGCCCAGGGCAAGTTGCTGGATAACGTCTGGCCGAGCCTGAAACCGTTGCTCTGAGCCCTGTCGGGAGGCTTTTCCAGGCCAGGCCTTTCGGCTAATGTTGCGCACCCGTTCTGGAGTCCTTCATGCCGCGCCCCGCCTGGTCCCTGCATGCCTACAAGCTGATCGAGCCCGATGAGCAGCTCGACCTGTTCGCCTGTCGTGAGGTGCGCCTGCACCTGGTCGCGCGCCAGCTCGAACTGGGTGGTCATGCGGACAGGACTCTCTGCGGCGGCCTGCTGCCGGCGAAGCCGCGCTGGTGCGAGCTGGAAAGGCCGCAACTGCAGGACCGGAGGTTGTGCCCGGCCTGCCGTGCCGAGCTGAACGCCCAGCGCGACGGCCAGCGGCCCGAATGGTCCGACGGCTGAGCCCTCCCGGCGCGTTGCGTGCCGGTGTACAATCCCGAGTCTTTTAATCAGCCACTTTTGCCAAGGATTACCGGATGTTGTCGCGCGTTCCCGCCGTCGCCCGTTCCCTGTCTCTGGCCGCGTTCGCGCTGGCCGGTCACGCCGCAGCACTGGAGCTGCCCCTGCCGCCCCCGGGCGAGGATATCGTCGGCCAGGTCCAGGTGATCAAGGCCAAGTACGAAGACACCTTCGCCGACATCGGCGTGGCCAATGACCTGGGCTACCTGGAGATGGTCGCGGCCAACCCGGGCGTCGATCCCTGGCTGCCGGGCACCGGCACCGAGATCCTCCTGCCGACCCGTTTCATCCTGCCGCCGGGCCCGCGCGAGGGCATCGTGATCAACCTGGCCGAGTACCGCATGTACTACTTCCCGAAAGGGGAGAACGTGGTGCACACCTTCCCGCTGGGCATCGGTCGCGAGGGCTGGGGCTCTCCGATCAATACCACCAAGATCACCGCCAAGACGCCCAACCCGGCCTGGTATCCGCCCAAGTCCATCCGTGAAGAGCACGCCGCCGACGGTGACCCGCTGCCCACCGTGGTGCCGCCGGGCCCGGATAACCCGCTGGGGCCGTTCAAGTTCACCCTGGGCCTGCCCGGTTACCTGATCCACGGTTCCAACAAGAAGTTCGGTATCGGCATGCGTGTCAGCCATGGCTGCTTCCGCATGCTCAACAACAACGTGCTGGAGCTGGCGAAGATGGCGCCGGTCGGCACCCCGGTGCGGATCATCAACGAGCCCTACAAGTTCGGCGTGAGCGGCGGCAAGGTCTACATCGAGGCGCACACCCCGCTGAACGACCATGGTGATCCGTCGGTGGTGGACAAGCACACCGCGGTGATCAACGCGCTCCTCAAGCGTGAGGACCTGGTCAACAGCATCCGCCTGGACTGGGAAGTGGTGCGTGAAGTCGTGGCGGCCGAGGATGGCCTGCCGGTGGAGATCGCCGAGCCTTCCGCTGCTGTTGCCAACAGCGAGCCTGCACCTGCCCCGAGCTTCTGATCGCATTTCGCCGAGAGCCCGCCTTCCCTCGGATGGCGGGCTTTTTCATGCCCATGGAAATGTGCCGGGGCGGAGTCGCGGGCATAAAAAAACCGACCCAGTGAACTGGGTCGGTTTCGAGTAAAAGCCTTGTGGGCTATTACTTGCGGCTGGCTTTTTCCAGCATACGCAGAGCGCGCTCGTTAGCCTCGTCAGCGGTTTGCTGGGCTTTCTGAGCGGCGGCCAGAGCTTCGTCAGCCTTGCGGTAGGCTTCATCGGCACGGGCTTGAGCGCGAGCGGCTGCATCTTCAGTTGCAGTCAGACGGGCTTCGGTTTCTTTGGAGACGCTGCTGCAACCGGTGGCCAGAACTGCTGCCAGAGCCAGAGCAGAGAATTTCAGAACGTTGTTCATCGTGTTCCCCTTAAGGTGGACATTTCCATAAAAGCAATTCCCCGAGCTTGGGAAATTAGCCGGCGTACATACTACCCATAACTTGTAGTAAGTAAACTGACACGGTGCAAGGAGGCAGGTTTTTTTTCACCTGATCCTCTATTCCCTCGCGCAAGTCCTGGTGAATCTGTGCAAAAAGCATCCAGTTGGATAGTCCTTGAGCAGGCGAAGTTCAAAGTTTAGCCGCCGGTGGGGAAAGTGCCCTGGCGACCCCGGCCCGGTTGGTCGAGCGGAAGTAGTCGGTAAGTGATTGGAGGAGGTCGCTTTTGCATCTTCGCCCGCTTGCGGGATGTAAAGCCCACAACTTCCCAATCGTTACAGTGAACTGGTTCTTCATATTGTAGGAAATGCCGTGGATGGCCTTCAGGCGCACTGATAAGCTGCGCCGATTTCCTCCCGCATTCCAGGACATCAAGGACGGCGTAATGGCAAGACTACTTAAGTGGGTGGTGCTCGCAGCGCTCGCGCTCGCGTTAATCATCAAACTCTCCCTGTACCTCTCGGTCAGGTCGATCATGAATGATGCGATCCAGCAGCTTTCGCCGATCATGGACATCAGCTACGGCGGGATCACGTCCTCCTTCGACGGCCGTGTCGGCCTCGAGAACCTCAAGATCCGCGTCCCTGCGCTGAGCGACAGCGTGCAGGTCGCCCATGCCGAGCTGAAGTTCAATGGTCTGCGCGAGCTGCTCAGTTTCAAGGAGCGCCTGGACGAGGGCAAATTCCCGAAACAGATGGCCATGCGCCTGAAGGGCGTGATGCTGGAAGTGCACGGCCCCTTCATGCAGCAGCTTTACGATGCGCCGACCGAACGCAGCATCTTCACCGCGATGAGCGAAGTGGCGTGTGGCAAGGTCAGCCACATCGGTACCAACGAACTGCTCGACATGGGCTATCGCACCTTCGAGACGGACGCCGAGTTCTCCTACCTGTTCGAGCCGGGCGCGCAGAAGCTCACGTTCAATCTCACTTCCGATACCCGTGACATGGGCGAGACGCGCGTCAGCATGGCGCTGTCGAACATGTCCGAGAAGCCGGGTGATTTGCGCGTCAACCCGCCGCGCCTGTCGAGCGTCGTCTTCGAACTCAACGACAACCAGTATCAACGCAAGGTGCAGGAGTACTGCGCCGGTAAACTCGGGCAGTCGACGGACGTCTACCTGAAGACGGCGGTGGAGCAACTCGACCGCGTGCTGCGCTCGCAGAAGATCGCCCTCGACCAGCCGCTGCTGGATGCCTATTCGCGCTACCTGAAGGACCCGCAGTCGCTGCGCGTCGAGCTGACACCGACCGAGGGCATGAGTTGGGACGGCCTGCAGTTCTTCGAGCCCAAGGATGTCGTCGGCATGCTGCGCCCAGCGCTGCTGGTCAACCAGCAACCGGTGCAGCCGATCGCCTTCGCCTGGGTCGACCCGGACAAGCGCGCCGAAATGGGCGTGAACGAGAAGGTCTCGGTGGCAGCGGAAAAAGCCGACGATGCCGGTGCCTCGCCGCAGTACGAGTTCGTCAACGTATCCAGCCTGCAGGACTACGCGGGCAAGCGCTTGCAGTTCATCACCTTCGATGGCGCCTATTACCAGGGTGTATTACATAAGGTGGAGAACGGTAAGGCTTTCCTGAGTGTCCAATTTGGCTCCGGCTCCGCCGAAATGTTTCTTCGGCTGGAAAAGATAGATAAGGTACGGGTGTTGTTCTAAAACCCCCTGAGGAGTTGCGATGAGCGAGGCGCTGTCCATCCACCATGACCAGGCAGGTCATCAGTTCGAGACCACCGTGGACGGTCATCGTGCATACCTTGCCTACATGGACCTGGGCAAACAGACATTGGACATCTATCGCACCTTCGTGCCGAACGCGCTGCGTGGCCGGGGCATCGCCGCGGCGCTGACCGAGCGCGCACTGGGTTTCGCCGAAGACCAGGGCTATACGGTGATTCCCTCCTGCTCCTACGTGGAGCGCTACATCGAACGCCGCCAGCGCCACGCCAAAGGCTGAGCTGGAACCGAAACGAAAACGCCGGGCAGATGCCCGGCGTTTTTCGTTGTGCGGTCGATCAGCCGCGCTGGCGCTTGGGCAGTACGTCCTTGAGCTTGGCGTGCATGCTGCGCAGGGTCTTCTCGGTGGTTTCCCAGTCGATGCAGGCGTCGGTGATGGAGACGCCGTACTTGAGCTGGTCCAGGTCCTTGGGAATGGACTGGCTGCCCCAGCCGAGGTGGCTCTCGACCATCAGGCCGACGATGGAGCCGTTGCCTTCGAGGATCTGGTTGGCGACGTTGTCCATTACCAGCGGCTGCAGGGCCGGGTCCTTGTTGGAGTTGGCGTGGCTGCAGTCGACCATGATGTTCGGCTTGATGCCGGCCTTGGTCAGTTCCTGCTCACAAATGGCAACGCTCACCGAGTCGTAGTTGGGCTTGCCGTTGCCGCCGCGCAGCACGACGTGGCCATAGGCGTTGCCCTTGGTGGTGACGATGGAAACGCCGCCTTCCTGGTTGATGCCGAGGAAACGGTGCGGGCTGGACACCGACTGCAGCGCGTTGATCGCCACGGTCAGGCTGCCGTCGGTGCCGTTCTTGAAACCGACTGCCGAGGACAGGCCGGAAGCCATCTCGCGGTGGGTCTGGGATTCGGTGGTGCGGGCGCCGATGGCGGACCAGCTGATCAGGTCCTGCAGGTACTGCGGGGAGATCGGGTCAAGCGCCTCGGTGGCGGTGGGCAGGCCTTTTTCGGCCAGGTCGCGCAGCAGCTGGCGACCGATATGCAGACCGTCCTGGATCTTGAAGGAGTCGTCCAGGTACGGGTCGTTGATCAGGCCTTTCCAGCCGACGGTGGTGCGCGGCTTCTCGAAGTACACGCGCATGACCAGGAACAGGGTATCGGACACTTCGGCAGCCAGGCCCTTGAGGCGATCGGCGTACTCGTGGGCGGCCTTGATGTCGTGGATCGAGCAGGGGCCGACCACCACGAACAGGCGATGATCCTTGCCATCGAGGATGTTGCGTACCACTTCACGGCCGTTGGCCACGGTGCGCAGGGCAGCGTCGGTGAGCGGAATCTCGCGTTTCAGTTGCTCCGGCGTGATCAGGGTCTCGTTGGAGGCAACGTTGAGGTCGTCGATCGGTAAATCAGCCATCGTGCTAGTCATCAGGTCAGTCGTCAGGTCACAGGTGCGGGCCGCCAGCCATCCCGGAGCTGCGGGGCACGGCATTTGAGTGCGCGTCGGGGACGCGGAACCTTAACGCGTTACACGCTGGCTCGACAATGGCACCAAGGGGGCAAATAGGCGGAAAATGCTCAGTTCAGGCTGGCTGCGGAGAACTCGGCGGCGTGACGGGCGATCCATTCCTGCGCGATGCGCTCGATCGGCAGTTCCTCGCCGGCTTCGAGCTCGCGCTGCTTGCGGTAGACCTCGATCTGGCAGACCTGCTCGACCATGCGGGCGCGGAAAAGCGTTTCCTCATCGGTGAAGCAGATGCCCACCAGGTAGTCGTCGGGCTGCTTGCGGCACCAGGCGACGATGCCGGCGTAGCGTGCCTCGTCACCGAGCAGGGGGATGCGCAGCTCGATCGCGGTGCCCTTGCGAAAGCCTCGGATCGAGTTGCAGGCAACGCCGCCGAGACTGATATTGTGCAGCCGCTGTCGCGGCAGGAAGCTGTGCTTGCGCAGTACCAGCTCTACAGGCATATCGCTGGGGTGACGCAGGAATCGACGCATTTTTCATGGACTCCGGGTGCCATTTTTCCGGCATCGCTAAGGGCAGTATAGTGCGCGAACTCGAACTGACTGATTTCGATGCGGACCAGCAACTGCTGGCCCTGCCGGGTATCTCGCTCATCGTATTCACGAGCATAGGTTGTGCCAGTTGCCGCTGGGCGCGGCGCCACTTGTCGCAGATGCCCCTGGGCGTCGACAGATTGTGCTGGATAGACGCCGGCAATAATGGTGGCCTGGTGCAGCGCTACGAGGTATTCCACCTGCCCGCACTCTTCGTGGTGCGGGACGGACAATTTCTTGGCGCCCTGCGCAGCACGCTGCAGGGCGAGGACCTGAATCGCAACCTGGACGACGCCCTGGCCCGCCAGGCAGAGGAGCTTCCCTGATGACCCAACCCTCGCAGCCACGCATCGGCATCATCGGCACCGGTGCCATCGGCGGCTTCTATGGCCTTTTGTTGGCCCGCGCCGGCTTCGACGTGCACTTCCTCCTGCGCAGCGAATACGACGCGGTGCGCGCCAATGGCCTGCAACTCAACAGCGCGGTGCACGGCGCCCTGGCCCTCAAGCCCGTGCAGGCCTATCGCGACGTGGCCGAGATGCCGCCTTGCGACTGGCTGCTGGTGGGCGCCAAGACCACCAGCAACGCCGATCTCGCGCCGCTGATCGCTCGGGCCGCCGCGCCGGGCGCCAAGGTGGTGTTGCTGCAGAACGGGTTGGCGGTCGAGGACGCGCTGCGCCCGCTGCTGCCGGATTCGCTGCACCTGCTGGGTGGGCTCTGCTACATCTGCGTCCATCGCGAGGCGCCGGGGGTGATCGAACACCAGTCCCTGGGCGCGGTGAACCTGGGCTACCACTCCGGCCCGGCGGTCGATGACGCTGCACGCCAGGCACTGGTGGAAGAGGGTGCCGGACTGTTCCGTGCGGCGGGGCTGGACTCCACCGGGATGCCCGACCTGGAGCAGGCGCGCTGGCAGAAGCTGGTGTGGAACGTGCCTTACAACGGCCTCTCGGTGCTCCTTGACGCGGGCACCACCGCGCTGATGCGCAACGCCGACAGCCGCGAGCTGATCCAGGCGATCATGCAGGAGGTGGTGGAAGGTGCACTGGCCTGCGGGCACAGCCTTCCGGAGGGCTTCGCCGGTAAATTGCTGGCGGCCACCGACCGCATGCCCGACTACCTGCCGAGCATGTACCACGACTTCGCCCAGCGCCGCCCGCTGGAGCTCGAAGCCATCTATGCTGCACCCCTGGCAGCGGCCGCTGCGGCGGGCCGGGACCTGCCGTGCATCCGCGCGATGTACCAGGCCCTGCGCTTCATCGACGCGCGCAACCAGGAATAAGGGGGCAGGCATGGCGGGAGGACTGGCGGACAAACTGGTGCTGGCAATTTCCTCGCGGGCGCTGTTCGACCTCAACGAAAGCCACAGGGTCTACGAGTCCGAAGGCATCGAGGCCTACCGCCAGTACCAGATCGACCACGAGGACGAGGTGCTCGACCCGGGCGATGCGTTCCCCCTGGTGCAGAAGCTCCTCGGCCTCAACAGCGCACTGGGCCAGCCGCGCGTCGAGGTGATCCTGGTGTCGCGCAACAGTGCCGATACCGGGCTGCGTGCCTTCAACTCCATCCAGCAGCACGGCCTGGCCATCTCCCGCGCAGCCTTTTCCGGTGGCCGCAGCCCCGGGCCCTATCTCAAGGCTTTCGGTTGCCACCTGTTCCTTTCCACCCACGTGGACGATGTCCGTGCGGCGCTGCAGAGTGGTTTCGCCGCAGCCACCATCCTGTCCGGCGGGCCGCGCCGGGCCGCCAGCAACGAACTGCGCATCGCCTTCGACGGGGATGCGGTGCTGTTCTCGGACGACTCCGAGCGGGTCTACCAGCAGGGCGGGCTCGAGGCCTTCCAGGCCTATGAGCGCCAGGCGGCCTTGACCCCACTGGACGGCGGCCCCTTCAAGCCATTCCTTTCGGCGCTCAACAGCCTGCAGCAGGAGTTCCCCGCCGATTCCTGCCCGATCCGCACGGCGCTGGTCACCGCCCGCTCGGCGCCGGCCCATGAACGGGTCATCCGCACCCTGCGCGAATGGAACATCCGCCTCGACGAGTCCTTCTTCCTCGGCGGGCTGGAGAAATCCTCCATCCTCGATGCCTTCGGCGCCGACGTGTTCTTCGACGACCAGGCGGGACATTGCGAGAAAGCCCGCGAAGTGGTCGCCACCGGCCACGTTCCCCACGGTGTGAGCAACGAACCGCTGATATCTGACTAAGCTGAGACGAGGCCCGCCACCCAGGCAGTAGGAGGCCTCATGATCCGTTCGATTCTCTACGCCACCGACCTCGGTCTCTACGCCCCCTATGTGCTGCAGCACGCCCTTTCGCTCGCCCGGGTCTACCAGGCCGAGCTCTACGTGGTGCACGCCGTCGAGCCGCTCGGGCTGTTCGCCGAGTCCGTCCTGCAGACCTACCTCGACGAAGAGCGCCTTGCGGAGCTGCGGACCAAGGGGCTGGGCACCGTCATGGCCAGCATCGAGCAGCGCGTGCTGGAAGGGTTCCGCGACGAGATGGGGGACGCGCAGAGCGAGCTGGAAATGATCCGCGCGGTGCGTGTGGTGCAGGGGGACCCGCCGCAGGTGATTCTCGAGGAGGCACAGAAACTCGGGGTGGATTTGCTGGTCGTAGGCAGTCACAGCCATGGCGCTGCGCTCGATACGCCCCTGGGGCGGACATCGGCGCGCCTAGTGCAGCTGTCCGACGTGCCCGTGTACCTGGTGCCCATGCTTCAACACCGTGGGCGGGGCGAGCTGTGACGACGATTACGAATGACGTGCAAAACTGAAAAAAACGTCTAGTTTTATCCATCAAACCATTAATATGGTTATAAACGTCGCTGACCATCCTTATGCGTCGTCATTTGCTTTGAGGGATATCTATGAAGCTTCAGCAACTGCGCTACATCTGGGAAGTGGCGCACCACGACCTCAACGTGTCGGCCACCGCGCAAAGTCTGTACACCTCGCAACCGGGTATCAGCAAGCAGATCCGCCTGCTCGAGGATGAATTGGGCGTGGAAGTATTCGCCCGCAGTGGCAAGCACCTGACCCGGGTCACCCCTGCTGGCGAACGCATCATCACCACCGCCGGGGAGATCCTGCGCAAGGTGGAGAGCATCAAGCAGATCGCCCAGGAGTTCTCCAACGAGAAGAAGGGCACGCTGTCCATCGCCACCACGCACACACAGGCGCGCTACGCGCTGCCGCCGGTGATCAGCGGCTTCATCCGCCAGTACCCGGACGTCGCGCTGCACATGCATCAGGGCACGCCGATGCAGATCGCCGAGATGGCCGCCGACGGCACCGTCGATTTCGCCATCGCCACCGAGGCGCTGGAGCTGTTCGGCGACCTGGTGATGATGCCGTGCTACCGCTGGAACCGTTGCGTGATCGTGCCCCAGGGCCACCCGCTGGCCAAGCTGCCGAAACTGACCCTGGAAGCCCTTGCCGAGCACCCCATCGTCACCTACGTATTCGGTTTCACCGGCCGCTCCAAGCTGGACGAAGCCTTCAGCCATCGCGGCCTGACGCCGAAGGTGGTGTTCACCGCCGCCGACGCC
The DNA here is from genome assembly GCF_037153275.1 of Pseudomonas sp. USHLN015. Taxonomy (NCBI): domain Bacteria; kingdom Pseudomonadati; phylum Pseudomonadota; class Gammaproteobacteria; order Pseudomonadales; family Pseudomonadaceae; genus Pseudomonas; species Pseudomonas sp. USHLN015. The sequence goes on from NZ_JBBCKP010000004.1 coordinate 216,736, forward strand.
GACGTGATCAAGACCTATGTACGCCTGGGCCTGGGCGTGGGTATCGTCGCCAAGATGGCGGTCGATCCCAAGCTGGACAGCGATCTCGTGGTGCTGGACGCCAGCGAGCTGTTCGAGTCCAGCGTGACCAAGATCGGCTTCCGCCGCGGCACCTTCCTGCGCGGCTTCATGTGCGACTTCATCGAGAAGTTCGCCCCGCACCTGACCCGCGACATGCTGGCCAAGGCGGTGCAGTGCCACAACAAGGCCGAGCTGGACGAACTGTTCCACGATGTCGAGCTACCGACCTACTGAGTCGGTCGCGGTAAACGAAAAGCCCGGCATCCGCCGGGCTTTTTCATTGCGCTTCGAGCACCTGGTGCAGGAACTCGTGGAACACGGTGTAGACCTGCTCGCTGCCGTCGTCTTGGCGCACCACGAAGAAGGGCGCGGTGTCGACGCCATAGTGCTGGGCGACCATCCAGCCGGCGCTGGCCGGGTTACGCTCGTCGGCCACAATCACCCGGTCGATGCGTTGCAGATGGCCGCCGCGCTCCAGCAGGCGCTGCACGTCCTTGCACTTGGCGCAGTCCTGGCCGTCGGCCAGGACCTTCTTTACCAGGGTGATCTTCATCGGCTCAGTGCTTCGCGATCAGGTTGCCGGCATGCAGCCCGCATTCCTTCTGGGTGGCCTCTTCCCACCACCAACGGCCTTCGCGTTCGTGCTGGTTGGGCAGCACGGGGCGGGTGCAGGGCTCGCAGCCGATGCTGATGAAGCCCCGCTCGTGCAGCGGGTTGTAGGGGATCTCCAGCATGCGGATGTAGGCCCAGACTTCGTCACTGGGCATCTGCGCCAGCGGGTTGAACTTGTACAGCGGGTTGTCCGGCGTGGAGAAGGCGCCGTCCAGCTCCACCACCGCCACATTGCTGCGGGTGCCAGGGCTCTGGTCGCGGCGCTGGCCGGTGGCCCAGGCGCGCACGGTGGACAGCTTGCGGCGCAGCGGCTCGATCTTGCGGATGCCGCAGCACTCCTCGTGGCCGTCCTTGTAGAAGCTGAACAGGCCCTTCTCGCGGACGAAGGGTTCCAGCCGGGTCGCATCGGGGGAAAGCACCTCGATGGCGATGCCGTAGTGCTCACGCACCTTCTCGATGAAACGGTAGGTTTCCGGGTGCAGGCGACCGGTGTCGAGGCTGAACACCTTCACGTTCCTGTTCAGCTTCCAGGCCATGTCCACCAGCACCACATCCTCGGCGCCGCTGAAGGACAGCCACAGCTCATCGCCGAAGTGTTCGAAGGCGAGCTTGAGGATGTCCTGGGGGGACTTGCTGGCGTAGGCCGCAGCAATCTCGGCGACGTCGAAAGGTTGGCTCATCAGGCGGTTTTCCTAGTTGAAATGGCGCTACGCGCTCTGTGGCGCGGATGGTAGCAAAAGCAGCTTATGCGCCTAAATAACCAGAAGTAAGGTGGACTGCCATGTTCGGATATAAGTGCCGCGTTGCGTGGCTGCGGGTGAAAAGCTAGAGTGCCGCCTCCCCAACAAACCAATACCGAGGAATGTCTCGTGGAAATCGCCTGTCTCGACCTGGAAGGTGTGCTGGTACCGGAAATCTGGATCGCCTTCGCCGAAAAAACTGGAATCGACGCGCTCAAGGCCACCACCCGCGATATTCCCGACTACGACGTGCTGATGAAGCAGCGCCTGCGCATCCTCGACGAGCATGGCCTCAAGCTCTCCGACATCCAGGAAGTGATCGCCACGCTCAAGCCGCTGGAGGGCGCCGTCGAGTTCGTCGATTGGCTGCGCGAGCGTTTCCAGGTGGTGATCCTCTCCGACACCTTCTACGAATTCTCCCAGCCCCTGATGCGCCAGCTCGGTTTCCCGACCCTGCTGTGCCACAAGCTGATCACCGACGAGACCGATCGCGTGGTGGATTACCAACTGCGCCAGAAGGACCCGAAGCGCCAGTCCGTGATCGCCTTCAAGAGCCTCTACTACCGCGTGATCGCCGCCGGCGACTCGTACAACGACACCACCATGCTCTCCGAGGCCCATGCCGGCATCCTCTTCCATGCCCCGGAGAACGTGATCCGCGAGTTCCCGCAGTTCCCGGCCGTGCACACCTACGAAGACCTCAAGCGTGAGTTCCTCAAGGCCTCCAACCGCTCGCTGAGCCTCTGAGCCCAGCCATGAAAAAGCCCGCGAAAGCGGGCTTTTTCGTTTCCGCGCCTGCAGGGCGCCAGGCGAGCGTTCTGCCTACAGCCCCTCCAGCGTCCGCAACAGCACCTGCACCTTGGTGATGGATTCGCGGTACTCCGCTTCCCAGTCCGAGTCGGCAACGATGCCGCCGCCGCCCCAGCAACTGGCCACGCCGTCCTTCACCAGCAGGGTGCGGATGGCGATGGAACTGTCCATTTCCCCGCGGACATCGAGGTAGAGAAGCGAGCCGCAGTAGATGGAGCGACGGGTCGGCTCCAGCTCGTCGATGATCTCCATCGCACGGATCTTCGGTGCGCCGGTGATGGAGCCGCCGGGGAAGCTGCCCACCAGCAGGTCCAGCGCGTCTTTGCCGTCGGCGAGCGTGCCGCTCACGGCGCTGACCAGGTGGTGCACGTTGGGGTAGCTCTCCAGCGCGAACAACTCCGGCACCTTCACGCTGCCGGTGCTGCAGCTGCGGCCCAGGTCGTTGCGCAGCAGGTCGACGATCATCAGGTTCTCCGCCCGGTCCTTCGGGCTCGCCAGCAGTTCCTGAGCCTGCTCGGCGTCTTCCTCCGGCGTGCGTCCCCGCGGGCGGGTGCCCTTGATCGGGCGAGTCTCCACCTGGCCCTTGCTGAGCCTGATGAAGCGCTCCGGCGAGAGGCTGAGGATGGCGCCGCCACCGGCCAGGGCCTGGTAGGCGGAAAAGGGCGTGGAACAGGCCTCGCGCAAGGCGAGGTAGGCGCTCCAGGGGTCGCCCTGGTACGGCGCCTGAAAGCGCTGGGCGAAATTCACCTGGTAGCAATCACCGGCTGCGATGTAGGACTGGATCCGCTCGATCGCGTTTTTGTAAGCCGCCTGAGTCAGATCCGCCTGAAAGGCGCTCTTAAGGCGAAATTCATCGACGTTGTAGGGATTTTCCGAGCAGCTGAACAGGTCTACCAGGCGTTGGCGCTCGCTCTGCGCGAGGCTCGGATGGAATACCAGCTGGCTGGTGCGCTGCTGGTGGTCACTGACGAGGGCCCACGCATAGAGGCCGAGCTGGGCGTCGGGCAACTGGCGGTCATCCTGTGCCCGGGCGGGCAGCGCTTCCAGGCGACGGCCGAAGTCATAGGAAAAATACCCCATCAATCCGCCCGTGAATGGCAGTTCTACGGCATCGGGTGTTTCGGCGAATCCCAACTGCTGCAAGGCCTCGCGAAGGCGGTGGATAAAGTCGTTGGCCGATTCGTCGGGTCCCGGCGCCAGTTCTGCCAATGGCCAGGCGCTGAATAGGTCATAGCGTCCACGACTGGCAATGGGCCTGCCGGCGTCGAGCAGCACCGCTCCGGGTGCATGGCGGACGAGGGCGAAGCGCTGTCCCGGGTGTTCGTGGTAGGGCAGGGGGTGTACGAGGCTATTGGGCATGATGGACGCAAAGAGGGCGCGAGTGAGGATTCTAGACCGCCTAAATTGTCGATCCTAGAGCCGTTTCTTAAGTTTACGCAGGAAATGCATTCTGATAATTATGGATAAATCCCGCGGGGTCATATCCCCGTCCCACAACGATAAAGATACAGGGATACAGGCCGTGGATGCAGTTCTCGACCCCGCAGCCGGCAGCCTACTGCGCTCAAAACTGATGACGCCCCAGGCGTCTGCCGACTATTTGCCACGACCGCAGGTGCAGGCGGTGTTGGCGGCACATCCCCATGCCCGGCTTCTGCTGTTCTCGGCACCCGCCGGCTTTGGCAAGACCACCGCCCTTGCGCTCCTTGCCGAACAGCGCCGCGCGGCGGGCTCCGCCGTTGCCTGGTTCTCCCTGGGCAAGGAAGACGACAATCCCTCGCGTTTCTTCCAGCAGTTGATCAAGACCCTGGGTGCTGCCGCGCCCGGCCTCGGCACGCACGCTTCGGGTTTCCTGCAGAACACCATGCAGGTGCCGGTCGCGGCGGTGCTGGAGAGCCTGCTGGTGGAGTTGACCAGCCTGGAAGGCCCCCTGCTGCTGGTGCTGGATGACGTGCACCTGCTCAGCGACGCGGAAATCTTCAGCGCCCTCGGTCGCCTGGTGAAGATGGCCCCGGCCCATTTCACCCTCGCCATCGGCAGCCGCTCCCTGCCGCCGATGAACCTCGCGACCCTGCGTGCCAAGGGCTGGTTGCTGGAGATCGGCCTGGACGAGCTGCGCCTGACCGAGGAAGAAACCCGCCACTACCTGGATCGCAGCGGCCTCGAGCTGGACGAGGCGACCCTGGCCGCGTTGCACAGCCAGACCGAGGGCTGGCTGATCGGCGTGCACCTCGCCAGCCTCTGGCTGCGCCACCAGCCTCAGGCTTCCGACCAGGTCCTGGCGATGGGCGGCGACCAGGCAGCAGTGGGCGACTACCTGCTGACCACCGTCTTCGAGCAGTTGCCGGCGGACCTGCAGGACGCCCTGCTGGCCCTGGGCATCGCCAGCCAGTTGAGCGGTGACCTGGCCAACGCACTCACCGGGCGCAACGATGGCCAGGCGCTGCTGGAGCGGCTGGAGACCATGCAACTTTTCCTCCTGCCACTGGATCGCGAACGCCAGTGGTACCGTTTTCATCACCTGTTCGCCGATTTCCTCCGCGCGCGTCTGCAGGCCCAGGATCCGGAGCGTTTCCGCCAGCTGCACTTCAACGCCAGCCTGTGGTTCACCAACCACCACATGCAGAACCTCGCCATCGAGCATGCCTGCCTGGCCGAAGATCCGGAGATGCTCGCAGCGCTGGTGGATGGCTGCGGCCTGGAGCTGATCAACCGTGGGCAGCTGAACCAGATCTACCGCTGGCGCCAGTTCGTGCCCGACGACATCGCCGAGCGCTACCCGACGCTGATCCTCGCCGACGTCTGGAACCGCGCCACCGAGCTGGCCCTGCCCGAGGCCAACCATATGCTCGACGAGCTCTTGGCGCGCTGGGGCGGCGTCGGTGTCCAGGCGCCGTTGAGCGACAAGTACCTGGCGGCGCTCGCGGTGAAGGCCGCGATCGCCCTGCAGAAGGATGACCTCGATTTGTGCGTCAACCTGGCGCGCAAGGTGGAGGGCCTGCTCGGCCAGCACGAGGCCTTCCTCGAAGTGGCCATGCTGGTCATCGGTGCCCTGGCGCTGGTGATCCTCGCCCAGCCGGAACAGGCGCGCCGCCTGCTGGCGCTGGCGCAGCAGCGCAACCACTTCCTCGAGGGCCGCTACCTCGACATGCAACTGGGCAATGTGGAGATCCTCCTGTCCCTGGAGCAGGGCCAGGTCAAGCAGGCCCAGTTGCTCCACGAGCAGATGCGCGCCCAGCTGATGCCCTTGTTCGGCGAGAAATCACGGGCGCTGGCCCTGCCGGTGATCATCGAGTCGCTGATCGCCTACCAGCAGGGGCGCCTGGATGGCCTGGAAGAGCGCCTGCGCTGGGCGCTCAATCATGTCGACGTGATCAAGCCCATCGATATCTACGCCCAAGGCATGCTGTTCCTCGCGCGCATCCAGCGCATGCAGGACAAGCCCAAGGAAGCCCTCGCCAGCCTGGTGCTGATGCAGAACCTGGCCGCGCGCAACCAGTCCTGGCGCTTCTACGTCCAGGCGGTGGCCGACGAGGTGACGCTGATCCTCCAGGAGCCGGCCACCGACCGCATCAAGCGTGCCGAGCTGCGCCTGAAGGCGGTGGACTGGGCCAAGCTCGCCGCCGACTACGCCAAGCGGGGCTTCAACCCGGTGCTCTGGACCCAGGGCCTGATCCGCGTGCGCCTGCAGCAGGCGCGCGGGCACTACAGCGAGGCGCTGCACGAGATCAACCAGTTGCGTGCCCAGCTGCAACCCGGCTGGCATGGCCTGCAGCGCCTGCGCCTGGACCTGCTGGCGGCCCTCAGCTACCAGCGCCTGGGTTACCAGGAGCGTGCCCAGAGCCTGCTGGTGCAGTGCCTGCTCAGCGCCGAGCGCGAGGATGTGCGCAGCCTCTTCGTCGAGGAGGGCGACGCCATCCGCCTGCTGCTGCAGCAACTGGAAGCCGCCGAGCGCCAGCCGGCGTTGCAGGGCTTCATTCGCAGCCTGCTGGCCATCTGGCCGGGTCAGGACATACGCAAGTCACAGGACGTGCTGGAGGAAGGGCTGACCGATCGCGAGCGCGAGGTGGTCCTGCTGGCTGCCAAGGGGCTTTCCAACGAGGAAATCGGCCAGCAGCTCTCGCTGGCCCTGGGGACCGTCAAATGGCACCTGCACAACATCTACGAGAAGCTCAAGGTGCGCAATCGCACCCAGGCGATACGCCGTGCCCGGGAACTGGGGTTGCTGGAGTCATGAGCACCCCCTCCACCGATGCGCTGCCGTTCCCGATACTGCGCACCAAGCTGTTCCCGCCGGATTCCGGTGGCCGCCCGCGCCTGGCGCGGCAAGCCCTGATCGACCGCCTGTTCGAGGCGCGCGGCCAGCGCGTGCTGGTGCTCAGCGCGCCCGCCGGCTTCGGCAAGAGCACGGTGCTCAGCCTGTTCCGCGAAGCCCTGCAACGCGCCGGGGCGCGGGTCGCCTGGCTGTCCTGCGATGATTCCGACAGCGAGCCCCAGCGCCTGCTGCAGTACCTGGTGGCCGCGGTCGAGGCGGTCACCCCAGGCTTCGGCAGCAACACCGCCGGGCTCCTGCGTGGCGAGGTGAACTGGCCGGTGGAGGCGATCATCGATGCCTTCGTCAGCGACCTGCAGCGTCTCGACGGCGAGCTCTACGTGATGCTCGACGACTTCCATCGCATCCGCCACGCCAGCCTGGAGCAGGGCGCCCGTCACCTGGTGGAGCGCCTGCCGAGCAACGTCCACCTGATCAGCGCGACCCGCTTCACCCCGCGCAGCCTGTTCGTCGAGGGCGACGCCTTCATGCTCCAGGCCGAGGACCTGCGCCTGTCCCTGGAGGAGGCCGAGGCCTATTTCCGCGAAGTGCGCGAGCTGGAACTGAGCCGCAGCGAGCTCAAGCAACTGCACGCGCGCACCGAGGGCTGGATCACCGCGCTGCACCTGGCCAGCCTGGCGCTGGCACGGCACCCGGATCGCGCGGCCTTCCTCGCCAGCCTCTCGGGGACCGAGCGCAACATCGCCGACTACCTGGCCGAGGACGTGGTCAACAGCCTGCCCCTGGCCTTGCAGCAGTTCCTCGATCAGACCTCGGTGCTGGACGAGTTCTGCGCCGACCTGTGCAACGCCCTGACCGGCCGCCGCGATGGCCTGGACATGCTGATGCGCCTGCAGCGCGAGCAGCTGTTCGTCATCCCGCTGGACGAGCAGGGCGAATGGTTCCGCTATCACCACCTGTTCGCCGAGTTCCTCCAGGGCCGCCTGCAGCGCCACACCGACAGCGCCACGCTGTTGCACGCCGCGGCCCGCTGGTGCGAGAGCCACGACCTGCCGGACCGTGCCATCAAGTACGCCCTGCGTGGCCGCGACTACGGCTTTGCCGCCGAGCTGCTGGAGCGCCAGGGCGCGCGGCTGATCGCCGGCAACCGCGTCTACGGCATCCTCTCCATGCTCAAGGAAGTGCCCGCCGAGGTGATCCGCGAGCACCCCGTGTTCCAGATCTTCTACGCCTGGCAACTGGCCTTCGAGCAGAAGTTCGCCGAGTCCGAGGCGCTGATCGAAGAGGTCAGCACCCGCCTGTTGCAGGGGCGCGGCAAGGTCATCCACTTCGGCCTCGGCGAACTGCTGGCGGCCTCCCAGGTACTCAAGGCGCTGGTGCTGCTGTACCAGGACAAGCTGGAGAGCTGCCTCAAGGTCGCCCGCCAGTGGCTGGCCATGGTGCCGGACAACCAGCCGGTGTTCCGCGCCAGCCTGTCGTGCGTGCAGGCGGCGGCCTATGCGTTGCTCGGCGAGTTCGGCGATGCGGCGAAATCCATCGCCACCGCGCGCGATTGCCTGCGCATCGTCGACAGTGAATACCTGCACGTGATGACCAGCCTGATCGAGGCGCTGATCTGCAAGGAGAGCGGTGAACTGGAGCGCGGGCGCTCCATCGCCGAGATCGCCCGGGGCCGGGTCGAGCGGGTGTTCGGCCGTCGCAGCCGCGTCGGCGGACCGCTGGTGCTGGCCTACGCCGACCTGCTCTACGAACAGGACCGCCATGCCGCAGTGCTCGCCGAGCTGCCCCTGGCCACCACCTGGCGTGACGTGGCGACGCCGGTCGAACTGATCAGTCGGGGCCAGCTGGTGATGGCCCGCGCGCGTTTCTTCGCCGGTGAATCCGAGCAGGCCCTCAATCAGCTGGACGACTGGCTGGCCGGGCTCCAGGGCCCCGGTTACGAGCGTGTCTTCGCTCATGGCATGGGCTGCAAGGTGCAGTTCCTGCTGTGGCTGCGCCGGCCCAACGAGGCCGAGCGCGTGTGCCTGCAACTGGAGCGCCACCTGGCGGCGCTGCCGCTGGCGCGCTACGCCGATGCGCATACGGCGCTGGCGCTGTCCGTCGCCCGCCTGGCTTTGGCCGAGCGGCGCCCGGAGAAGGCACAGAGCGCGCTGGAGACCTGCCTCGCCCGCCAGGGGGCCGAGCACCAGCGCGACCGGCGCCTGCGCCTGTCCCTGTTACTTTCCGTGGCCTACTGGCGCAAAGGTAACAGCGACAAGGCCTTCGCCCTGTTCCTGCCCACCCTCGAGGAAGCCTGGAACCGCGGCTACCGGCGCCTGTTCCAGGACGACGCCCTCTGGCTGCTGCCGCTCTGGGAGGCCTGGCGCGCCGCCGAACCCAAGAAGGCCGGGGCCTGGCAGGGCATCGCCGAGACCTTGCGCGAGCAATGCCGGCGCCTGGCGGTGGACCCGGAGACCTTCGACGAGAACCAGGATGTGAGCCACCGCGAGCGGGAAATCCTGCGCTTCGTCGCGGCAGGCCTGTCCAATCGGGACATCGCCCAGGCGGTGCACCTGTCGGAAGCGACCATCAAATGGCACCTGCACAACCTGTTCGCCAAGCTGGGCGTGCGCAGCCGTACCCAGGCGGTGCTCAAGGGCAAGAGCCTGGGCCTGCTCAGCGAGGCCTGATGCCATTAAATAACTAGCGACTTGCCATCCTCCATCCCTTGGATGGGCTGGCAGCGAGGCGGGGCCTCAGTAACGTAAGAACCAGGTCGAGGAGCCTTGCGCTTCACGAGTCCAGGGCGGCGCGCATAGGGAAGCAGCGTTCGTGCTGGAGGTCGGCGAAAGCCGGCCCAACTGTCGCTGACAGGAGGTAGGCGGCAGGCCCCCGGGGCAACCCACCTGTGAACCTTGGAGATAACAACAATGAAAAGCTTCAAACAACTGGCTCTCGCCGCTGCTGTGCTCGCTGCACCCTTCATGGCCCAGGCCGACCTTAAAGCCATGGACGACTCCGCTCTTTCCAGCGTTACCGGTCAGGATGGCATCAGCATCTCCGGTAACTTCAACGGCACCATCGGCAGCGTGGTCTACAACGACAAGGAAGGCAGCACCACCGGTAGCCTGCGCCTTGAAACCATCGCCTTCTCCGGCTTCAACATCTCCGACAGCGCGCCGATCCTGGTCGACGTGATCGACGGCGGCTCTGGCGCCGGCGCCAGCGACAAGCTGCAGATCACCCTGCCGACCATCACCGGCGAGCTGAGCGTGGGCGCCATCCGCATGGGCGACGCCTCCGCCGCCAGCATCGGTTCCCTGGCCGTCAGCGATCTGAACCTGGCCGGTACCACCATCAAGGTATGGGGCCACTGACAGGTCGCTCCACTCCGTGATGTGGAAGGTCCCGTCGGCTTCGGCCGGCGGGCCTTTCTTTCGTCAGCCCTGCATTCGGAACGGCAATGATCGAGATCCTGGTCGGCAGTCTGCTGGGGTTGTTCGGGTTCACCCAGGCCGTGGATACCAAGCCACAGCCCAAGGGCTCCGTGAACATCACCCAGGCCATGGTGCCCAACGGTCCCTACCGGGAGACCGTCAATCCGGAGCCCATGAGCCAGTTGCAGTTCCGCAACGTCATCCGCCAGGCCTACGACTACAGCTGCGGTTCCGCCGCGTTGACCGGCTTGCTGGACTATTACCTGGGTCGCAACCTCGAGGAGCGCCAGGTGATGGAAGGGCTGTTGCGTTATGGCGAGGCCGACAAGATCGTCGAGCGACGCGGTTTCTCGCTGTTGGACATGAAGCGCTTCGTGGCCGCGCTGGGCTACAAGAGCGGGGGCTTCCGGGCCGAGTTCGAGGACCTCGACCAACTGGAGCATCCTGCGCTGGTGCCCATTCACTACGGTGGCTTCAAGCACTTCGTGGTGGTGCGCGATGTGTACAACGATCACGTGTTCATCGCTGATCCCGCCCTGGGAAACATCAGCTTCACCCGCACCCGGTTCGAGGAGGTGTGGGATGGGAACGTGCTGTTCGTGATCTACCCGACTGGAAACGAGCCACCCAACGCCATGGCCCTGACCGAGCGTGACCTGCGCCTGGTGGACGATCGCACCGTCAGCCTGCTGGCGTTCCAGCAGTTCCCGCAGATCACCAAGTTCACCGAGAACCAGATCGACCAACTGGGCTCGGGAGGCGACATCCAGTACATAAGACGCAAATAGAAAACCCGCATAAGTAAGAATAAAACCAGGGGTAAAAGTGCCATGGGAGTGAGGGGATACGCATGGCTGGCCGTGCTGGCGCTGGGCGCCTGCGGGCCGCTGTGGGCCGAGGAGAGCTCGGTGGACGATGCGCGTGAGGCGCTGACCAAGAAGGAAGGGGATGCCGACAGCGCCAAGGCGCTGGAGCAGGTGTTCCAGGCATCGGAGAAGAGCTACACCCTGCTGAAGAAAGGCGAGCGCACGCTCACCTACGGCTTCGACTATTCGCTGGTGCGCGATGTGCAGATCGAGCAGGTGCGCACGGGCAGCAACGTCTACAGCGTGATCCCTCGCAGCGAAGCCCAGCACACCTTCACCAACTCCTTCACCTTCGACTACGGCATCTGGGACAACCTGACCTTCAGCGTGCGCCTGCCCTTCGTGGCCAAGTACGACACCGAGCGCGACGTCAACGTCTACAGCCTCGGCGATATCTCCGGCAGCCTGCGCTGGCAGCCCTGGTCCGCCACCCGTGGGCGCCCGGTCACCACCCTGTTCGCCACACTCGGCCTGCCCACCGGCGAGAGCCCCTTCGACATCAACAACGAGACGGACCTCTCCACCGGCAACGGCTACTACAGCCTGGGCGTGGGGGCCAATACCTCCTACGTGATCGACCCGGTCGTGCTGTTCGGTTCGGTCGGCTACACCTACAACATGCCGGTGCACGACATCCACCAGAACCGCGGCGGCCGCCTGCTGGAGGACGTGGACCCGGGCAACACCCTGTCCCTGAGCATGGGCTTCGCCTATGCGCTGTCCTACGACGTGTCCCTGGCCACCTCCTACCAGATGGCCTACACCACCAAGCCGACCTACACCTTCGGCGACACCGAGTTCGAAGGCACCGAGCAGACCAGCGCGATCATGAACTTCTCGCTCGGCCTGCGGACCTCTCCCGATTACATCGTCAACGTCAACGCCGGTTTCGGCATGACCGAGGACTCCCCGGACGTGATGCTGGGGTTCTCCGTACCCCTGGACATAAAAGGCCTGAAGGCCCAGTAACCGGCGAGGCGACGACATGACGATGCGAATTTCGCCGCTGGCCCTGGCGCTGGCGGGGTTGGGGGCCGGTTGGGCGGGCGGCGTGCAGGCGCAACTGGCCAACGACCTGACCATTGGCAACCCCAAGGCGATGGCCATGGCCAACGCCGTGACCGCCGACTCCACCGGGATCGACGCGGTGCACTACAACCCGGCGGCGCTGACCAAGCTCAAGGGCCGCCAGACCACGGTGAAGATGATCGCCGGGGTGATGGATATCCGCGCCGAGTTCGATGCGCCGGACGGCTACAACGTCATGGGGTTCACCGACGATCCCGTGGCCAACTCCAGCAGCCGTACCCTCACGCCTGCCATGTACCTGCCGGGCATGGGCGGCATGACCGACATGCCGCTGCTGGTGGCGCCCCTGGCGGGCCTGTCGATCAACCCGCCGGGCTCCAAATTCACCTTCGCCACCAACGTCTACGCGCCCATGGCCCTGGGCTATTCGCGGGACTCGGACAGCGACCCCGGGCGCTACCAGGGGCGCGAGGTGGCGATCCAGCGCATCACCTACTTCTCGCCGTCGGTGGGCTACCAGGTGAACGACGAGCTGTCGGTGGGCCTGTCGGTCGGGTTCTCGCACCAGGCCCTGGCGCTGAACGAGGACTTCCGCAACCCGAGCATGCTCACCGGGCTGGTGGGGCTGCTCAACAAGGTGCTCTGCGAGCCGGGGTTGGAAGAAATCCTCGGTCCGCTCATCAACGTCTGCGGCGGCCGTATCGGCCCCTACGACACCCTGGCCAATATCGACCTGGACCTGCAGCAATCGCTGTCGCCCACCTGGAACATCGGCGTGCTCTGGGAGCCCACCGACTGGTTCGCCTGGGGCGCCACCTACCAGAGCGAGGCGCGCATGCACCTCCAGGGCAAGTACCGGGTCGACTACTCCAAGGACTGGCAGGGCTTCTGGACCGGCTTCCAGGGCGCGATCTTCGGGCAGATCCTCAGCCCGCTCTTCCCCTACGGCAACGTCGACGAGGAAGTGGGCAACGCCAGCATGACCATGACCTACCCGGACAACTTCTCCACCGGGATCAAGATCAGGCCCTTCGATCGCTGGCAGTTCAATGCCGACCTGAAGTGGAGCGGCTACAGCGACTGGAACGAGTTCGAGATCGAGTTCGACCGCGAGCTGGACGTGCTGCGCATCGCCAAGAACTTCAGCGGCGGCAATGCCACCGCCACCACCCTGACCCTGGACCGCGGCTACCGCGATACCTGGAGCTGGGCGGTGGGGGCGCAGTACGACGTGACCGACCGCCTGGCCCTGCGCGCCGGCTACGAATGGCGCCCTTCGGCCATCCCCGGCAACAAGGCCGACGTGCTGGCGCCCATCGGCGACGCCCAGCTCTACGGCCTCGGGCTGGGTTACCGCTGGGACAAGGACACCAACATCGATATCGGCTTCAACTACTTCGTCACCTCGCAGACCACGAAGGCCAATACCAGCTGCAACCTCAACTGCACCGGCATCGACAACCTGGTCTACAACCCCTATGCCGGCCAGGATGTGACGACCTCGGTGAAGGCCTACATCCTGGCCATGACCTACACGACGACATTCTGATGAAGACCCTTGCCGCGCTTTGCCTCATCACCGCCCTGGCGGCCCACACCCAGGCCCAGGCCGCCAGCGGGCGCTACCTGACCTGGATCGACGACAACGGCCGGGTGCACAACAGCTTCGTCGGCGAGCGCTACGGCGAGCAGCAGCGCCAGGCGGCCCAGCGCATCAGCCGCAGCGACCTGGCCCGCCTGCAGGAGCAGAGTGCGGCGGGCGGGACGGGCGGCAACGCCGGTGGCGAGCAGAAGCGCCGCTACTTCACCTGGGTGGATGCCAGCGGCAACCTGCAGAACAGCTTCTACGCGGCGGGCCAGGTGCCGGCCGGGGAGCGCGATTACCTGCTGCCCAGCGGCAAGCGCTCGACCGAGTACATCGACGCCGATGTCCTGGAAGGGCGCGGCTACTCGCGGCCCGAGAACGGTGCGGCCTACTTCACCTGGGTGGACGAGCAGGGCCGCACCCACAACTCCAGGGTCCCGGCCAAGGGCGGTGAGCCGCAGGCGGAGGAGGGGATTGGCCAGCCCGTGGCCTACACCGAGAGCCGCCAGGTCGAATTCGAGCGCAAGGCCGCCATCCTGCCTTCGCTGGACGGCCAGCCCAGCGAGGCGATGAAGGCCCTGCTGGAAGGCAGCGAGGAGCGCAGCCAGTCGCTGTACCAGGGACTGGTGGACCAGTGCTGCGGGCAACTGCCGGAGGGGGATTTCACCGAGTTGTCCGCCGAGGAGCCGCGCTACGAGGAGCTCAACCGTTTCTCCCCCAGCTTCGCCTTCCCCATGGGGCGCAGCTACTACGCGGCGCTCAAGCTGCCGCGCTCCGGACGTGCCTACGGCCTGCGCATCCGCAGCTTCGCCAACCGCCAGGTGGTCTACCCTTCGATCCTCTTCCTCGACGAGGCCAAGCGCCCGACGCGCCTGGTGAGCGACGCCGTCTACCAACTGCATGGCGAGACCTGGTACCGCTACGCCTACATCGAGGGCACCGTGCAGGTCCGCGCCAACCAGGGCGAGCGCTACGCGCTGCTGCTGACCACCGACGAGGATCGCGCCCTCAATACCCTCGACAACAAGCCCTTCAAGCGCCCGATGCAGGACCTGACGGTCAGCGAAGCCGGCATGCAGGTGCATGAGCACGTGGACGAAGGGGCGTTCGAGTTGGCGATCGTGAGGTAGGGGGGCTGAGGGGCTTGGCGCAGGTCGGGTGGAGCCCGGCGATCCCGCGCATCGGGCCTGGTACGCCTCGGCGTGCGATGGCCTCTGTGTCCTGGAGCACCTGCAGCGATGGGTTTCGCTCCGCTCGCGGAACGCCGCCCGACCCATCCTACGGATTGCCCATTCCACGAATTGCGCTCCTCCACCCCGAATCCCAGGTACGAAAAAGCCCGGCACATGGCCGGGCTTTTTCGTGAGGGCAGGGTGGATCAGAGTTCGGCGGGGTGCACGTGGCCGAACAGCTCCTGGGAGAAGCGCACGCGTTCCTCCGGGGTTTCCACGATGCCTTTTTCCTGCAGCTCGGCGATGCGGGCTTCCACCGCGTGGGCGCGATGGGTCAGCCCGCAGTCGTTGGCGATCTGGATGTTCAGGCCGGGGCGGGCGTTGAGCTCGAGGATCAGCGGGCCCTTTTCCTGGTCCAGCACCATGTCGACACCGATGTAGCCCAGGCCGCACAGCTCGTAGCAGCCGGCCGCCAGCTTCATGAAGCCGTCCCAGTTGGGCAGTTGCACGCCGTCCACCGCGTTGGTGGTGTCCGGGTGCTTGGCGATCTTGTTGTTCAGCCAGGTGCCGCGCAGGGTGACGCCGGTGGCCAGGTCCACACCCACGCCGATGGCGCCCTGGTGCAGGTTGGCCTTGCCGTTGGACTGGCGGGTGGGCAGGCGCAGCATCGCCATCACGGGGTAGCCCATGAGCACGATGATGCGGATGTCCGGCACGCCTTCGTAGCTGATGCTCTTGAAGATCTGGTCCGGGGTCACGCGGTACTCGATCAGCGCACGGTCGCGGTGCCCGCCGAGGGAGTAGAGGCCGGTGAGGATCGAGGATATCTGATGCTCGATCTCCTCGTGGCTGATGATCTTCCCGGAGACCGTCTTGTAACGGCCCTCGAAACGGTCGGCGATCACCAGGATGCCGTCGCCGCCGGCGCCCTGGGCGGGCTTGATCACGAAATCGTTACGCTCGCCGATGATCTCATCGAGCTTGTCGATCTCCTTCTCGGTGGAAATGATCCCGTACATTTCCGGCACGTGGATGCCCGCCTCGATGGCGCGCATCTTGGTGATGATCTTGTCGTCGACGATCGGGTACAGGTGCCGTTTGTTGTACTTCAGCACGTAGTCCGCGTTGCGTCGGTTGATGCCCATGATCCCTTTGGCTTCAAGGGCTTTCCACGTCTTGATCAGGCCGAACATGGCTCAGTCCTTCAGGAAGGCTTTGAAGCGGAACAGCTCGGTCAGGCGGTAGCCGCGGTAGCGACCCATCGCCAGCATGAAGCCCACCATGATCAGCAGCACGGCAGGGAAGGTGAAGATGAAGTAGGTCAGCTCCGGCACGGTCATTAACAGGTGCGCCAGGGTCGCGGCGAACAGCGTGCCGATGGCGACCTTGAAGGCATGGCCACCACCGCGCTCTTCCCAGGTGATGGACAGGCGTTCGATGGTCATGGTGAGGATCACCATCGGGAACAGCGCCACGGAGAGGCCGCGCTCCAGGCCCAGCTTGTGGCTGAGCAGGCTGATCACCGCGATGAGGATCACCACGAACGTCAGCACCACCGACAGCCTGGGCAACATCTGCAACTTCAGGTGTTCGAGGTAGGACCGCAGCGACAGGCCCAGCGCCGTGATGATGGTGAACAGGGCGATGCCGAAGCCCAGTTGCGTCTCGCGGAAGGCCAGGGCGATCAGCACCGGGGTGAAGGTGCCCAGGGTCTGCAGGCCGCCGAGGTTGCGCAGGATGAGGATCACCAGCACGCCGATCGGGATCATGATCATGATCTGGTAGGTCTGCTGGGTCTGCAGCGGCAGGCCGTAGAGCGAGTACTCGAGGAAGTCGGCGTCGGTGTTCTCGTCGGTCAGCTTGGCCAGGCGGATGGCGTTCATCTCGCTGTTGTTCAGGCTGAAGGTCACCTGGGCCTTCTTGCCGCCGTCGACGGTGATCAGGTTGTCGTCACCGGTCCACCACACCAGGCGGTCGGCCGGCAGGCCCTGCTCGCCGGTCTCGGGGTTGAAGTACAGCCAGTTCTCACCGTTGAAGCTGCGCAGCCAGAGCTCGGGGCTCTGCGGCTGGTCGGCGGCCAGGCGGATGGTGTGCACGCGCTCCATCGGTACGTGGGCGATGGACAGCAGCAGTTCGATGGCCTTGGCCTTGTTCTGCGTGCTCTGGTCGCCGGCGAGCAGCAACTTGACGTTGTCGTCGTTCAGGTTGTTGGTGCGCTTGATGGTTTCGCTGATGAAGGTCTCGACGTCGGCCGAGTGCTGGCGGATGGGTGCCAGCAGGGCTTCGGCGGCGATCTTCTCGGCCCCTTCGACCGGGATGCTGTCACGGAAGATCGGCCCCTTGTCCTTGGGCTTCTCGCCGCTGTAGCGCTTGGTCAGCACCAGGCGGTAGTAGAGCGTCTGGTTGCCGCTGGCGCGGCGGGCGGACCAGGTCACCTTGCGGTTGCCGTCCACGCGATTGATGCTCACGCCGTAGTTGTTGGAGATGAAGCTCTCGTTGAGGCTGACGTAGTCCCGGTTCAGCGGCGGCACGAACATCTGCACCTTGATCGGGTCACGCGGGCTGGCCTGGAATTCGACCTTGGCGTCGATGTTCCAGAGGTCGTCGGTCTCATCCTCGGTGATCGGGATGCCCTGAATGAAGATCTGGTAGGCCGTTATCAGAATGCCCAGGCTCACCAGCAGGGTGATCAGGACTTTCAGATGCAGGGTAAGAGAGCGCATGTGAGTTACTCGGCAGAGTTTGCGTCAGTGGCACAGCCGGGTTGGCCGGCAGCGTATTTAAGGCTCGGGTCGACCAGTGCATCGAAGCGCTTGAGCGCCTCGGAACCGATCAGAAGCGGGTATTGGAAAGCGCTACGGTCGGTGAGGTTCACTTCGATCGTACGCAGGGCGCTGCCCATGCAGACGTCGAGTTCGATCACCGGCCGTGCCGTGTAGGTCTTGTCTTCGTCCGGGTCGTAGTCGCCGGCACGGCGCTTGATCTTGCTGATGCGCGCCAGGGGCCGCTCGATGGGATGCGCGTGGGCATCGTCGATGGCCAGGTAGAAACGCACCCAGGTCTCGCCATCGCGCTTGAAGCGCTTGATGTCGCGGGCACTCAGGGAGGCTGTCTTGGCACCGGTGTCGAGTTTGGCGGCGACCACCAGGTCGAGACCGAAGAGGCGGGCGTATTCATTCAGACCATAGACGGTCTTGTCGGCGGCGAGGCTGAGGCCTGGCAGTGCTAGCAGGCATATGAGCAATGCGAAGGGCTTGAGAGTCATGGGTCCTTGGAGAGCGTTCGAGGTCCTGATGCCCGATGCCTGGCCTGATGGCCTCGGCGCCTGGCGTACGAGTCTAGCAGCTAGCTGGTGGCGCCCCGCCAGGCGCTTGAGCGGCGCATTCTAACACGCAGGTTTTCCGGGGCGACAGACGCTTATGGCGCTTTGTTAAGGCTGTGACCTGTTCAAATGAATTTTTTGCGATCTACGATGATTGTCGACAATAGATGTGTTCCAGTTTGACTGGGTGGCGATGCGGCGTTATTTTTGCGGGGTAATTTTTCAATGTGTCGACAATCATGTTTGATGCCGCTGAAGAACCCGTTACCCAGGCCGAAGACTCGGAAACCCTGTCCGAGCACGTCTTCCGGCGTATCCAGGCGGCCATCGTCAAGGGCGAGATCGCGCCCGGCAGCAAGATTTCCGAGCCCGAACTGGCGCGTGCCTACGGCATCAGCCGCGGTCCGCTGCGCGAGGCGATGCATCGGCTGGAGGGGCAGAAGCTGCTGGTGCGCGTGCCTCATGTCGGTGCCCGGGTGGTGTCGCTCAGCCACGCCGAGCTGATCGAGCTCTATGAAATCCGTGAATCCCTCGAAGGCATGGCCTGCCGCCTCGCGGCCGAGCGCATGACCCAGGCGGAGATCGACGAGCTGCGCGCGGTGCTGGAGACCCACGAGCGCGACGAGGCCTTCCAGGCCGGGCGTGGCTACTACCAGCAGGAAGGCGACTTCGACTTCCACTACCGGATCATCCAGGGCAGCGGCAACCAGACCCTGACCCGCATGCTCTGCGGCGAGCTGTACCAGCTCGTGCGCATGTACCGCCTGCAGTTCTCCAGCGTGCCCAATCGCCCGCGCCAGGCCTTTGCCGAGCACCACCGCATTCTCGATGCCATCGCCGACCGTGACGGTGAACTGGCCGAGCTGTTGATGCGCCGTCACATCGGCGCTTCCAAACGCAATATCGAGCGCCACTACCAGGGCGCCGTCGCCAACCCCTCCCAGACCCGAGGTGATTCATGACCCAGCTCTCCGCCGGCCAGCGTTTCCGCCAGGCCCTTGCCGAAGAAAGCCCGCTGCAGGTGATCGGTGCGATCAACGCCAACCATGCGCTGCTGGCCAAGCGTGCCGGCTACAAGGCCATCTATCTTTCCGGTGGCGGCGTGGCGGCGGGTTCGCTGGGCCTGCCGGACCTGGGCATCAACACCCTGGACGACGTGCTCACCGACGTGCGCCGCATCACCGATGTATGCGACCTGCCGCTTCTGGTGGACATCGACACCGGCTTCGGCCCCAGTGCCTTCAACATCGAGCGCACAGTGAAGAACCTGATCAAGGCCGGCGCCGCTGCTGCCCACATCGAGGACCAGGTCGGCGCCAAGCGTTGCGGCCACCGCCCGGGCAAGGAGATCGTCTCCTGCGAGGAGATGGTCGACCGCGTCAAGGCGGCAGCCGATGCCAAGACTGACCCTGGCTTCTTCCTCATCGCCCGCACCGACGCCATCCAGGCCGAGGGCGTGGACGCCGCCATCGAGCGCTGCCTGCGCTACGTGGAAGCCGGCGCCGACGGCATCTTCGCCGAGGCCGCCTACGACCTGCCGACCTACCAGCGTTTCGTCGAGGCCCTGAAGGTGCCGGTGCTGGCCAACATCACCGAGTTCGGCGCCACCCCGCTGTTCACCCGTGACGAGCTGGCCTCGGTTGGCGTGGCCATCCAGCTCTACCCGCTGTCGGCCTTCCGCGCGGCGAACAAGGCGGCGGAAGTCGTCTACACCTCGATTCGCCAGAACGGCCACCAGAAGGATGTGATCGAGCTGATGCAGACCCGTGCGGAGCTCTACGACCGCATCGGCTACCACGCCTTCGAGCAGAAGCTCGACGCGCTGTTCGCCGCCGGCAAGAAGTAACCAGGGTAGGGTGGGCCGGGCGGCGATCCGCTTCAGCCCACCACATCAGCGTCGCGGGTAGGGCTTCATCGGATCACCTTCCGGCCCGCCATACAGCGCAACAGAACAAAAAGACTCGAGGAGATACCGATGAGCACCACCGAAACCACCACTCCGGGCTTCAAGCCGAAGAAATCCGTGGCCCTTTCCGGCACCGCCGCCGGCAACACCGCCCTGTGCACCGTTGGCCGTACCGGCAACGACCTGCACTACCGGGGCTACGACGTGCTGGATTTCGCCAATCGCTGCGAATTCGAAGAGATCGCCCACCTGCTGGTCCATGGCAAGCTGCCCAATGTCGCCGAGCTGGCCGGCTACAAGGCCAAGCTGAAGGCCCTGCGCGGCCTGCCCGCTGGCGTCAAGGCCGCGCTCGAGCAGCTGCCGCCTTCCGCCCACCCGATGGATGTGATGCGCACCGCCGTCTCCGTGCTGGGCTGCCTGTCGCCGGAGAAGGACGACCACAACCACCCCGGCGCCCGCGACATCGCCGACAAGCTGATGGCTTCCCTGGGTTCCGCGCTGCTGTACTGGTACCACTACAGCCACAACGGCAAGCGCATCGAGGTGGAGACCGACGACGACTCCATCGGCGGCCACTTCCTGCACCTGCTGCATGGCGAGAAGCCCCGCGAATCCTGGGTGCGCGCCATGCACACCTCGCTGAACCTGTACGCCGAGCACGAGTTCAACGCCTCCACCTTCACCTCGCGGGTGATCGCCGGCACCGGCTCGGACATGTACTCCTGCATCGCCGGCGCCATCGGCGCGCTACGCGGGCCCAAGCATGGCGGCGCCAACGAGGTGGCCTTCGAAGTGCAGAAGCGCTACGACAGCCCGGATGAGGCCGAGGCCGACATCCGCGCCCGTGTCGAGAAGAAGGAAGTGATCATCGGCTTCGGCCACCCGGTCTACACCGTCTCCGACCCGCGCAACAAGGTGATCAAGGAAGTGGCCCGCGAGCTCTCCGTGGAGCAGGGCAACACCAAGATGTTCGACATCGCCGAGCGACTGGAAAGCACCATGTGGGAAATCAAGAAGATGTTCCCCAACCTCGATTGGTTCAGCGCCGTCAGCTACCACATGATGGGCGTGCCCACCGCCATGTTCACCCCGCTGTTCGTGATCGCCCGCACCTCGGGCTGGTCCAGCCACGTCATCGAACAGCGCATCGACGGCAAGATCATCCGCCCGAGCGCCAACTACACAGGCCCCGAAGACCTGAAGTTCGTGCCGCTCAAGGACCGTAAATAACAATGACCACGACCGTGAACAGCCAATACCGCAAGCGCTTGCCCGGCACCGCGCTGGATTACTTCGACGCCCGCGAGGCGGTCGAGGCGATCCAGGCCGGCGCCTGGGACAAGCTCCCCTACACCTCCCGCGTGCTGGCCGAGCAGCTGGTGCGCCGTTGCGAGCCCGCCGACCTGACCGCATCGCTGGAGCAGCTGGTTTATCGCAAGCGCGACCTGGATTTCCCCTGGTACCCGGCGCGCGTGGTCTGCCACGACATCCTCGGGCAGACCGCGCTGGTGGACCTGGCCGGCCTGCGTGATGCCATCGCCGAGCAGGGCGGGGACCCGTCCAAGGTCAACCCGGTGGTGCCGACCCAGTTGATCGTCGACCACTCCCTGGCCGTCGAGGCCCCGGGCTTCGACCCGGACGCCTTCGAAAAGAACCGCGCCATCGAGGACCGCCGCAACGAGGACCGCTTCCACTTCATCGACTGGACGAAAACCGCGTTCAAGAACGTCGATGTGATCCCCGCCGGGAACGGGATCATGCACCAGATCAACCTGGAGAAAATGAGTCCGGTGATCCAGGCGCGGGGCGGCATCGCCTTCCCCGACACCTGCGTCGGCACCGACTCGCACACGCCGCACGTGGACGCCCTGGGCGTGATCGCCATCGGCGTCGGCGGCCTGGAAGCCGAAACCGTGATGCTCGGCCACCCGTCGATGATGCGCCTGCCCGACATCGTCGGTGTCGAGCTGACCGGCCAGCGCCAGCCCGGCATCACCGCCACCGACATCGTCCTGGCGATCACCGAGTTCCTGCGCAAGGAGCGCGTGGTGGGCGCCTACGTCGAGTTCTTCGGCGAGGGGGCGGACAGCCTGTCCATCGGCGACCGCGCGACCATCTCCAACATGTGCCCGGAATACGGCGCCACCGCCTCGATGTTCTACATCGACGAGCAGACCATCGACTACCTCAAGCTCACCGGCCGCGAGCCCGAGCAGGTGGCGCTGGTGGAGAACTACGCCAAGACCCTGGGGCTGTGGAGCAGCGCGCTGAAGACCGCCGAGTACGAGCGCGTGCTGAGCTTCGACCTGGGCAGCGTGGTGCGCAACATGGCCGGCCCGTCCAATCCGCACCGCCGCCTGCCCACTTCGGCGCTGGCCGAGCGCGGCATCGCCGACGAGGCCAAGCTGCAGGCTGGTCGTGACGAAGAGGCGAAGGGCCTGATGCCCGATGGCGCGGTGATCATCGCTGCCATCACCAGCTGCACCAATACCTCCAACCCGCGCAACGTGATCGCCGCCGGCCTGGTGGCGAAGAAGGCCAATGCCCTCGGCCTGGTGCGCAAGCCCTGGGTGAAGACCTCCTTCGCCCCGGGCTCCAAGGTCGCCAAGCTGTATCTGGAGGAAGCCGGCCTGCTGCCGGAGCTGGAGAAGCTCGGCTTCGGCATCGTCGCCTACGCCTGCACCACCTGTAACGGCATGTCCGGCGCGCTGGACCCGGTGATCCAGAAGGAGATCATCGACCGTGACCTGTACGCCACCGCCGTGCTCTCGGGCAACCGCAACTTCGACGGGCGCATCCACCCCTACGCCAAGCAGGCCTTCCTCGCCTCGCCGCCGCTGGTGGTGGCCTATGCCATCGCCGGCACCGTGCGCTTCGACATCGAGCAGGACCCGCTGGGCACCGATGCCCAGGGCAACCCGGTCACGCTGAAGGACTTGTGGCCGAGCGACGAGGAGATCGACGCCATCGTCGCGGCCTCGGTGAAGCCCGAGCAGTTCAAGCAGATCTACATCCCGATGTTCGACCTGGGCAGCGTGCAGGAGGCGGAAAGCCCGCTGTACGACTGGCGCCCGATGTCCACCTACATCCGCCGTCCCCCGTACTGGGAAGGCGCGTTGGCCGGCGAGCGCACGCTCAAGGGCATGCGGCCGCTGGCGATCCTGCCGGACAACATCACCACCGACCACCTGTCGCCGTCCAACGCCATCCTGGCGGACTCGGCCGCCGGCGAGTACCTGGCGAAAATGGGCCTGCCGGAGGAGGACTTCAACTCCTACGCCACCCACCGTGGCGACCACCTGACGGCCCAGCGCGCCACCTTCGCCAACCCGCAGCTGGTCAACGAGATGGCCGTGGTCGATGGGCAGGTGAAGAAGGGTTCGCTGGCCCGTGTGGAGCCGGAAGGCCAGGTGATGCGCATGTGGGAAGCCATCGAAACCTACATGAACCGCAAGCAGAACCTGATCATCGTCGCCGGTGCCGACTACGGGCAGGGCTCGTCCCGCGACTGGGCGGCCAAGGGCGTGCGCCTGGCGGGTGTGGAAGTGATCGTGGCCGAAGGCTTCGAGCGCATCCACCGCACCAACCTGGTGGGCATGGGCGTGCTGCCGGTGGAGTTCAAGCCGGGCACCACGCGCCTGACCCTGGGCCTGGACGGCACCGAGACCTACGACGTCGAAGGCGACATTTCGCCGCGCTGCGACCTGACCCTGGTGGTCAATCGCCGCAACGGCGAGGTGGTGCGGGTACCGGTGACCTGCCGCCTGGACACCGCCGCCGACGTCAGCGTGTACAAGGCCGGTGGCGTGCTGCAGCGCTTCGCCAGGGACTTCCTCAAGGGCGAGGTCGCCTGACTGCGCAGGGTGGAGGGCGCTTTTCCCTCCACCCTGCGGCTCATTGATTGAAGGCTTAGCCCGGATGACATCCGGGCCATTTCTCAGGACTGCACTCATGGCTCATCTGCCGCAAGTGAAAATCCCCGCCACCTACATCCGTGGCGGCACCAGCAAGGGTGTGTTCTTCCGCCTGCAGGACCTGCCCGAGGCCTGCCAGGTGCCGGGCGAGGCCCGTGACCGGCTGTTGATGCGGGTGATCGGCAGCCCCGATCCCTACGCCGCGCACATCGACGGCATGGGCGGGGCGACCTCCAGCACCAGCAAGTGCGTGATCCTGTCGAAGAGCAGCCAGCCGGGGCACGATGTCGACTACCTCTACGGGCAGGTCTCCATCGACAAGGCCTTCGTCGACTGGAGCGGCAACTGCGGCAATTTGTCCACCGCGGCGGGCGCCTTCGCCATTCATGCCGGGCTGGTGGACCCGTCACGCATTCCGGCCAACGGCACCTGCGTGGTGCGCATCTGGCAGGCCAACATCCAGCAAACCATCATCGCCCACGTGCCGGTCACCGATGGCCAGGTGCAGGAAACCGGCGATTTCGAGCTGGACGGGGTGACCTTCCCGGCGGCGGAGATCGTGCTGGAATTCCTCGATCCGTCGGATGACGGGGAGGAGAGCGGTTCCATGTTCCCCACCGGCAACCTGGTGGATGAGCTGGACGTGCCGGGCGTCGGCTCCTTCAAGGCGACCCTGATCACCGCCGGCATTCCCACGGTGTTCGTCAACGCCGAGGACATCGGCTACACCGGCACCGAGCTGCGCGAGGCCATCAACGGCGATCCCGAGGCGCTGGCGCGCTTCGAGAAGATCCGCGTCGCCGGCGCACTGCGCATGGGGCTGATCACGTCCCCCGAAGAGGCGCTGACCCGCCAGCACACGCCGAAGGTGGCGTTCGTCGCGCCGCCCAGGGACTACCAGGCCTCCAGCGGCAAGACGGTGAAGGCCGACGAGATCGACCTGCTGGTACGAGCGCTGTCCATGGGCAAGCTGCACCACGCGATGATGGGCACGGCGGCGGTCGCCATCGGCACCGCCGCGGCCATCCCCGGCACCCTGGTGAACCTGGCGGCCGGCGGTGGAGAGCGCACGGCGGTGCGTTTCGGACACCCCTCGGGCACCCTGCGCGTGGGCGCTGAAGCCCGGCAAGTGGACGGCCAGTGGCAGGTGACCAAGGCAATCATGAGCCGCAGCGCGCGGATATTGATGGAAGGATGGGTGAGGGTTCCGGCGTAGCCGGAAGCCTCAAGCTTCAAATCGCAAGCGGCAAGAAAAAGCCCGGGCATCTCGCGAGACCCGGGCCATGATCGTCTTGCAGCTTGCAGCTTGCAGCTTGCAGCTTTATTTGAGCCTCCGCTCGACACCTTTCTCCACGAGAATCTTCGCCGAGATCTCCTCGACCGAGAAATGCGTGGAGTTGATGAAGTTGATGTTCTCGCGACGGAACAGGTTCTCCACCTCGCGGACTTCGAACTCGCACTGGGCGAAGCTGGCGTAGCGGCTGTTGGGCTTGCGCTCGTTGCGGATCGCGGTGAGGCGGTCGGGGTCGATGGTCAGGCCGAACAGCTTGCTCTTGTACTTCTTCAGGGCGGCCGGCAGTTGCAGGCGCTCCATGTCTTCTTCGGTCAGCGGATAATTTGCGGCACGAATTCCGTATTGCATTGCCATATACAGGCAGGTCGGCGTCTTTCCGCAGCGGGAAACGCCAACGAGGATGAGGTCGGCCTTGTCGTAGTAATGCGTGCGGGCACCGTCGTCGTTGTCGAGGGCGAAGTTCACGGCCTCGATGCGTTCCATGTAGTTGGCGCTGTGGGCGATCGAATGCGACTTGCCCACCGAGTAGGAAGAGTGCGACGTGAGTTCCTGTTCCAGCGGGGAGAGGAAGGTCGAGAAGATGTCGATCATGAACCCGTTGGACGTGGCGAGAATGTCACGGATTTCCTGGTTCACGATGGTGTCGAAGATGATGGGCCGGGCCCCGTCCGCCTCGGCAGCTATATTGATTTGCTGTACCATGGCGCGCGCTTTTTCGACGCTGTCTATATAAGGCCGCGTGAGCTTCGCGAAGGTAATGGTCTCGAACTGCGCCAACAGGCTCTGCCCGAGGGTTTCAGCGGTGATGCCGGTACCGTCGGAGATGAAAAAAGCGGTTCGTTTCATGCGCCAAAGGCCTTAAGTCGGGATCGATTCTTGGCTATCATAGGCCCGTTTTTGCTGGCCCATTGCCGGCCCGCATTGTGACTCATTTTTCCGGCCTCGCGCCAGAACACGGCGGAACCGCTCCGCACGAGCTTTTCCAACAGATAGTGGAGAGATCACCTTGTACTATCCAGTTGCTGGCGCAAGCCCAGTATACAAGGTCTCTCCCTTCAACTGCATTCCCCGATCTAACACTTTCCTAACAGGGTTCTAACACCCCGCGCCCGGCATTTAAGAGTTCGTTACCACTTCACTCTTAAATGCCCAGGAAGGCAACTCTCAGCCCTTAGAGGCACCAATTAGTGAACCTAAGGTAGTCAGGCATTCATGGTCCTGAAGATCGCCTGTGGGCGACTGTAGGGCCTTTAAGAATCTGAGAGAAAAATCTGAGAGCCCATCTCATTGGGGATCACCTCGGGATTCCCCCCGGTGCCCCTATGCCACCCTGGGCGCCTATAAGGACCCCATGCGCTACCCGCGCCCTAAGGACCCCAAGGGAGACCCATGCAACCTGTTGATTCCTAAGGGTTTCTAACAGTTGTGACACTGGGTAGACCCATGGGGACTATGGGCCTGTGGGTGCCTATGGGGCCACTGGTGGGGCTTGAGGGTTCGCCTAAGGCGTCCATGGCTGTCCCTATCTGTAAGCGCACCTCAAGCCCTCTCAAGGCCACCTAAGGCCATCCCTACCCATTCCCACCTAAGGCCAGACCACAGCCCTACCTAAGGCCGACTTAGTGACTTAGGGTTAATTTAGGGTTTTATCGATTTAGGGTGTTGACTTAAACCCTAAGTTCGATATTATGGCGCCACTCCAGACGGACAGGGTGAAGCCCAAGACGACTGGAAGCGCTCTTTAACACTACGGGAAACACCAAAGGCTGAACGCCTTGAGTTAGCTGGGTCTGCACTGGGCCTTGGTCTCTACGCCTCGCACAGCGGGCACATTAGGGACTGACATACAGGCAGACCGACGAACCGAAGATAAGACCGGCAGGCACTTAGGGTTAACTTAGGGTTTAACACTTGACAGACTTAGGGTTTTCCGTAAGATGAGCGGCAAGTCAGGCAGTGATGCCTTGGACCGAAAGGCCCTAAACGCTCTTTAACAATTCGGATAGTGACAACGTAATGCACACCTACAGCGATGATTCATTAGGTGATGCGCCTCAGGGCCTGAACAGAGGTCATGGGTAGGGACTTAGGGCGCATCCCAATGTAATGCAACGCAATGGAAGGTAACGACGATGGACAAGCTAATCGCAATCCTGAAGCGCCA
This sequence comes from Pseudomonas sp. USHLN015, assembly GCF_037153275.1. Classification (NCBI taxonomy): domain Bacteria; kingdom Pseudomonadati; phylum Pseudomonadota; class Gammaproteobacteria; order Pseudomonadales; family Pseudomonadaceae; genus Pseudomonas; species Pseudomonas sp. USHLN015. Next base: position 243,899 of record NZ_JBBCKP010000004.1, read on the forward strand.
GGAGGACTACGCCCGGCGCAGCCTGAAGTACGTAACTGTGGACTACAGAATGCCCACGGTTGCCATGCTCGGGCAGAACGACAGCGAGGTGTTTCTGCAAGGGGACGATGCGCAGGCGTTCGTTGAGCAGGTGGAAGTTATGTATGAACAAACGCAGACCCTCTCGAAGGATCAGTGCGAGTTCATCGTGGCTTACGACTATCTCGACATCCTGTACTGAGGGCCGGCAATGAGGTCACTTGAGGAGCTTTACCACAGGGCTCTAATTGCCGGGGATACAGCTGAGGCTGCGCGCCTACTTAGGCTGATTGAGCGTCTTGACGAACAGCGCGCGGCTTATGGACGCGCTATGCGTGGGGAGCCGGTTGAATGAGGAGGCAGCCAGACATCACTTGGCGCGAAGTACGCTGGGCACGGGAACACGATTGGTTCGTCAGCTCGCACGCCCTAAATGGGACCAATGGGCTCTACAGGATCGTTGGGCGCGATGAGACGAGCACGATGGGCATCCGCTACTTCGAGTCCTTTCAGGAGCTTCGGGCCTGGGCTGGGTACTGAGTGATTCAAGTCGAGCGCCTTCAGGGCAGGGCGCTCCGCTGGATTCACCGAAACACCAACGCAACGTAATGCAACGCTAAGGAGTAACACCATGAACCTCGCGAAGAACCTGCTCGTGGCCAGGAGGCGTCAGCACGCCCTGAGTTTGACCAATGAGCGTCAGCTTGAAATGGGCCTGACGTTCCACCAGCGGGCTCAGATTACCGTGTGGGACAGGAGGACGGACCTCGGGGAAACCCTCTGGGGAAGCCTGCAAGGCGTCGAAAGGAGGCATGCGTAATGGCTCGGGTCTTTGGTTCTCAGCTCCCTGAAGCTACTCAGAAGGCCGCAAAGGCAATGTATGTCCATCGGTTCACCGGGGAGCATTGCCCGGGGTGGGCCAGGAGGCCTATGCCCAATGGCGAAGCGTACCCGCTCCAGTTTGCAGACGACGCGGAGTGGTTGGCCAATACGGAATTCGAAGTGACCACTTCAGGGCGCTTGGACAAGCGATATTCCTACTGTCACAGCCACCCAACATGGCCCAACAACCCAGAGCTAAGGAGGGCATCGTAATGTACAAGATCGACATAGGACGCGGAGCCCTACGGTTCACCAAGTATTTCCTCAGCTACAACGAGGCGCTCAGTTATGTTCGAGGCCTCGGCTGGTCCAAGCGCCGCATCAAGCCTGTCCATTAAGTGACACAAGTCGAGACCCTGCGTAGCTCTGCGGGGTCTCCGCTGGTGGCTCTATTAGGGCGTCCTACCACGCTCGTCGAACATCAGGCTCTTCATCAGGTGAAGGGCTGTGAGGTCGCCACCTACTGTCCTGCGCCATGCCTCGTGCGTGGTCAGGTAGAGGCCGTCAATCTCCTTGAATAGGCGCCTGTAGCGCTCCACCTCAAGCACGAGGTGACGCACGGGCCCTGTGGGATTCGCTTTCCATAGCTGCCGGAGTTCTTGGTTGGTAAGGGGGCGAAAGGGCGGAAGCTTGAAGTTGTCCATGGCGGCATTCTACTGGATGGATAAACAGTAGTATGGATGCCCGATGCACCTAACGCAACGCAATGAAACGCAACGTCAATGTGAGGTTATAACGTCATGCAAGCTATTCAAACCAAGTTCTATGGGGCAACCAACACCAGAGGGACGCGCATGAAAGCCACCGCAGGTGCGGGGACGCTGACGCTCAGCTACGACTACGGGCTCAGTCTTGAGGAGAACCACAAAGGCGCGGCAAAGGCCCTGTGCGCAAAGCTTGGATGGGTCTCACTTCCCGGCGGGAATGGCTATACGGATTTCGTCAGCGGCTGCCTACCGGACGGTTCCTACGCTCACGTCTTCCTGCCGCGTAATGAGCAGAAGTAAACACCAGTAAACTCGTGTTTGTCGTATGATTCACGGGATGTGAAACAAGTCGAGCCCTTAGGCCTCTCTGAGGGCTCCGCTGGTTTCACCAAATGCAAAGCAATGAAACGTAATGGAACGCAACGCAATGACATTCCTACTCAGGAGGCGTAGTCCTTACGCCCCAAGAAGAAACACCTGACGTGCCCGAGTGAGCCCTTCACTTGGGCTTCCTCGTGGCCATCGGAAAGATGAATCTCATGCACATGGGAGTATGTAGCGTGGCCACTTTGCCGTTTGATCCTGAATTAAACATCGGAGAACTCCTCGGGAAGATGGAGGATATTCCGGTGGACGCTTCGGTCCCGTATGCAGAGGACTTTAAGCGCCTGGTGAAAACTGGTGAAGCCTGGGGCCCACAAGCCTCGGAAGAATCAAAGTTGGCCACACGCCTATATTACGCAGGCTGGACGAATCAACAAATCGACGATGTTGGTTTGAAGTCGAAGAACGTCCAGAACTTCCGCCGTAAACACGGACACCTAATGGGTAGCCAAGGCCGCCCACCTAAGCCTTACCGCACTGTCCTCGGGCATGTCGGTTTGGAGCCTAAATCCAATGCGGACTTCGTGAAGGAACTTGAGGAAACAAAGCGCGCCCTTGAAATGACTATCGAGAAGGCGCAAGCCGAACTCAAAGTCATCAACGAGGCCCTTGAAGTTTTCAACAAGCAGCCAACATCATGAGGTTCGTTAATGCATGTATTGACCAATGCAGGCGTAGCTATTGCGTCTGTGGACAAGTACCACCCTGAACTCGCAGCACACATCCAGACCCTCAAGGCGATGGGTGAGGCATCTGAGGAGCGCAATGGCCTGACCTGGGCCGACCTCGTAGATGGGCCCGATGCATGGATGTCCAGCCTGGACGCACTCGTTACGGAGTACAGCGGGCGGGGCAAGCGGATGGGACTGATGCACCGGCAAATCTCTGGTGTCTACTCGATCCCCTTCCTACATCCTGGGTACTGCGAAAAGCTGCTCAACGAGATCGCCGCGATGTCCTTCGAGGTGAACCCGGACGAGGCCGCCGAGGTGCAAATCCCTGAGATCACCCTGAGCGACAACTGCCCGGCACTTCACAGCTGCCTTCATGGGCTCTTCAACAACGTGGTCAACCCGCTGACCCGTGTGCTCTACCAGTTGGAGCAGACCAAGATGACCAGCATCCAGTTCGCCCAGTACCGGCCCGACAACACGGCGCATGGAAACTGGCACCACGACCGCGATTCGGACATCACGCTGGTGGTCGCTTTGAGTGACTTCCACGAAGGGGGCGGGACGATGGTGAAGCCGCAGGGTCTGGGCGAGCCGTTTGTGGTCCCTCAGCTACCGCAGGGTCACGCAATGCTCTTCCAGGGCAGCCGGACGCTGCACAAGGGGCTTCCTGTTACTGAAGGGGCTCGCAACCTGCTGGTCTTCTGGAGCGAGCTGAAATGAGGAGATCACTCTTCCTCGTCGCCACCCTGAAGCTCTTCGTCTTGAAGCTTTGCAGCTGCATCGAAGGCCTCAACAAGAGCGGCGCTAAGCGGCGGAACCTGCTCGCCTTCTTGGATAGCGAAGCGGGCCAGACCAGAGGGTTCTTCAGTCTCGCGATGAGCCATGGGGCCTCCAATCAATCGAATGTAATGAAACGTAAGGGGATCATACAGTGACCACTAACGCAACTTCTATTAAATCCATCAAGTTCCACTGCCAGGTCCCCAAGATCAGCGCCGGACAACTCCTGGGCACTGACATCAAATCGACCTTCATCCAGGGCAGCGTAGAGCAGCCGCTGTCCTACCTCATCGACTCTGGTCCGAGCGGATTGCTCTTGGTATTCCAAGGCCCTGCCACCTACGTCTACAAGCTCAGTGATATCCTCGGTCGCATCGAAATAGCTGGGTAGCAGCAAAAACCCTCACTTAAAGGACCAAGGGGTTTCCTGAGAGAAACCTCCCTGGATCACAAGTAGTTCTTCTTTAAGTATTTAAGGACATTAGGATTATTTTCTGATGCGATCACTGCTGCCTGAAAAACATGATTTCAGTGACATAAGGGAGTCTCCCGAGGCTTTCACCACGCTCTCCAGGCTGTTCGGTGAAGACCTTGCGGTACAGCAACTTGCCCTCGAACACGAGGCATACGAACTGGGCGAAGCCCGCTTCCTCAAGGGTCTGGAAAGGTCCATCGAGCAAGGCGACTTCGCAGATAGTCAACCCGCACAGCCACTACTCACCGCCCTGGTCCCCAGGTTCATCAACCGATACAACGAATGGCTTGAACACCAGAACACCAAGGTGCGCCGCAAGCATGTGGCCATTGAGGAGTTCCGCAAGCTGAAGCCTGAAGTCGCCGCTGTGGCGACCATCAAGCGAATCCTCAGCCTCCTTGCCGTCGCTGGCACTGGGGTCTCTGTGCAACGGGTCGCAATCGGCCTGGGCCAGACCATCGAAGACGAGATGCGCTTCGGGCGTATCCGAGAGGAGGAGGTCGAGCACTACAAGCGCTTCGTGAAGCCCGCCCTGGATAAGCGCAACGGCCAGCTCTACAAGAAGGAGTACCTGAAGGCCGTTGAGCAGAAGATGCTCGAAGCCGGTGAGCTGAAGTCCGACTGGGTCTCCTGGGAACGGGACGAAGCCGAACCGGAGAACGACAGGCGCTTCCAAGTGGGCATCAAGCTCATGGAAATCCTGATCGAGTCCACTGAGCTGATCGTGGTCCGCAGGGACAACGCCGGCAACGTGAAGAAGGACCAAGAGACCGTCGAGCTGCACCCTGAGTGGGTCCAGAAGCTCGGTGAGCGGGCCTTCAGCCTCGCAGGGATCGCCCCTGTTTATCAGCCCTGTGTCGTCCCTCCCAAGCGGTGGACGGGCGTCAAGGGCGGTGGCTACTGGGCCAGAGGCCGGAAGCCGCTGAACTTCATCAGGGTCCGCAACAAGCGCGCCCTGGAGCGTTACCGCGATGTCTACATGCCGGAGGTCTACGAGGCCGTGAACCTCGCCCAGGACACCGCATGGAGCGTGAACACCAAGGTCCTTGAGGTCGTCAATGCGCTGGCTGAATGGCGCAACGTCCCAATCGAGGACTTCCCATCCCTGGACAAGGAAGAGCTGCCACAGCGGCACGATGGGATGGACGAGGACGACTTGATCCTCAAGCAATGGAAGAAGGAAGCCTCCAAGGTCTACCGCAGGGAGCGGGCCAGGACCTCCAGGCGTCTGCGCTTCGAGTTCATCGTTGAGCAGGCCAACAAGTTCAAGGAGTACGAGGCCATCTGGTTCCCGTACAACATGGACTGGCGAGGCCGGGTCTACGCGATCCCAGCGTTCAACCCGCAGGGCAACGACATGACCAAGGGCCTCCTCCAGGCCGCCAAGGGTGAGCCGATTGGAGCCCAAGGCCGGAAATGGCTGGCGATCCACGGTGCCAACACCGCAGGGGTCGATAAGGTCTCCTTCGCCGACCGCCTTCAGTGGGTCGAAGACAACACCGCGATGATCCTTGAGGTCGCTGCTGATCCGCTGGGCTGCACCTGGTGGATGCAACAGGACTCGCCCTTCTGCTTCCTCGCGTTCTGCTTCGAGTGGGCCGGTGTCCAGCAGTACGGGGACGCCTGGGTGTCAGCTCTACCAGTGGCCTTCGACGGAAGCTGCTCGGGCATTCAACACTTCAGCGCCATGCTCCGCGATGAGCGGGGCGGGAAAGCGGTCAACTTGGTCCCAAGTGAGACCGTGCAGGACATCTACAAGCTGGTGGCGGACGAGGTGAACAAGCGCCTACTGGCTGACCTGCAGAACGGCACTGGGAACGGGAAGGACTTCAGGACCAACGACAAGACCGGCGAGATCACTGAGTTCATCGTCCTGGGCACCAAGGCCATGGCGGAGGGCTGGACGAAGTACGGCGTGACCCGAAAGGTCACCAAGCGCTCCGTCATGACGCTGCCATACGGCTCCAAGGAGTACGGCTTCAGCGACCAACTGCTGGAGGACATCATCCGGCCCGCAGTCGACAAAGGGGAGGGGACGATGTTCACCGACCCAGGCCAATACGCCCGGTATCTCGCGAAGCACATTTGGGAATCCGTGAGCGTGGTCGTCGTGGCTGCCGTGGACGCCATGAACTGGCTCCAAGCCTCGGCAAAGCTGATGGCCACCCCGGTGAAGGACAAGAAGACCAAGGAGATCATCAAGCCCTGTCTCCCGGTGAGCTGGACGACACCCGATGGCTTCCCGGTCTGGCAGGAATACTTCAAGCCCGTGAAGAGGCGCATCGACCTGATGTTCCTCGGCTCTCACAGGATGGAGGCCACCGTGGTTGTCCGGGACTCGAAGGAGCTGGACGCCAGGAAGCAAGAAGCCGGTGTGTCTCCCAACTTCGTCCACTCCCAGGACGGAAGCCACCTCAGGAAAACCGTCGTGACCGCTGCGAGTCGCTACGGGATCGACTTCTTCGCCCTCATCCATGACTCCTTCGGGACCATCCCAGCGCGCGCCGAGCAGATGTTCAGGGCCGTCAGGGAAACCATGGTCGAGACCTACGAAAACAACGATGTCCTCGCCGAATTCCGCAACGAATTCATGGACCAGCTCCACGAGACCCAACTGGAAAAGATGCCGGCCCTGCCCAAGGCGGGAACGCTGGATATCCGCTTGATCCTTCAATCCGACTTCGCATTTGCATAAGGAACCGCACTGATGACTTTCACCCTGATTCTCTTCCTGTACGCCGGCATCTGGGCCGATGGCGACTCCATGGCAGTGACCAGCGTACCGAACTTCAAGACCCTGGAAGCCTGCGAAGCGGCTGGCAAGCAGAGCGGAGCCCTGGTCAAGGGCACCAAGAAAGAAAACGCCTTCATTTGCGTTCAACAGTAAGGACACACCATGACCATCGAAAAGATGCACAGAAGGACCACCGAACGCCTCGCCTTCGCGGAGCACCAGACCCTGAAAGCGCGCAAAGGGAAGCTCCACAAGACCCGCCGTGGGCAACGTGAGGAGTTCGCCGTATGAAGGGCCACAAAGCTGACATTCTCATCGTGGACGACGTAGAGGTGCCGAAGCCCTCCGTCGAGACCCAGTCCGAACAAGGCCAGATCAGCGTCCGCGTCGAGTGGTCCCGCCGAGACAAGGTGACCATCCAGTTCGACACCATCCTGACCATCATGGGCGTCCAAACCCGTACAACCGAACTCATGGATCGCCGGGCCATCAAGGCGTTCAAGGGAGCCTTCGGGAACATCGAGCAGCGGTGCCGCCTACTCGCTGACCAGAAGACCCAGGCAGTTTCCACCGCCCTCCGCAACTCCCTCGCCATGCTCATTCAGTCCCGCCACGTCAAGGAGACCAACTGATGGCCGTACAAGAAGTGATCCTGAAGACCAATCCCGCTGGCCCGGTGGACTACTCCGAGAAGGCCATCAAGAAGGCCCTGGATGCCTCCTACCTGATCGCTGATACCAAGGTCGATGGCGTGCAGTTGAATCTCGTGGCTCCCTCCAGCGGCTTCATTCAGTTCCTCAGCCGCGCAGGTAAATACCTACCAGCAATCCAGAGTTCCGCCGTGGCCATGCACCTCGGGGATGGGTTCGCGAAGCTCCGCGTGGACGACACCTGCATCTACCCGAACGGCTTCATGCTCCAAGCAGAGATCGTCACCCCCGGCCAGCCCGCTGAGGTCACCGCAGGCAATCTTCGCCGTAAGTCGGTCCCGCTGGACCTGAGCAGCATCGAGGTTCACGTCTTTGGCGTGGTGCCCCTGGATGTCGTCGAGTCCGGTAAGGATCACGATGTCACCCACGCGATCATGAAGTACCACGTCGAGGCCATGACGGCGTTGCTCCAGAAGCACGTCCCCCAGATTGCTTGGAAGGTCGTCGAGTCCGTGGATGTGTTCACCTACGAAGAACTCCAGCGGGTCTACGGGGTTCGCCGGGAGGAGGGCCAGGAAGGTCTGGTCCTCAAGGACCCGCTCGCCATCTGGAAGCGCGGCAAGAAGGTCGGTCAATGGAAGATGAAGCCCGAAGACACCATCGACGGCATCGTGCAGGGGCTCATCTGGGGCACCCCTGGCCTCGGCAACGAAGGCAAGGTGATCGGCTTCGAGGTGCTGCTGGAAGACGGCCATGTGGTGAACGCCTGTGGCCTCACCCAGGCCCAGAAAGACGAGTTCACTGACGCTGTGGCTGAATGGGAACAGCTCGACAAGAAGACAGGAGGGCTCCACGTAACACCGAAGCCGTACATCGACTGGGCCGTTGAGGTGTCCTTCATGGAGCGCTTCAAGGACGGCTCCCTGCGGCACCCGAGCTTCAGCCGCTGGCGTGGCATCAGCGATCCACTGGTCAAGGAGTAGCCCATGCGAATGCGGAAAGTGAAGCCCCTGATTCCTCCAGTCATTGAGGTCAGGGCAAGCGGCTTCATTCTGGAGAACCTAAAGCTGCGCAAGGAACACTTTGATGAGATTGCGGCGTGCTGCCGGAGTCGCAGGGAGCTTCAAGCCACCTGTGCCAGCGCTGCTGAGGTAGTTCCCACCGCCATGAAGGCCGAGGAAGTACTTGATGGACTGAGGCTGTCCGCCTGGATGACCTGCATTACTGTGGTCCTCGTCGTGGCTCTCACGACCTGGGCCTGTTTAGCGTAGGGATTCAACCAACCCGCGCCCTGATGGTAACCTTCGGGTCTCACCAGCAGGAGCGCGCCATGGAAGTCACCACGGGAGGATTCATCTTGATCGGCATCGTTACGTTGATCGTAGTGGTTTGCCTCTACGACTCCGACTGGAAACGGAAGCTCATGAAGCCCCGATAGTCACTATCCGCAGCTCCACCCAAAGGGTCGGCTCTTAACAGGGTCGGCCCTTTTGTTTGTCCATTTACTTAGCGCGCAAAAAGTTAGCTCGTCGGTTTTCTCCAGCAAAAACCCTCACTGGTAGCGACACACATCCGCCAACCAGTTCGAAAGGAGAACCGACACATGGATAGTCCCGCCGTTTACCTGCACCACAACAGGGGCGTCAAAGCCCTCAAGTTCACCCTCCGCTTCGACCGAGCCATCAACTTCGTCAGCACCAAGGCCTTCAACGGCGTGGCAGTTGATAACGTCGATGGCCGCACCTTCCTGATCACCAAAGGCCTCTGCCAGACCGTAGAGCGCCTGGGCCGCATCAAGCTCGTTCCTTATACCGGCCGCTTCCCGCGCCTCGCTCTCATCTGGCGCCGTGTGCTGGAGGTGGTCCGTGGCTGATCACAACGATGTTCGTGGTGTGGCCCTGGAGAAGGGCGCCAGTGTTGTCTTCTGCCTCGCTGGTAGCTGCAAGCGCATGCGTGTCGGCACCGTAACTCGGGTCCTCCCGAAGACGGTTGAGATCGGCTACCAGCTCGACCCCCGTCGTGGCACCGAGTACGTCTTCCGCAGCCCGGAGGATGTGGCCCGTGTCTAAGCCGATCCTCGCCCTCAACAGCATCCGTGGGAAGTCCGGCAAGGACACCCTCATCGAGCACATCGAAGCCAACGGCCTGAAGGTCCACCGCGTGGCCTTTGCGGACACCTTGAAGCGTGCCTGTGCCGAGGCCCTGGCAGGCGCTCACCGCTACCTTGCCGAATCCCTGGAGCGCGAAATGCACTCCGCACAAAAGGACCGAGAAGGTAGTGGGCTGTCCATCAATGCAATTCCCCTCAGCGGCTACAAGAACTGGCTGGTGGGGCACACGAAGCATCAATGCGATGAGCCCCGTTCGCTCCGCTGGCACCTTCAGCAGTACGGCACGGGCTACGTCCGGGGTCACCTGAAGAAGCCGGGCCACTGGCTGGACCAGGGGTGCCTCGAAGTCCTCAACGGCCAATCTGACCCCTCGGTGGATGTCGTTGTGGTCACCGATATGCGCCTGCCCAACGAGTACGAGCGGATGTCCCTGGCTGGGGCTCACCTGATCCGCATCGTCCGCAACTGGCACGTCCCCGAAGTGGACACCGTGCCCTACCACGAATCCGACATCGCCCTCCTGGCCCACGCCTTCGACGCCCTTGTGGTGAACGAATGGGGCCGCCCGGAAGACATGTTCAAGCAAATCGAGAGGTTCCTATGAGCAAGGAAGCACTGCGCCTCTACAAGGCGACCGTAAAGATCAACTTCCAGTCCGAGGAGGTCCCCGTGTGGGCCGAAGACCTCGACGCGGCCCTGGAGCAGGCAGAAGCCGAGTACGGCGAGGTGGATCGCATCCGCCCAGCGTTCACCCCGGTGGCCGTATGAAGTGCGGCCTCCTGTTCAACTGGCGCAGCCTCTGGTTCGGCGCCCACTACTCGACCTTCAACAAGCGCGTCTGCATCAACCTGATCCCCTGCGTGACCTTCTGGGTCTGCGGCAAGGGCGGCAACGTGCCTCACAAGGAGTACCGCTGATGACGCAAGACGAAAAGGACCTGCTCTGGCTGCAATGCCTGGAAAACGCAGGCGTAGACAACTGGTCCGGCATTGATCACGCCCGCGATGAATACCGCAAGGCCCTGAAAGAGCTGGGCGAGGAGGAAGACTGATGCGCCGCGCCCAAGGTAAACCCCGTGCCAAGCCTGATGGATACCTGCACCTCCAGAACTTCGCTGTGACCAAGGCATCCGGCCTGGCCGGCGCCCTGTTCAACCACCTGATGGAACCCCGCCAGAAGGTCATCGTTGAGGCCGCTTTGCTGGAACTCGCCCAGAAGCAGGACCTGACTACCCACCCGCGCCCCGTGGCGGTCTTCACCGAAGCCCATGACTGCTATCGGTTCGACAAGGAGTTCCTTGCTACCGCTTTCAAGCCGGTCGTTTACGGCACCTACCGCCTCATCCGGCGCAACGCCTCGGAGCAGATGTCCATCGCGATCAACCGCGAGTACCTGCAAACCGAGAAAGCCAAGGTGCGCTGGCCGTGAGCTGGGGGCCCATGGTTCTTGGGCTCTGCGTTGTCCTCGTGATCTTCATGGTCTGGCTGGACGAGCCCAAAAACCCTCACTGATAGCGACACCCGCAACACCAAAACTCACACAAGGAGAATTCGATGAGTTCCAAACCCAAGAAGGAAATTCTGTTCACCTCGGTCGGCACCGTGGAGCCCTACGCGTACCTCACCAAGCCCGACTTCGGGCGTGACAGCTTCGCCTCCGAGCGCGGCAAGTACAAACTGTCCCTGACCCTGCCGGCCAAGGCAGCCCAGGCGCTGGTCAAGAAGATCACCGACATCCACGAAGCCGACTACGAGGCCCGCGTGGCTGAGTTCGAAGAGAAGCGCGCGGAGCTGCTGAAGAAGCTGCCCCGTGGCAAGAAGCTGCTGGAACCCTATGCCGGCGAGCTGCCTTTCTTCGAGAACGATGACGGCACTGTGACCTTCAAGTTCGTCTCCTGGGCGAGCTACGAGAAGGAAGGCGAGACCATCCCGCTTCCGCTGAAGATCGTGGACGCCAAAGGCAAGGCCATCACCAAGGCCCCGAACATCTCGGGCGGCTCCGAGGGCAAGGCCCGCTTCTCCATCTTCCCGTATGGCTGGAACGCCTCCGTAGGCTGCTCCGTCAAGCTCCAGCTGGAAGGCTTCATGCTCACCAAGCTCGTCGAGTTCGGCGGTGATGGCGATGAATGGGGCGGCCAGGAAGAAGAAGACGGCTACGTGGCCGGCGACTCCAAAGGCAGCGACCGCGAAGACGACTCGTGGGACGGCGAGCCGGACGCTGACGCCGATGACGGCGACTTCTAATGCCCGCTGTTCGCAGCCGAGCGTATGCCCGTAAGAAGGCAGCAGGCACCGCTGTAACCGCCTACCGCTCCGGCCTTGAGGAAAAGATTGCTGCCCAGTTGGAGGCTGAAGGTCTCCCTGTGGTCTTCGAGCAGTTCAAGCTGAAGTACGTGGTCCCGGCCCGTGAGGCCACCTACACGCCGGACTTTGTCCTGCGCAATGGGATCATCGTGGAGTCCAAAGGCATCTTCGATGTCGAGGACCGAAAGAAGCACCTCCTGATCCGTGAGCAATACCCGCAACTGGAAATCCGGTTCGTCTTCTCGTCCTCCCGGTCGAAGCTCTACAAGGGCTCCAAGACCACCTATGCGGAGTGGTGCGAGAAGAACGGCTTCGAGTTCGCTGACAAGCTGATCCCGGCCGCATGGCTCCGTGAGAAGTCCCGTCCGATCCCTGAAGGCATCCTCATTGCCAAGGGCGGTGATTGATGGGCGTCCAGTTCAAACCACGAGTTACCACGAAGTTCCTCGTTGTCCACTGCGCGGCCACCAAGCCGACCATGGATATCGGCCTTCGTGAAATCCGGCAGTGGCACCGTGAGCGGGGCTGGCTGGACATCGGCTACCACTACGTCATCCGTCGAGATGGCACCGTTGAGGTAGGCCGACCGCAGAACGTCATCGGCGCACACGTCGAGGGCCACAACAGTGAGTCCCTGGGCATCTGCATGGCCGGTGGTATCGACGCATCGGGGAAACCCGAGAACAACTTCACCGCTGCCCAGTTCGAGTCCCTTCGGGCTCTGCTGGACAAGCTCAAGGCTGACTACCCGTCCGCCCGGATCGTAGGTCACCGAGACCTCGACCCCAAGAAAGCCTGCCCGTCCTTCGACGTGGCTTCCTGGCTCTAACCGACCCTGAAGGCGCACCTGTCACCCATTCCTTGGGAGGCGGCTCTGCGCCTTCAGCTTTTCAAGGGAGTGACCAAATGATCAACCGTGCGAGCCTCCAACAAGCCTTCGACCTTCTGGACTACCTGAAGGGCCGTGGCGTTGAGGCCATCATTGCGGGCGGCTGTGCCCGTGACATCTTCTTCGGTGTGAAGCCTAAGGACATCGACATCATCGTGGTGGATTCGTCGATGGAAACCGTAGGACTCCTTCTGGCAGAGGCGAATGTTGCCGCCGTAGGGTTCCACATGTACCGAGGTGAAGAGACCTCCGACCGCATCGTCGGCGGCTACAAGCTTTCCGGTGCTGACATCGACGTTCTGGTCTACCGCTGCCATACCGTCTCCGAGGCCATCGACGCCTTCGACTTCAACCTGAACCAGTTCGCCATCGTAGACAGCCGCAACGGCATCGACGGTGCCTATGTCCGCTTCGTGGGCAAGCACCATTGGGGCCAGCTCGTGGCTGTCCGTGAGGACGCCTCAGCCTCCCGTCGTGGTCGCATGTTCGACAAGTACATCGACCTGATCCCTCGCCGAGCGACTGCGGAGCCGGTCAACGAGGCTCCCGTAGGGGGCGCTGATGGCGTTTTCTGAACGGGACCAGACCGAGAGTGAATTCCTCCAGCACGTACCTTGTGAAAACTGTGGCTCTTCGGATGCGAACTCGCTTTACACCGATGGTCATCAGTTTTGCTTCGCTTGCGACGAGTATGTCCCTGGAGATGGCGGAGAGGGGCGTACTCGCAGCGCTCCTAAGGTTGCTGATGGCTGCCTGGAGTTCCAAAAGAGCGAAGGCAAGTTCGTCGACTTCCCGACCCGTGGACTCCTGAAGGACATCTGCAAGAAATACGGGTACTGGGTCGGCAAGACCAACGGCGTTACCTACCAGATCGCCAACTACTACAGCGAGGACGGAACCCTCGTAGGCCAGAAGCTCCGCGACAAGGACAAGAACTTCAAAGCCAAGGGCGAGATGGGCAAGGATTTGCTCTTCGGGCGCCACTTGTGGAACGGCGGAAAGAAGATCGTCATCACGGAAGGTGAGATCGACTGCCTGACCGTGGCCCAGCTCCAGGGCGGCAAGTACCCGGTGGTCTCCATACCGCAGGGCGCGAAGTCAGCCAAAGCCTGTATCGCTGCGAACTACGAATACCTCGACCAGTTCGACGAGATCATCCTCATGTTCGACATGGATGAGCCCGGGCGAGCTGCTGCGCAGGAAGCCGCCGAGGTATGCCCCGCAGGGAAGGCCAAGATCGCCGTCCTGCCGCTCAAGGATGCCAACGAGTGTCTTCTGGCGAGCCAAGGAAAGGCCGTCATGGATGCCATCTGGAACGCCTCTCCGTTCATCCCGGACGGTGTGGTCTCCGCGAAGAGCCTGAAGGCGCGCGTCAAGGAAAAGAAGGTAGCCCCAACGATCCCGCTCAGCGCCCCTGAGGAACTGCGCGCTATGACGAAGGACGCCAGGGAAGGCGAGCTGCTTTTGGTTACCTCCGGGTCTGGCTCAGGGAAGAGCACCTTCGTCCGCCAGAACACCTACAACTGGTTCCACAAGCAGGGCATCAACGTAGGCGTGGCGATGCTGGAGGAGGCCGTTGAAGAGACGGTCCAGGACCTCGTGGGTCTACACCTCAAGACCCGCTACAGGCAGAACCCGGAGGCCACCACGGAGGAAGCCTTCGACGCTGCCTTCGACGAAATCTTCGAGTCCGACCGGCTGTTCCTCTACGACTCCTTCGCGGAATCCGTGGAAGACCGCCTGATCGCCAAGCTGCATTACATGGTCAAGGCGCAGGGCTGCAAGGTCATCGTCCTCGATCACATCAGCATCGTCGTGTCTGCCATGGATGACAACTCGGACGAGCGCAAGACCATCGACCGCCTCATGACCAAGCTCAAGGCGTTCGCCAAGGCCAACAGCATCCTCATGGTGGTCATCTGCCACCTCAAGAACCCCGAGAAGGGCACCCCTCACGAGGAAGGTCGCGTCATCAAGGTGACCGACCTCCGTGGCTCCGGCTCTCTGCGCCAGCTCTCGGACACCATCATCGCCGCTGAACGGAATCAGCAAGGCGAGAACCCCAACGTCGTCCTATTCCGCGTCCTCAAGTGCCGCTTCACCGGATACACCGGGGTCGCTGGCTACATGCTCTACAGCCCACAGACCGGCTGGCTTGAAGCGATGCCCAGTGGATGGGCTCCCGAAAGCACCGGTTGGGAAGGGCAAGAGGAAGAAGGCGGGGGCGATTTCTGACCAACACAAGGAGTACCCAATGTTTCTGATCAAAGCTTACCGCTGGACCATCCATCGCCTGCACACCGCGATCCTCAAAGCCGCTGAGCTGAAGGAGCGCGAAGCTGACCTCGCCGCGAAAGCTGCCGCTGCCCTCAAGGCCAAGCAGCTCGAACTCCAGGCCGAGGCCGCCTCCCTGGAAGCCGAAGCGGCTCGCATCAAGCCCCTCCTGGGTTAATGCCTCGGGAGCCTTCACGGATTGAGGACTCCCCTGAGATCAACCACAGCAAGGAGCACCCATGCTCGTCTCCGACATCGAGACGGATGGGCTTCTTGAGGATGTCACCAAGTTCCACTGCGGCGTCACCATCGACTTCTTCTCCCGAGAGGTCACCAAGTACCGACCGAATGACTTCATCGCATACATCAAGGCCCTGGAGGCCGAGGCTGCCAAGCCTGATGGTCTGATCGTTTTCCATAACGGCATCAAGTACGACCACCCCGCACTCGACAAACTCAAGCGAGCCCTTACCGGCAAACGCCTGAACATCCCCCGCCAGCGCGTCTTCGACACCCTCGTAGGTTCCCGCCTTGTGTACGCGAACATCCGCGACCGAGATGGGGCCTTGCTGCGCTCCGGGAAGCTACCTGGGAAGCTCTTCGGCTCCCACTCGTTGAAAGCCTGGGGCTACCGCCTGGGTGTCCTGAAGGGCGCCTACGGCGAGCAGGAGAACGCCTGGGCGGTCTTCACCGAGGAGATGCTGGACTACTGCGTGCAGGACGTTCAGGTCACGACTCTGCTGATGGAGAAAATCATCAGCGATCCGCACTACTTCCCGAACGTTGCACCCAACGGCGAAGCCTGGATGGGCATGCACGCGGTCCGCCTTGAGCACCAGTGCGCATGGACCCTTGCCCAGATGGAGCGGAACGGCTTCCCCTTCAACCAGAAGGGCGCCGAGAAGCTGTTTGTGGAGCTGGCAGGACGCCGCTCCGATCTCCTGATGAAGCTCATCCGCACCTTCGGGTCGTGGTATGCGCCCAAGGGAGGCACTGAGTTCTTCAAGCACCCGAAGACCGGAAAGCCGCTGGAGAAGTACCCAAGGGTCAAGTACCCGAAGGTCGGCGGTATCTGGGTCGGGGAGGGCAAGAAGAGGCGCAAGGATAAGCGCCCCACCATGGAAGGTGCGCCCTATACGCCCATCGAGCACATCACGTTCAACCCCGCGTCCCGTCCGCACCTCATCAGGGTCCTCAAGATCGCTGGGTGGGTGCCGGTGGACTTCACCGACAACGGTGCCCCGGTGGTGGACGATGAGGTCCTTGAGCACGTCAAGGTGGCGGACCCCAAGGCTCAGGCTGCAATCGAGCTGGTCCGCGAATACCTGATGATCCAGAAGCGCATCGGCCAACTGGCTGAAGGCGATAACGCATGGATGCGTCTGGTGGGTAAGGACGGCTTCATGCATGGCTCGGTGAACCCGAATGGGGCGGTCACAGGACGTGCCACCCATGCCTACCCGAACATGGGCCAAGTGCCCAGCGGGACGGCGCCTTATGGGCCGGAATGCCGAGACCTCTTCGGGGCCATATACGCCCGACATCTCCCAGGATGGCAGGAAGCCGTCCAAGTGGGCATCGACGCGTCCGGCCTGGAGCTTCGCTGTCTGGGACACTTCGGGGTTCCTTTCGATGGCGGCCAGTACGCTGAGACCGTCCTGAACGGGGACATCCACTGGGTCAACGGCATTGCCGCTGGCATCTGCCCGGATGAGCCCAGGGACAAACACAACGAGTACCACGAGGCCAGGAGGGCCATCGCCAAGACCTTCATCTACGCGTTCCTGTACGGGGCCGGTGATGCCAAGGTCGGCGGGTTCGTGGGAGGCGGTAAGGCTGAAGGTAAGGCACTCAAGAAGTCCTTCCTTGAGAACACCCCGGCGATCTCAGGGCTACGGACAGCCCTGGAGGAATCGCTCATCGAGTCGCAGCGATGGAACGCAGCGCTCAAGAAGTTCGACATCAAGTGGAAGCGGCGCTGGATCAGGGGCCTGGATGGCCGAAAGATTCACGTCCGCTCCCCGCACTCCGCGCTCAACTCCCTGCTCCAGTCTGCCGGCGCCCTCGTCTGCAAAGCCTGGGTGGTCGAGCTGGAGCGCCTGCTCATGGAAGAGCACGGGCTGACCCATGGATGGGACGGCGACTTCTGCTTCATGGCTTGGGTCCACGACGAGGTTCAACTCGCAGCCCGAACCTCGGCAATCGCCGAAATCCTCAAGGACGCTGGCCAGCAGGCCATGCGCAACGTCCAGCAACTCTTCAATTTCCGCTGCCAACTCGACACCGAAGCCAAGACCGGTGGGACGTGGCGCGACTGCCACTAAGGAGGACTCATGTCCAAATCGTTCAATCTCAAGGTGTCCTTCAATCTCCGCGCCACGGTACCCGATGAGGATATCAAGAGCGCGCTGCGTGACCTTGAGGACTACCGAGCCGGCAAGGGGCTGGCGAAGAACCACCAAGCTGAGGCGATGGTTCAGGCTTACGACGCTGGTGGTATCGATGCGCTGCTGGCCACGGCCTTCAAGTTGCAGTTCCGTGAGCTGCGCTCCCTGGTCATGGAGACGGCTGAGGGCTCCGATCTCCACCACTTCTCGCCGTTCCATGTGGAGATCACTCCGCGTGGATGAATACCTCAAGGTCCTCTTCACGATGAAGATGGAACCGAAAACCTTCAAATCGAACTACGCCAGGGACCACGCCCCAGAGATCGCAGAAGCGGCCTCTCGGGGCCACCTGACGTGCCTCAATGGCTGTGGGATCAACTCCGGGGTCTGGATCGTGACCGCCCTCGGGGTTCGTCTCCTCAAGCAACACGGGAGGATCGTGTGAATCTCTGCAAGGACTGCAAACACTTCGCCCAGGAGGGCAACGTAACCAACTGCAACGCCACGGCTATCAGCCTGATCGACGGTGTTGCGCGCTTCTCCATGGACCACTGCTCGAAGGCTCGTAGTCGCAATGGCCGTTGTGGCCTGGATGGCCGGCTGTATGAGCCGGTGGAGCTGATCGAGACCACCGCTGAGCCTGCCCAGGATGGCGCCGTGAAGCCGGGCCGAAAGCCCCGCACCCCGAAAGCCCCGAAGGAGACCGCTGATGTCCAAGCAGAGTAAGCGCATTGCGCTCCTGCTGGATGGCGACTACCTCCTGTTTTCCGCAATGTCCGCCTCCGAGAACGAGGTGGACTGGGGGGACGACATGTGGACCCTGGAGTGCGACCACAACAAGGCTCGGGCCATCCTGCGTTCCACCATCCGTGGAATCCGTGAGCGCCTGAAGGAGTTCAATAACGCCGAGCTGGTCATGGTCTTCTCGACCGCCAACGGCGACGACAACTGGCGCAAGCAGGTCCTCGGCTCCTACAAGGCCAACCGGAAAGGCAAGCGCAAGCCTGTCGGATATCCGGCGCTGCTGAAGGAGCTGCTGAACAACGAGGGCGACTGGGGCTTCTACCGGACGTTCCAGTGGGACGGCCTGGAGGGTGACGACGTGCTCGGCATCCTGGCGACCAACCCTGGGTATCTGGACGTTGACGAAGCGATCCCGGTGTCCTGCGACAAGGACTTCAACACCCTGCCTGGGCGCTTCTACTGGCTGACCAACAACAAGGTGGTCACCAACACGCTCGCTGAGGCCAACCGCTGGCACATGTATCAAGCCATCAAAGGCGACACCACGGACGGCTACGGCGGTATCCCAGGTGTTGGCGAGCAGGTCGATGGGGTTCCTCTGCTGGAGTGGCTGGATAACCCGACCTACTTCTACCAGACCACCAAGACCCTGAAGTCCGGCCCACGGAAGGGCCAAGAGGTCACTCAATGGGTCTCTAAGGCCCTGAACCCGGACGATGGCCTGTCCAAGTGGGACTGCGTGGTCTCCCTGGCAAACCGCCAAGGCATGGCCGAGGAAGATCTTATCGTCCAGGCCCAGGTAGCCCGAATCCTGCGCACCGACGACTTCTGCTGGGAAACCAAGCGACCCATCCCATGGCTGCCGAAAGGCCGCCCCCGCGCTGTTCTGCCCGCGTAACCAAGGCTGATCTCCCAGGACCCTACAAAACCCCTCACTCGTAGGGGAGGGTCCTGTGGGATGAAACCTTCATGACCAACCCAAAGGAGGCGAAATGCTCTCCGTTCTACAGCACCACTTTGATAACCCCGAAGACATCCCAGCGATCCCGGAGTCCTCCTCGCAGTTTCTACAGGCACGCCTCAATCCGGCCTACCTGATGCGAGTGGGTGTCCTGGCCGATCTACGCCGGGATGGCTTCTCCGAACAGGCAATTCTGGGCTTCCTCGAAGGAGTGAACGCCGCAATCGAGGTCATCGAACTGATGGAGGATGCCCAAGCCCAGCGCCTGGAAGACCAACAAGTTTCATAGGGAGGTTCCATGTGTTTTGGCAGCAAGGTGAAGACACCTAAGGTCAACACGAACCCGCCAGCGCCCGAGCCGGTCCTCGAAGAGGAACCCAAGGGCATTGATTTCGGTGGTGAGGACTCCGGTTCCGAGAGTGCATCTGAGGATGACACCAAGACCGGGAAGATCACCAAGATCGAGCGGGAAGGGGAGTCCACGGACGTCCCCAGCGCTTTGTCCACTGCGTCCAGCAGCAAGCGCAAGAAGTCCACCATGAGCAGCGCGGCGGTTCGCAAGAGCCTGACGAAGCGCTCGGGTGCCCAGTAACCCAAAAGCCAGGAGGGCGAAATGGGACTGAAGAAAGCAATCAAGAAGGTCGTGAAGTCCGTAGGCGCTGGAGGCGCACTACTGGGCGGTGGCGACGACAAGAAGAAGGCCGCAGCAGCCGTAGAGACCCCAGCACCGGCCCCCGCCGCACAAGTAGTGGAGGCACCTAAAGAGGACTCGACCGAAGTCGATGAGTCCACCGAGAGCGCCAAGAAGGCGGCTCGGGCCCGAGGTAAGCGCGGCTTGTCCGTGGCTCGGTCGTCCGGTAGCGGTCTGAACATCTAAGGAGGCGCCCCATGGCTGAAGCCAGACAAGGCTTCGGCGCTAATGGTGCGAAAGCGACATACGACAAGCTGGTCAACGACCGTGCTCCGTATGAAACACGAGCGGAGAACTGTGCCAAGTACACGATCCCTGCGTTGTTCCCAAAGGCGTCCGATAACGCCTCCACAGACTACACAACCCCGTGGCAAGCAGTAGGTGCCCGAGGCCTCAACAACCTGGCGTCCAAGCTGATGCTCGCGTTGTTCCCCCTGGCGCCCTGGATGCGCCTCACCATCTCCGAGTTCCAAGCCAAGCAGCTCCTCGCCGACCCCCAAGGCCTCGCCAAGGTGGACGAAGGACTGTCCATGGTCGAGCGGATTCTGATGGCCTTCATGGAATCGAACAGCTTCCGTCCGACGTTCTTCGAGTTGCTGAAGCAGCTTGTGGTCGCCGGTAACGGTCTGCTCTACATCCAAGAGCCTGAGCCCAACAAGCTGAACACACCGAAGCTCTACAAGCTGTCCCAGTACGTTTGCCAGCGAGACCCCTACGGGAACGTCCTTCAGGTCGTCACCGTGGATAAAGTCGCCTTCGCGGCTCTTCCGGAGGACGTGAGGAACAGCCTGGACGGTGAGCACGAGCCGGACGAGGAGATGAGCGTCTACACCCACGTCTACCTCGACGACGAGTCGGGTGACTACCTGAGCTACCAAGAGATTGAAGGCCAGGAAGTTGAGGGTTCGGATGGTCAATACCCGGCCACCGCTTGCCCCTGGATTCCCGTCCGCTACGTGAAGATGGACGGTGAGCACTACGGGCGCTCCCACTGCGAGGAGTACCTGGGTGACCTGCGTTCCCTGGAGAACCTGACGGAGAGCATTGTGAAGTTCGCCATGATCTCCTCGAAGGTGATCGGGATGGTGAACCCCAACGGAATCACCCAGGTCCGCAGGCTCGTTAAGGCCCAGACGGGTGACTTCGTGCCGGGCCGTAAGCAGGACATTGAGTTCCTGCAACTGGAGAAGGCGGCTGATTTCTCGGTAGCCAAGAACGTAGCGGATGCCATTGAGGCCCGCCTGTCGTTCGCCTTCATGCTGAACTCTGCCGTGCAACGCACTGGCGAGAGGGTGACCGCTGAAGAGATTCGCTATGTGGCTGGGGAGCTGGAGGACACCCTCGGGGGCGTCTACTCGATCCTCTCCCAGGAGCTTCAGCTTCCCATCGTTCGAGTCTTGCTGGTTCAGCTCCAGGCGACCTCCATGATCCCAGACCTGCCCCGCGAGGCCATCGAGCCGACCGTAAGCACCGGCATGGAAGCCCTGGGCCGTGGTCAGGACCTCGACAAGATCAACCGCTTCATCTCGGCCATCGCACCTCTGGGCCAGATGCAGGACCCGGACCTCAATACGAGCAACCTCAAGATGCGTATTGCGAACGCTCTGGGCCTGGACACCGCTGGTCTCCTCAAGACCGAGACGGACCGCGCCATGGAGCAGGCGAAGCAGATGGTTGCCGAGGGCGGCTCCGCGATTGCTCAAGGGGTCGGCGCTGGGGTCGGCGCACAAGCCACTTCCAGCCCCGAAGCGATGCAGCAGGCCATGGATACGGCTGGCATCGAGCCCCGGCCTCTGGGCTAACAAAAACCCTCACTGATAGCGACACACGGGACACCCGCAAAGGTGCATTCCTGAGCGCCCGTGTGTCCGTCTATCAACCAACACGGAGTACCTAATGACTGACATTTATGCCCAGTTCGGCGTTAACAACGCAGTGATTTCCTCGGCTGACATCGCTGAGCACGAACAGAACATGCTCGCCCTCAACGTAGACGCCCGTGATGGCGATGACGCCCTGACCATTGAAGAGGTCCAGGGGGAGGTCGAAGAGGAGCTGGAGGAAGAGCCCAGTGAGGCTGGCGATGAAGAGTCCGAAGGTGATCAAGGCGATGACCTGGGCGATGAAGTAGAGCTGCTGCCCGAGGCCACCGATGAGCTGAAGGAAGCCAGCCAGAAGCTGTCCCAGTACGCAGACGGCTTCACCGAGCTTCGTGATCAGGCCATCAAGAACGGCCTCACGGAGGCCATGGCCGCCCAGATCGAGACTGAGTATGAGTCTGAGAACGGTCTGTCGGAATCCTCCTACAAGGCCCTCGAAGCGGCTGGCTACTCTCGGAACTTCGTCGACAGCTACATCCAGGGCCAAGAGTCCATCGCGAACCAGTTCGTCTCCCAGATCGTGGAGTACGCAGGTGGTAAGGATCGCTTCGACAAGATCATGAAGCACATGGAGGCCAGCTCCCCGGAGTCGGTTGAATCCCTGCATGAGGCCATGGAGCGCCAGGACCTCAAAGCGATCCGCACGATCATCAACCTGGGCATCCAGAGCCACACCAAGAAGTTCGGCAAAGCACCGGCCCGCAACGTCGCAAAGGCAGCTCCTGCCGTTCCAGCCAAGCGTTCCGCCCCTTCCGTCCAGGGCTATGAGACTCGCCAAGAAATGGTCGCCGACATGAGCAAAGCGGAGTACCGGCTGGATGCCAACTTCCGCGCGAAGGTCGAGGCACGGGTAGCCGCAAGCACCTTCTGACCGCTCAGCAAAAACCCTCACTTTAAGGACACATCGACGTCTTCGGGTACATCCCGAGGACTCCCTGTGCCCGCAACAAACACATGCACAAGGAGTAGTACATGGCAAACACAAACGGCCAACAGGTCGGTAAGAACCAAGGCAAGGGTGTCAATGACGCCGACAAACTGGCCCTCTTCCTGAAAATCTTCGGTGGCGAGGTGCTGACTGCCTTCGCTCGCCGCTCCGTGACCATGGATAAGCACATGGTCCGCACCATCCAGAACGGCAAGT
This sequence comes from Pseudomonas sp. USHLN015, assembly GCF_037153275.1. NCBI lineage: Bacteria > Pseudomonadati > Pseudomonadota > Gammaproteobacteria > Pseudomonadales > Pseudomonadaceae > Pseudomonas > Pseudomonas sp. USHLN015. Next base: position 266,587 of record NZ_JBBCKP010000004.1, read on the forward strand.
CCGCCTCCTTCCCGGTCATGGGTCGCACCAAAGGCTACTACCTGAAGCCCGGTGAAAACCTCGACGACAAGCGCGGCGAAATCAAGCACTCCGAAAAGATCATCCAGATCGACGGCTTGCTGACCTCCGACGTTCTGATCTTCGACATCGAAGACGCAATGAACAACTACGACGTTCGCTCCGAGTATTCGGCCCAGCTCGGCGAAGCCCTGGCTCTGGCAGCGGACGGTGCCGTTCTGGCTGAAATGGCTGCTCTGTGCAACCTGCCGGCTGCGAACGACGAGAACATCACCGGCCTGGGCAAGGCTGTGGTCCTGCCGATTGGCGACAAGGCCGCCCTGAACGCCGACTCCGAGGAGATGGGCAAGGCGATCCTGAAGGGTCTCACCAAGGCCCGTGCACGTCTGACCTCGAACTACGTCCCGGCATCTGACCGTCGCTTCTACACCACCCCGGACAACTACTCCGCGATCCTGGCGGCCCTGATGCCGAACTCGGCGAACTACTCGGCCCTGATCGACCCGGAGACCGGCAACATCCGCAACGTCATGGGCTTCGTGGTCATCGAAGTTCCCCACCTGACCGTGGGTGGCGCTGGCGATGACCTTGCCGGCACCAACCAGAAGCACGCCTTCCCGGCCACTGCTACTGCTACCGCGAAAGTTGCACTCGACTCCGTAGTGGGTCTGTTCAACCACCGCTCGGCGGTCGGCACCGTGAAGCTGCGTGACATGGCCCTGGAGCGTGCTCGTCGAGCCGAATTCCAGGCTGACCAGATCATCGGCAAGTACGCGATGGGCCATGGCGGCCTGCGTCCTGAAGCCGCTGGTGCGTTGATCTTCAACGTCGCCTAACCCTCCCGAACCCCTTTGAGTCCGCAATGGCTCTTAGGGGTTTTTTTTATCCAGCCAATCGCAAGGAGGCACCCATGGCGCGCAGCTATGAGGCAAACCTTGAGACTTCGGACGAGCTGGCCGCCGTGAACGACATGCTGTCGGCCATTGGCGAGAGCCCAGTGAACACCCTTGAGGGGGACGCAAACGCTGACGTGGCGAACTGCCGACGAATCCTCAATGGGGTGAATCTCGAAGTCCAGTCCAAGGGATGGACATTCAACATTGAAGAGGACGCAACCCTTAACCCGGATGTGTTCTCGAAGCTCATCAACTGGCTCCCTGACTTCCTCTCAGTGAAGTCCCAGAGCGGAACCAGCATCTACGTGAACCGTGGCGGCTACGTCTACGACCGCACCGCGAAGACCGACCAGTTCACTGACCCGATAACGGTCAACCTGATTCGCCTGAAGGGCTTCGAGGAGATGCCCGTTCAGTTCCGCACCTACATCGTCGCCAAGGCCGCCCAGCGCTTCAACATCCGGTTCTTCGGGGCCGCTGAGATCGAGGCGTCTCTTCAGGTAGAGGTGCAAGAGGCGTGGCAGGCAGTGCAGGAGTTCGAGCTGGACTACGGCGCCTTCAACATGCTGGACGGTGACGCCTGGGTCGCTGGCCGACTGTCGCGATAGGAGGTCTCATGGGTCTCGTATCGCAGTCCGTCAAGAATCTGAAAGGCGGCATCAGCCAGCAGCCGGACATCCTCCGGTTTTCCAACCAAGGCGAGCTTCAAATCAACGGGTGGTCTTCAGAGGCCGAAGGTCTCCAAAAGCGACCGCCGACCACCTTCGTGAAGAACCTCGGGCCGGACTCCAAGTGGCCCGGTAAGCCGTCCATACACCTGATCAACCGGGACAAGGTGGAGCAATACTTCGTGGTCTTCACAGGCACCGGAGTTGAGGTGGTGGACCTCCTGGGGAACTCCTATCTGGTCCGTGGCTACAACGGCTATGCCAACTGCCCCCGCCCCAGGGAAGACCTACGGATGGTCACGGTGGCCGACTACACGTTCATCGTGAACCGCAACAAGAAGGTCACGATGGCGAACACCACCACCCACCCAGGCTACCCGGCGCTTACCTCAAGGGCCGTAGTGAACGTCCGGGGTGGGCAGTACGGGCGAACGTTGTCCATCACGATCAATGACGTTCAGGTTGCCTCCCTGGCGATGCCTGATGGCTCCACCGCCGCCCATGTGACCCAGACGGATGCCCAGTGGATTGCCACCCAGTTGGCCACCCAGATCAACACGACCGCCAAGTGGGCGGCTGAAGCGGGGCAGGGCTGGCTACTGGTCACCGCAAAGACCTCGGAGATGATCTCAACGATCAAGACCGCAGACGGTTATGCGAACCAGTTGATCAACGCATTCATCCATCAGGTCCAGACCTTTGCGAAGCTGCCGTTGCAGTGCAAGGACGGCTATCTGGTGGAGATCACAGGGGAGTCCTCGAAGTCCGGGGACAACTACTGGGTCCGCTATGACGCGAAAGGGGCCGTTTGGAAGGAGACGGTTAAGCCTGGGATCATCACCGGGGTGGACCCGTTGTCCATGCCTCATGCCCTCATCAGGGCCGCAGACGGGCAGTTCGACTTCCGGGCTCTGACCTGGGGCACTCGAAGCGCGGGCGATGACGACACCAACCCGATGCCGAGCTTCGTGGATTTCACGCTCAACGACGTGTTCTTCTTCAGGAACCGCCTGGGCTTCTTGTCCGGTGAGAACGTCGTGATGAGCCGGACCTCGAAATACTTCGACTTCTTCCCGGCCTCGGTTGCGGAGATCAGTGACGATGACCCGATTGACGTGGCGATCAGTCACAACAGGGTGTCAGTCCTGAAGTACGCCGTGCCGTTCAGCGAGCAGCTGCTCCTCTGGAGCGACCAAGCGCAGTTCGTCCTGACCAGTGCTGGCGTAATGTCCACCAAGACGATCCAGTTGGACCTCACCACGGAGTTCGACGTGAGCGACTACGCGCGCCCATTCGGGATTGGCCGTGGGGTCTATTTCGTCAGTCCTCGGGCCTCCTACAGTTCCGTTAAGCGGTACTACGCGGTGCAGGATGTGAGCGACGTTAAGAGCGCTGAGGACATCTCGGCCCACGTCCCGAGCTACGTGCCCAACACTGTGTTCGCCTTGCACGGCTCAGGCACCGAGAACTTCCTGACGGTGCTCAGCGATACCGATCGTAGCTGCGTGTTCATCTACAAGTTCCTCTACATGGACGAGAACGTTGTCCAGCAGTCGTGGAGCCACTGGGAGATGGGGGAGGGCGTCGAGGTCCTCAGCGCCTGCTGCATCGGGTCCTTCATGTGGATGATCCTGCGACGCCCCGGGGGCATCACCCTGGAGCGCGTCGAGTTCACCAAGGACACCGTGGATTTCAGCCACGAGCCCTGGCGGTCCTACATGGACATGAAGGTGCAGGTGAAGCCCACCTCCTTCGATGACAACGAATACCTCACCAAGATCAACCTCCGGGACCTCTATGGGTTCACTCCCGGTGAGGGCGACTTCTGGACCATCTCGGAGGACGGCGTGTTCCGGCTCCACGAGATGCCTGAGGGCGGCTGGGCGACTGACCCACTGCTTCGCCTGGATGGGGACATGACGGGCAAGTTCTTCACCATTGGCCGGGCCTACGAGTTCGCCTATGGGTTCTCCAAGTTCCTCATCAAGCAAACCGCAGACGACGGCTCATCGAGCACCGAGGACATCGGTCGGCTCCAGCTGCGCCGCGCCTGGGTGAACTACGAGGACTCCGGGGCCTTCGAGATCGTCGTGACAAACGGCTCCGTCCGGTACAGCTACAGCATGTCAGGGGGACGCCTGGGCTCCTCAGTGATGCTCGGCTACCCCAACGCCAGCACGGGCCAGTTCAAGTTCCCGGTCACAGGGGACGCTCGGCGCCAGGAGGTCTACCTGTTCTCCAAGGCACCTGTGCCCGTGAACATCATCGGCTGCGGCTGGGAGGGCAACTACCTCCGGCGATCCACAGGCGTTTAACCACAGGAGGCCCTTCGGGGCCTTCTTTCATTCCAACAACAAGGAGGTTCAATGAAGCTCTACAAAGCGAATTACCTGCACCTCTTCCAGGCGGCCCTGGCGCTTGCCCAGAGCGACAGAGACGAGATGGAGCGCGTGGAAGCTGGGCGCGATCCTGTGGAGGTCCTGACGGCATCGTCGAACGACCCCACGGTGATGCACATCTCCGACGACAGCGGAAAGGTCCTGGCAGTAGGGGGCCACCAGCACGGCCTCATCTGGTTCGTACACACTGTCCACGCTGAGGCCCTATCGGCTGCGCGCAAGGCCCAGATGCTCAAGCTTCTGCGGGGCCACCTACAGGCCATCAAAGAGGGCAACACGCTCCTCATCCCCTTCACCAATGTCGTGTCCAGCGAGAACAAGGCGCACATCAAGCTCCTTCGTCACCTGGGCGCCGTCTGGAACCCTGAGCCGTTCATGCACAACGGCCATGAGTTCCGGCAGTTCTACTTCTAAGGGGCCGCCATGTGTGAACCAGTATCTATCGCGATGGCCGTAGTGGCTGTCGCAGGGGCAGCCGCAGGCGCTCACGACAAGGCCAAGGCCGAGGGGCAGGCAGAAGACGCTCGCCGTAAGTCGCAGATCGAAATGATCAAGCAGATGAACATCGGCAATGCGGACCTCGCCCTGGAAGCCAAGGACAAGGCCGAGCAGGCGAACCAGCAGATGACCGAGATCAACCTCAAGTCCCTCAGGAACAAAGGGATGGTCGCGGCAGCAATCGGTGAATCCAACCTCGCGGGCAACTCCATGGACCGCATCGAGCGGGTCACGGACGCTGAGACCTCCAGAGAGAAGATGGCCGTTCTGGACAACTACCAGCGCGACTACGGGACGATCTTTGCGAACCAAGTCGGCAACGTTGAGAACACCAAGTCCCAGCTCAAGTCGAGTGCTCCGGTGTTCCGCACATCCAAGCTGGCCAGTGCGTTGAACGTGGTGTCGGCAGGTATGGGAGGTGCCGCTCAGGGCTACTCCGTGGATCAGCAGATGCAGGCAGGGAAGACCAAACGATGAACAGCATCAAGCAGGCCGTGGACGGCCAGGAACGTACTGGGGTCGAGAAGCTGCGCAACACCGGGCGCTTAGGCTACCGGGCAGCGACCTACGAGGCCCCGCAGCAAGGGGAGGGCATTGGGCAGGCCCTTCTTCAGTTTGGGCGCAACGCTGCGTCCGCCTTCGGCTCCTACAGGGACCATCAGCAGTCTATGGCCGATGAGCGCTCCAACGAGATTATCCGCAAGCTCACCCCGGAGCAGCGCCGACAGGCTGTGGCCAACGGGACACTCCTCTATCAGGACGACCCGGACGCCATGCAGGCCTTGCGGTTCAAGTCGGGCCGCAATGCCGCCTTTGAGGTGGAAACGGAGATCAAGGAGAAGATCGCCCAGGGTGCCTTCAAGACTCAGCAGGAGCTGACGGAGTACCGAAACACACGCTTGGAGGACAAGGCGAACCGCTATGCGGAATCTGTGGGGGTCGACCCCGCTGACGCTGACTACCAACGGGGCTTCAACGCAGACATCACCCAGCGCAACGCCGCGATCTTCGACGAGCACGCCAGGAAACTGAGCGAGCAGGCCCAGGCGATTGCCCAGATGGAGACAACCTCGGACCTTGGTTCGATGTTCTCCGACGAGGGATTCCTGCGATCCAGCTCGGCCCCAGGTGACTTCGCCAACTACTTCACCGCCAGCCTCGCCTCGGGCTCCATACCGACTGAGGGGATGGCTGTGAGCGTCCTTCGGGACTCCTTGGCCCAGAACGCCGCCCAACCAGGGGCCGATGTGTTCTTCAAGAACATCGGGGATCAGGAGGTCACCCTCTACGGCAAGCAGATGAAGGTCCGCGATATCGTCGGCCCCGAGGTCCTTGAGAACTATCAGGTCAAGGCGGGGGAGGCAGCCTTCAAGCGGAACCGCGAGCTGGACCAAGGGTTCACCTTCGGGCTTCAGGACGCTCTCGCCCAAAGCGACCCACATGTGGGGCTCTCGAAGCTCGCTTCCATGCAGGGGCAGCTCTACAAGATTCAGGACACCAACGTCGTGACCAGCCAGACGAAGGCTTTGGATGCGGCACGGGGGCGCCTGCTGGCCCAGATCGGTGAGGACTCGCAAAAGCGGATGAAGGCGATGGACAAACAGATCAAGGCGGACAACAAGGCGCTCCTGTTCGAGACCAAGTATGCCCAGCGGATAGCCGGCGACAACGTGTCTACGGATTGGCGAACCTACGAAACCAATGCTGACACTGGCGACTTCAAGGATGAGGACGCGGCGAACTTTGGGATCAAGAAGATCGCTGAGATCGACCGGATGAGCCTCCCCCAGGACGAGAAGGACCGGCTGAAGCTTGAGTACCTGCGGGCTGACTTCGGGGAAGGCCCCTTCAGGAAGCACTTCCAGACGCTCACCACGGACGCTATGAACCAGTTCCAGGGGCTCATCGTTGCCGAGTCCGCAGAGGTCAGCACCGAGAACACGGCCCGCATTCGGGACTTCCAGCGCATCTACCAGTCCGACCCGGCGACTATCGCATCGCTGTACCCGGAGGCCTCGGCGCTGGCAGAGCGGGTGTCCCTACTGGAGAAGTCCGGCTTCGGCATCGAGACCATGGTGGACGCTGAGCGCCGCAAGAAGGGCCTCAGCAAGGAAGAGCAGATCATTCAGGAACAGAAGTGGAGCGAAGTGCTCAGCTCTTCGGCCTCCAGCGTTCCCTATCTGCCCACACCGCTGCGCAATGCAGCTCGCACCCTCTACGACTCCGAGCTGTTCCGAACCGGCGACGAGGGCACAGCGCTGGCCACGGTCAACGACTGGCTCCGTAAGTCCACCGTGTCCTTTGAGGCCTCCAACGGGGCCGCAGAGGGCAAGACCGTGGGCGCTGTCCAGAAGCGAACCCTCATGGTCGACCCGCAGAACGCCGAGAGCTGGAGCGCAGGGCGAGACATCCTGAACCAATTCATCAGGGACATCGCCAAGGCGCGGCCCTGGATCAACGAGGGGGACATCACGATCCGTGAAACCCCGAACGGGATTGTCCTGAGCGACGCCGTGTCGTCTCTCAACCTCCCACCGATCTCCACGCAGTACCTCCGTCAGGTCTACGTCCTCCAGCAACAAGAGGCCGCAGCCAAAGCCAAGGCGCAACGCCAGAAGGCGGCTGACGAGAAGATCAACAGCTACAAGGCCGAGCGGAAACGCCGGCAAGACTCACCTTTCGGTGGTCTCGATCCGTCCACTGGAACCCTTGAGGGGGCTGCGGGCTTCCGAGACCGCTAACCCTTAGGAGAACACATGAACGGCTACGACAAGATCAAAGCCGAAGGTGGACCGTTTGACTCGCTCATTCAGTCCGCCTCGGCCAACTACGGGGTCCCTTACGACCTCCTGCACAAGCAAATCTTCCTTGAGTCGTCCTTCAACCCCAACGCCGTGAGCCCTACGGGGCCTCGCGGTCTGGCCCAGATGACCGCAGCCACTGGCTTGGCCTATGGCCTGGAGCGGGATGAGGACTTCTTCGACCCAGCCAAGTCCATCGACGCGGCGGCTCGCCACATGCGGGACAACATCCAGTTGGCCGGTGGTGACCAGCTCAAGGCGCTCCTGGCGTACAACCAAGGGGCGGGCCGAAAGGGCGCTCCTCAGCTCGATGCGTATGACCGTGGGGACTTCTCTGGGGTCAGCGAGGAGGGACTGAACTACATGCGCAAGCTGGCGGACGTGACCAACACCGGCAAGCGAGCCGAGCTGGACTCGTTCGTAAAGCCCGCAGGCGGATTTGAGGCACCCGCAGGCATCGAAGCGCAACCCACGGTGACACCGGGCAACTCCCCGGACACCTTCGCCTCCTTCGAGGTGGAGGGCCAGGACATCGCCCCCAAGGCACCGACCTTCGCCCAGGAGCTGTATACGACCACTGGCCGGACCGAGGAGGCCGGTATGTTCGAGGGCACCGGCATGGCCGCGAAGGAAGCCCTTCAGAACTCTGTGCTCGGCATGATGATCCGGTCGGTCAACCAAGAGGGTAATGCGGACTTCACGCAGTCGTTCACGATGCTTCGGGATGTCTTCAACGAGCCCTTGGATGGGGGCCGTCTGAGCGACTGGACCGACGAGGACTACGACAAGCTCCGTACCTCTGGGCTGGACCCGCAGTTCTACGATGTGGTCCTCAGGGGCTACAAGCGGAACTTCGACCAGAACCTTTCGCTCGCCCTGGAGAACCAGAAGCTCGTCCAGGCCCGTGATGGCGCCACCCTCGGTGCGCAGATCATCGGGGGCGCTGCTGGGATGATGGGCGACCCCTGGAGCTTGGTGAACCCGGCAAGAGGAGCAGGGGCTGGTTTGGCCTCTCGCTTGGTCGGCGGGGCTGCCGTGGGTGGCGCCCTGGGTGGCCTGTCGGAGCATTCGGCATCCAAGGCGTCAGGTAAGGAGGAGAACCTGGGGGCCGCCATTGCTGGTGGCGCTGCCTTTGGTGGTCTGCTGAACGGCATCATGGGTGCTCGCCCCGGGCGTAACTCCTGGGACGAAGGCGACACTGCCCTGGATGGGGAGCTTCTGGGCCCCGAGGCACCCCAAGGACCAGTAGGCCCCGGACTGAACAACGAGAAGCCGCTGCTGGAAAGCTGGATCGATGGGGACGGTAGTGAGGTCCCCGCGTTGACCCAGGAGATGAACCGTATCGGTGGGGCAGCAAGCCGCCTCCAGTTGCGTGAGCAGGCCCGCTTGGCGGGTGCTGAGGAGGACCCCGCCCGGATGCCCTTCAGGGAGGGCGAAGAGATAAAGGAGAGCCCTTCGGGTCCTTACCTCGACGTTCCCTTCGACAGCGAGGCCTCTCGTACCCCAGACGGTTCGATCCATAGCGGCGGGTCGCCAATCAACCCCAAGACCGTGGACACGTTCGTAGAGCTGGACCCCCTTGGCACCAAGGCCGTCCGTGGGTTCTCCCTGGGCAGCCTTTCGGAGATCGGCTACAAGCTGGGCTCGTCGGATAACCCTGACATGCGCGCTGTGGCGTATGACCTCTTCAGGTCCCCAACCGGCTACCAGACGGGCTCCAACGGCAAGTTCGGGGCAACCGCCTCGGACATCGCTGAGCGCCTGCGTTCTCAGGACAACGTGGCCCACAACCGCTTTGCTGAGCAGATCGACGAGGTGCTGAAGGACCCCTACTGGCAAGGCCGCCAGGGCTCTGAGGCCGCCAAGCGTGAGGCGATCAGTCGGCGCGTAGTGGAGACCATGGAAGCCGCCAGCCACGGCGAGAAGACCCAGAGCCTGACCCCTGCGGAGATGAAGCTGGTGGAGCAACTGCGGGAGCACATGGCCCAGAAGTGGGACTACATCGAGAATCCTGGGCAGTTCGGCAATCTGACCGCCCGGAGTCTGCTCGAAGAAACCCGCCATACCGGCTCCTACTACCCGATGCGCTATAGCACCGCTGCCAAGCAGGTCCTCCTGCGTCAGTTGGGCGGCCCCGAGGGTCTTCAGGAAGCCATTAAGCGCTCCTGGCTGGCCTCCTATGCGAAGCGTCCTCAAGTCCGCGCCAGGGTGGACAAGATGCTTCAAGAGACCGCAGGCGAGGAGAAGCTGACCCCAGAGGCCCTTCAGGCTGCCGTGGAGAAGTACGCCAACGACAAGGCTTACGGCATCAGCCACACCGAGCGCTTCAACCGCAGCCACATCGTCGAGGAGCACCTTCAGGATGGCGTAGGGGTCGAGAACAACGACTACCTTGAGGCCCGGAACCTGTTCGATTCGGACGTTCGGATCAACCTCCCGGACGGCTCTCTATTCAGCGTGGACGACCTTCGTGAGTTCGACATCATGCGGATCGTCCCGCAGTACGACCGTCGAGTTAACGGGGACGTGGCCCTCATGGGCGGCACCGGGAAGAGCACCAAGCAGCTCAAGTCGATGGCCATCAAGATGCGCCAAGGCGCTGCTCCTGGGGCCGACACTGCGGAAGCTGATGCTCTGATGGATGCCCTGAAGATGTTCACTGGGCGCGCTCGTCGTGACCCTGACGGCATCTGGCAGACCGCCATCCGCAGCCTCAACGACGTGGGCTTCATGACCAAGAACGCCTACATGGGTGCACAGAACATCACCGAGGCCGCCAGCCTGTTCGTTAAAGGCCACCAGCGGATGCTCCTCAAGGGTGTCCCTCTGCTCAAGAAGTGGACCACTGCCGGCGCAAAGCTGGCCCCTGAGGACATCAAGGACATGCACAACATCGTTTTTGGCCGGGAACTGGATGACCTCATTCGGCCTACCCGCCAAGACATCGTTGATCGACTCCGGGAGACCCACAACTACTACGGGTCCCAGGTGGCGGGCTCCGTGAAGTGGGCAACGGGCGAAGCTTCGGTGCGCTCTCCGTTCACTTGGCTGCTCCGGGAGACCGGCAACTACATCATGGACGCTGGCCGCCAGGGGCTTCTTGTGGACCTCATCGACCACACGTTGAACGGCCTGGAGACGAAGCTCTTCACCCCTGAGCGGCTGCGGTCGGCCTCGATCACCCCTGAGCAATTCAAGGGAATTCAGGACCTCATCCGGTCTCACTTCAAGCGCAACAAGAACGGCCAATGGCGTATTAAGGATACTGACAAGCTGGCCGCTGACCCGCGCTCAATGGACCTGTGGCGCCTGGGCGATGCCGTGGCTGACGAGACGATGCTGAGGCCTCACAAGATGTCCCTGGCACCCTCGAAGCAGTATGGCGCGGTCGGGGCGATGGTCCTTCAGTTCAAGATGTTCGTCCTTCGGTCGCTCAATGGGCGGCTGGTACGAGGCTGGATGGAGGCCACCCGCAACAGGCAGGCCCTCGATCAGACCTTCAAGGTCGCTGCGTCCCTGGCGCTGGCCACTGCGTTCTACGCTGCATCCACTCAACTGAAGGCCTTGGGACTGCCTCAGCGAGCCCGAGAGAAGTACCTGCGCGAGGCCTTGAGCCCGAGCATGCTTGCCTATGCGGCGATCTCCCGCAGCTCCCACGTAGGTGCGCCCTTCGGTGTCTCCAACTTCCTGAGTGCGCCCTTCGGTGCGGACCAAGCAGCCATGGTGCGGACCTCGATCCTGCCCCGTGAGCAGCAGCAAGCCCAGGATGGTCGGCCAATCCGCTACAGCCCACTGCGTTCCGACCTCATGACCGGCTTCATGTCCCGCGCTGCGGAGCAGATACCGGCGCTTGGGGTCGCTGCAAACGGCATCCAAGCGGGATACTCAGGGGCCCATCTCCTGGGCGACGAGAGGGGAGACCGGCAGGGCCACATGACGGGGCTCTTCAACGCCCTCAAGAACTTCGTCCCCAATGACCCTGTGAGTCAAAACCTGCTGCAACGGCTGGCACAGGATCAAGGCGTGGACCGGACGAGGTAACATAGCGGCTTTGCCCAACATGGAAGCCGTCCACGAATGAAAGCCCTGGGAATTCTGCTGGTGTCCGTCCTGGCCACCGGCTGCTCCTCCTTCTCCTCCAACATGCAAGTCGGCAATGAGCAGTCCTACCTGAGCCTCAAGGATCAGCGGGAGGCTGTCCGTGCCGTTCGCCAATACGATGCGCTCCCGAGCAACGCTGAGGTGCTGACCGATGTGTCTGCATCTCGGTGTCACCGGAGCTTCGTTGAGGACGCACCTGAGGAGTCGACCCTGCTGAATGACCTGAAGATCGCTGCGTTCGCCCAGGGCGCCGATGGCATCACGGCTGTGCAGATCACGAAGGAGTCGGCCCTGAGCCGGAATTGCTGGTACGTGCTCAACGGCTCCGCCAAGGCATTCGCCTTGCCAACCAAATGACACGCACATCGTTCACTGCCTGGGGCTGGCAGATCAAAAGCCCTCACTTTAAGGGGACCTTCGGGTCCTCTTTCTTTTTCCACACAAGGAGTAAACATGGCAGTTACGACTGTTTACACCTACGACCTCAACGGGAGCAAAAAGGACTTCGACGTACCTTTTGAGTATCTGGCCCGGCGATTCGTACAGGTGACCTTGATCGGTCAGGATCGCAAGACCCTCACCCTCAGTTCCGAATTCCGATTCATCAGCAAGACCAGCATCCAGACCACCAAAGCATGGGGGCCTGCGGATGCCTACGAGCGCATTGAGATTCGCCGTAACACCAGCACCACGGACCGCCTTGTGGACTTCGCTGACGGCTCCATCCTGCGCGCCAATGAGCTGAACATCTCCCAGGTGCAGACCCTCCATGTGGCCGAAGAGGCGCGGAACATGGTCGTGGACACCATTGGTGCCGACAACAACGGCAACCTCGACGCGCGCGGCCGGCGCCTCGTGAATCTCGCGGATGCTTTTGAGGCAGGCGACGCAGTGACGCTGCGCCAGGAGCAGGCATGGGCTGAAAGTGCCTTGAACAGTAGAAACGCAGCGAAGGCTTCTGAGGATGCTGCGCGGGCATCTGAGCTGCTTGCACAATCCTATAAAGATAGCGCCAATGCTTCCCAACTGAGTGCGAAGGAGTATCGAGATGCGGCTGATTTGGCGCGCGCCAGTGCTTCCGTTTCCGCGACATCAGCCGGTACATCAGCCGGCGTTGCAACCACGCAAGCCTCTAAGGCAGAGACTCAGGCAAACGGTTCCCAAGCCGCGCGCGCGGCAAGTGAGGGCGCGCGAGACATCGCCATCCAGAAGGCGGCTGAGGCCGCCGCAAGCGCTGCTGGTGTTGGCCTCCCAGCCGCAAAAGGCCCACGGTGGGTCCTTGCTCTTAACGCTGACGGCAGCGCTCTATCCTATGATCGGCGCTATCCCTCTTCTGTTTCAGACACCGATCCCTCGTCGCTTTTGGTTGCTGGGTCATTTGGCCTTGGCGGAACAGCGGTAAGCCTTGGCGCTGCTGACATAAACACCATCCAGGCGACCGGACATTACTACGTCGGAGGCGCGAGCAACGGTCCAAACGCTGCCTTCACTGGTTACATCACCCACGTAACCATCACGGTTGCTTCTCGGAGCTTTCAGCGCGCCGTTAGAAGAACCGATGGCTTTGAGTGGATTAGATATCAGGATGGGGCCGCATGGTCCAATTGGGAGCCGTGCTACAGCGGACTCTCGGTGCCCGCTCATATCAAGACACTGATGGTCAGCGCTTCAGCAGCCTCCGCTCGCACCGCCTTGGGCGCATCACAAGCTAAACGGAGGGTCCTCGTTGAGGAGGTCCTTTGGACCGGTACGCTGTCGGGTCAGCCGTTCACGGCACCCCTGAGTCGCGCGATCTTAACAGGTGAAAGCATCCGCATAGGACACACCAATTGGCCCTATGTGACCGTAGACATAACAGCCAAAAGGGGGGCTGGACATCGCTACTACTGGGACGCGAATTGCCGCGATGACTTCGTTGTAGCCGCCGACGGTACGTCCATCCAATTCACGGCTTGGCACAGTAGCTACCCACCTTCCTCCATCGCTGCCTTATACATCGAGGACTAACTTTGATTTCCATTGACTTCAACAACGGGGTGATCCAAGTGGCCCCCGTTGCTGGGGCGGCCGCTACTGACGCAGTAGGTCGCCTCGTGTTCGGCCTGACGTTTAACGAATGGTTCTACGTCACCGCAATCATCTACTCCCTCGTAATGACCGGCCTCGCGATCCATAAGGCCGTCAAGGGGGACAAACCCAAGGAGTAACCGTGACCCAGACCGTCCTTGAGCGCTTGCTTGAGGCCATCGACACCGAGACCGGTCGGAACATGTTGTCTGACCTCCGAGACCCGGAGCGTCGATCCCCTCAGCTCTACAACGCAATCAGCAAATACCTCGAACGACACAAGTTCGCCATCGCCAAGTTGAAGCCGGATGCCGGCCTCCTGGGCGAACTCGCCGCAGCCCTGGCAGAAGTGCCGGACCTGACGGACGAAGAAGAAACCCGCCACTAAACACCCACAAGGAATCTGAATGAAGGCCCTCATAGCGAAAGCTGTGGGGGCTTTTTTCGTTGTGGCTCTGGTCATCGGATTGACCTTCGCATGGGGCTACTCCGTGCGCGACAACGAGGCCCAACAAGAAGCCCTCACCGCTCAGAACACCTACCTGAAACAACTGGAAGAGCAGCGCAAGGCCGCTCAGGGAGAACTCGATGGAATCACCAAGGAATGGCAAGCCGCGCTGGCGGCGAACGAAAGGACTGCTGCTGGGACTGTGGCTCAGCTTCGTGCTGATGGTGTCCGGCTGCGGGTCGAACTCGCAGATGCCCGCGTGTGCGCAGTCACGGGTAACTGTGGACTCGACCCTGATGGCCGAGCCGAGCTATCAGACCGAGCTGCTGAATTTCTTGTCGGACAAGCCAAGCGCGCCGACGACCAAGTAAAGGCTCTCCAGAGCGTCATCCGGGTCCTCCAGAAGGAGGGCGCCAATGAGTGACGAGAAGAACCTCGCCCTGATGCGGGCCAATTTCGTCGCCTTCCTGTTCGTCCTCTGGATGGCCTTGGGGCTCCCGAAGCCCACCCGTTGCCAGATCGACATGGCCCGAAAGCTCAGCGCCGGGGATAACCGACGGTTCATCCTCCAGGCGTTCCGAGGGATCGGGAAGAGCTTCATCACCTGCGCCTTCGTGGTGTGGATGTTGTGGAACAACCCACAGCTCAAATTCATGATCGTGTCCGCCTCCAAGGAGCGCGCGGATGCGAACTCCGTGTTCATCAAGCGGATCATTGACCTGCTTCCGTTCCTCCATGAGCTGAAGCCACGGCCCGGCCAGCGGGACTCCACGATCAGCTTCGACGTGGGGCCTGCCAGCCCTGACCACTCGCCCTCGGTGAAGTCCGTCGGTATCACAGGCCAGCTCACCGGCAGCCGGGCGGATATCCTCATTGCGGACGACGTGGAGGTCCCGAACAACTCAGCCACACAGGCAGCCCGAGAGCGCCTGGGCGAGCTGGTGAAGGAATTCGACGCGATCCTGAAGCCGGGCGGGACGATCATCTACCTGGGCACGCCTCAGACCGAGATGACCCTTTACCGCGAGCTGGAGAACCGTGGCTACACGACCACCATCTGGCCGGCGCGCTACCCGCGTGACCAAAAGGACCTTGAGAACTATGGGCACCGCTTGGCGCCAATGCTGCTCAAGGAGCTGATGGAGGACGAAGGTCTCTTCTGGCAACCGACTGACCCAGTTCGATTCGACGACGAGGACCTGCGAGAGCGGGAGCTGTCCTACGGCAAGGGCGGTTTTGCCCTCCAGTTCATGCTCAACCCGAACCTCAGCGATGCCGAGCGCTACCCACTGAAGCTCCGCGATCTTATCGTGGCGGCCCTGGATGGCGAGAAGGCACCTCTGTCGTATCAGTGGCTCCCGAACAACGGGAACGCCCTGGAGGACCTGCCAAACGTCGGCCTGAAGGGCGACCGATACCACCGATACCAAGAAGCAGACTCAAGCTTCATGGCCTACCAGTCGCGCATCCTCGTGATCGACCCAAGTGGTCGGGGCAAGGACGAGACCGGTTATGCCGTCCTGTTCCAGCTCAACGGTTACATCTACCTGATGGAGTGGGGCGGGTTCCGGGGTGGCTACGAGGACAAGACCCTTGAGGCCCTGGCGAAGATCGGCAAGAAGTGGAAGGTCAACGAGGTGGTCATTGAGGGCAACTTCGGCGACGGTATGTACCTCAAGCTCTTCAGCCCTGTGATGACCAAGGTGCACCACTGCGCCATCACTGAGGTGAAGTCCAAGGGGCAGAAGGAACTCCGCATGGCGGACGTTCTGGAGCCTGTCCTTGGCAGCCACAAGCTGGTGGTTCAGGAAGCTGTGATCGAAGAGGAGTACCGGAAGGCTTGCAACAGTGACGGGAACTTCGACATCCGCTACTGCGGCTTCTACCAGCTGACCCGCCTGACCCGAGATCGGGGCTCCCTGGCACACGATGACCGCCTTGACGCCCTGGCGATTGGCGTTCAGTTCTTCGTGGAGAGCATGGAGAAGAACAGCGAGGAGGGCGCCTCTGAGCTGCTTCAGGAGTTCCTTGAGCACCACATGGAGAGTGAGATGACCGGCTTCGAGGATGCCCAGCGCATCGCCATGGACGGCTCTGATGTGACAATCCAGTGGGAGGACGATTGGTCCTTCCGATCAAACTACCTCGGCTGAAGCCCAGGAACCACGAGGGCTCCAAAAGCCCTCACTTTAAGGGAGGGGGCCTAAAGGTTATCTATGAGATAGCCCTTAGGTTCCCCTTTTAAAACCCTCACTTATGGCGGCTCAGACCCCGAAGCTCTCCTTCAGGGCCTCTTCGAGCTTGGACAGGGCAAGACGAGAATCACCACCGTATAGATCGAAGGTGATCGTCTGAGAGCTGTGCCCCAGGATGTCCTGCGCGATGCTCACCTGAACCCCACGGTGCTTCATTAGGGAGGCCAGGGAGTGACGGAGGGAGTGGAAGGTCAGTCCTTCGCCTGAGTCGTGGTGGCAGATGTCCCTAAGGGTCTCGTTCAGGACGCGAGTGAAGTTGTGGCTGACCCGATCAAACAGCTTGTCCTCGCACCCTTCGACGTACTCAAGGAATGCCTTCAGGTCGAAACCGTAGGCCCCATCCACCAGTGGCACAAGGCGCCGGGAATTGGAGTTCTTGAGGGTCTTGTCCCCGTCATCGTTGAAATCAATGACAGTGATCCCACCAATAGTGGAAACATCGGTCTTGGTCAGCTGAAATATCTCACCGATCCGAGCGCCCGTGATGACCCCAATGGACATCGCCCAGCGCTTCCAGTTGTCCTTCGGCAGCCGAGCCATCTCGCTCATGATCAGCCGGACCTGCTCATCGCTGAAGGCCTTCCGGCCACTCTCGGCACCCTTGGTGATCTTGAGGCCCTTGTTGAAGGCGTTGTCGAGGTAGCGGTTGTTCTGAGCCCAGGTGGTGAGAGTCGATAGCCGAGTGAGCAGCTTGTTGACCGTAAGAGGCTTCCGGCCACTGGCAAGGAGCTTCTTCTTCAGGTTCACCATGTCCTCACGGGTATGGGTCTTCATGTTCAGCTCTACGCCGTTCTCATCGGTCAAGGCTTCAGCCAGGACCTTGAACGAGCTGTTCATGTCCTTCACGGACTTCTCCGCGTAGTTCCCTTCCTGTTCGTCCATATAAAGAGCAGCGAGACGGCTGAGGGGCATGTAGTCAGCGCTGGTAGCCTCTGGAGCCACTGGCGAGACTGTCGGTTTGGGGACACCAAGCTGCGCCTCGGCCTCCCGCAGCTCCTCCACAACCTCCCTCAAGGGGTCTGGATTGCCCTTCAGTAAGCGCTCCAGGCCGCCCTGGACTATCTTGATGCTCATCCCCAGAGCCTTCACATGGTCGGCTGTCATGGGCTCAGTGGCCCTTATGAACCCAAGGTCCTCCAGCAGCTCCGAATACGCGACTGCCTGCGCCTCCCGTTCCTCCCATCGGATAGAGTCCAGCAACGTCTGCTCAGCCTTCTCTCGAAGCGGAACCACGAGGTCTTCCCAGTGGTCATCTGGACGGTCGAGATGAAACGCAGTTAAGGCCGCCTGGATTCGACGAGTGTGACGCATAGCTTTTTCCCGATGACGAGTACGGAGGGAGAGGGTGAACGCTTGTTTTGAGACCCCAGAAGGGCGAATCCTGAGGTAGTAGATAGCCTTCCTGCGATAGACCCAGGGGGCTGCGAGTGGGCATGCCACCAAGTGACATTGTTCTAACAGTATTTTAACATCGGCGCCTGATTGCTGCCGCTGATCAACAGATTCCATGCTGGCCACCTTAGTGAAATCAAGGGTTTGGACGTGTGGATGACCAACGACTGGAGATTTCACCTTGGTAGAGTACGTAGTTTCCCTCGATAAGCTCGGCGTCCACGATGTTGAGCATGTGGGGGGCAAGAACGCATCCCTGGGCGAGATGATCAGCAATCTGGCTGGCGCCGGGGTATCCGTTCCCGGTGGTTTCGCCACTACTGCGCAGGCCTATCGCGACTTCCTCGAACAGAGCGGCCTCAATGATCAGATCCACGCCGCGCTGGACGCCCTCGATGTCGATGATGTCGCTGCCCTGGCCAAGACCGGTGCACAAATCCGCCAGTGGGTGATGGACGCCGAGTTCCCCCCGCGCCTGGATGCCGAGATCCGTTCCGCCTTCGCCGCCATGGCCGGTGGCAACGACAACATGGCCGTGGCCGTGCGCTCCTCCGCCACCGCCGAGGACCTGCCTGATGCGTCCTTCGCCGGCCAGCAGGAAACCTTCCTCAACATTCGTGGCGTGGACAACGTGATCCGCGCCGCCAAGGAAGTCTTCGCCTCCCTCTTCAACGACCGTGCCATCGCCTACCGCGTGCACCAGGGCTTCGACCACAAGCTGGTCGCCCTGTCTGCCGGTGTGCAGCGCATGGTGCGTTCGGAAACCGGCACCGCCGGCGTGATGTTCACCCTGGACACCGAGTCCGGCTTCCGTGACGTGGTGTTCATCACCGGCGCCTACGGCCTCGGCGAGACCGTGGTGCAGGGCGCGGTGAACCCCGACGAGTTCTATGTGCACAAACACACCCTGGAAGCCGGCCGCCCCGCGATCCTGCGTCGCAACCTGGGCAGCAAGGCGATCAAGATGGTCTACGGCGACGAAGCCAAGGCCGGCAAGTCGGTGAAGACCGTCGACGTCGACCGCGCCGAGCGCGCCCGCTTCTGCATCACCGATGCCGAGGTCACCGAGCTGGCCAAGCAGGCCATGATCATCGAGAAGCACTACGGTCGCCCGATGGACATCGAATGGGCCAAGGACGGTGACGACGGCAAGCTGTACATCGTGCAGGCCCGTCCCGAGACCGTTAAGAGCCGCGCCAGCGCCACCGTGATGGAGCGCTACCTGCTGAAGGAAAAGGGCACCGTCCTGGTGGAAGGTCGCGCCATCGGCCAGCGCATCGGCGCCGGTCCGGTGAAGGTGATCCACGACGTTTCCGAGATGGACAAGGTCCAGCCGGGCGACGTCCTGGTCTCCGACATGACCGACCCGGACTGGGAGCCGGTGATGAAGCGCGCCAGCGCCATCGTCACCAACCGTGGCGGCCGTACCTGTCACGCCGCGATCATCGCCCGTGAACTGGGCATCCCGGCCGTCGTCGGCTGCGGCAACGCGACCCAGGTGCTGAAGGATGGCCAGGGCGTGACCGTGTCCTGCGCCGAAGGCGACACCGGCTTCATCTTCGAGGGCGAACTGGGCTTCGACATCCGCAAGAACTCCGTCGACGCCATGCCCGAGCTGCCGTTCAAGATCATGATGAACGTCGGCAACCCCGACCGCGCCTTCGACTTCGCCCAGCTGCCCAACGAGGGCGTGGGCCTGGCGCGCCTGGAATTCATCATCAACCGCATGATCGGCGTGCACCCCAAGGCGCTGCTGAACTTCGCCGGCCTGCCCAGCGAGATCAAGGACAGCGTCGAGAAGCGCATCGCCGGCTATGACGACCCGGTCGGCTTCTACGTCGAGAAACTGGTCGAGGGCATCAGCACCCTGGCCGCAGCCTTCTGGCCGAAGAAGGTCATCGTGCGCCTCTCGGACTTCAAGTCCAACGAATACGCCAACCTGATCGGCGGCAAGCTCTACGAGCCGGAAGAAGAGAACCCGATGCTCGGCTTCCGTGGCGCCTCGCGCTACATCAGCGAATCCTTCCGTGACTGCTTCGAGCTGGAATGCCGCGCGCTGAAGAAAGTGCGCAACGACATGGGCCTGACCAACGTCGAGATCATGGTGCCCTTCGTCCGTACCCTGGGCGAAGCCAGCCAGGTGGTCGAGCTGCTGGCCAGCAACGGCCTGAAGCGCGGCGACAATGGCCTCAAGGTCATCATGATGTGCGAGCTGCCGTCCAACGCGCTGCTGGCCGAGGAGTTCCTCGAGTTCTTCGATGGCTTCTCCATCGGTTCCAACGACCTGACCCAGCTGACCCTGGGCCTGGACCGTGACTCCGGCATCGTCGCCCACCTGTTCGACGAGCGTAATCCGGCGGTCAAGAAGCTGCTGGCCAATGCCATCGCCGCCTGCAACAAGGCTGGCAAGTACATCGGCATCTGCGGCCAGGGCCCGTCCGACCATCCGGACCTGGCCAAGTGGCTCATGGAGCAGGGCATCGAGAGCGTGTCGCTGAACCCCGACTCGGTCCTCGATACCTGGTTCTTCCTGGCCGAAGGCCAGGCGTGACCTTCTAACCGCAACCAGAAGAAGGGCGGGCTGCAAACCCGCCCTTTTTCGTGCAAGTAGCATTCATGCAAAGCAGCAGTGATCTATTCCCCGTCGCGCTGATCAGCGCCGAACTCCGTGGCGACATCACGGAAGACGTCTATCGCCTCAAGCCTGGAAACAGCCCCGACTCCAGTGTCGAACTGGTCATCACCCGGCTGGGGCTGCCCGGCCACGAGGAGCAGCGTGGCGTGCCCGTCGTCCTCCTGCATGGCAGCTTCTCCAATCGTCGCTTCTGGTACTCGCCCAAATGCCTGGGGCTCGGCCCGCACCTGGCCCGTGCCGGCTTCGACGTGTGGATCGCCGAGATGCGTGGCCACGGCCTGTCGCCGCGCAACCAGGACTACCGGCGCAACCGCGTCGCCGACTACGCGCGCTACGACCTGCCGGCCATCGGGGCCTTCGTCCGCGAGCAGACGGCGCAGGCGCCCCACTGGATCGGTCATTCCCTGGGCGGGATCACGCTTGCGGCGGCGCTGGGCGGTCATTACCTGGCGGGCGAGCACGTTGCGTCCGTCGCGTTGTTCGGCAGCCAGATCAGTCGCGTCTACTGGCCCCTGAAGGTCCCGCCGGTGGAGTGGAGCGGGCGCTTCCTGCTCAAGCGCCTGGCCGTGCTGTCCGGGCCTGGCCTCAAGCGCGGGCCCGAGGACGAGCCCATCGGCATCGGCCTGGAAAGCCTGCGCTGGCACGGCCTGTTCGGTCGCTTCGGCGATGCCGAGCGCGATTGGTGGAAGGGGCTCGCCGAGGTGAATGTGCCGGTATTGGCCGTCGGTGCTGCCGGCGACCAGCAGGACCCGGCCTGGGCCTGCCGCAAGTTGCTGGAGCAGTTCGGCAGCGAGACGAAGCAGTTCCTCTGCCTGTCCCGCGAGAATGGCTTCGCCGACGACTACGGTCATATCGAGATGCTGGTCAGCAAGCATGCCCAGCAGGAGGTCTGGCCGCTGGTGGAGCACTGGCTCGACCGGTTGCAGCTGCCCGGCTCGTTCGGCCAGGCGGTGCCTGCCGTCTGAAGCCCCGTTCCGGGGCTATGGCGCTGTGCTAAAGATGCTGGGGCCGTATCGATGCGAAGGGGCAGGCTCGTCGCGCTGGAGAGCCAGATCGATCAGCAGGATGGCCGTCGCGGGACTTCCCAGCCAGGGGCCGTCAATTGCTGCTGATCGTCGGTGATCGGCAGGGGATCATCCTGGAAAACCTGTGCCCGCGCCGGGGCGCGCCCTTGCACAACGGCACGCTCGAATGTAGGGTGCTGCGCTGTTCCCGCCACGGGATCGCCTTCGATCCGGACAGTGGCCGCGCCCTCGATGCGGCCTGTTCGCCGCCGCTTCGGCTGACGCTGGCTCATGACGGTGATCGTGTCGGCCTCGACCTGTAACCCCATCAAGGAGCCTTGCCATGCAATACGTCACCCCTGATCTGTGCGACGCGTACCCGGACCTGGTGCAGGTCGTCGAGCCGATGTTCAGCAACTTCGGCGGCCGCGATTCCTTCGGTGGCGAGATCGTCACCATCAAGTGCTTCGAGGACAACTCCCTGGTTAAGGAGCAGGTCGACCTGCCGGGCCAGGGCAAGGTGCTGGTGGTGGACGGCGGCGGCTCCCTGCGTCGCGCCCTGCTGGGCGACATGCTGGCCGAGAAGGCGGCGAAGAACGGCTGGGAAGGCATAGTCGTGTACGGCTGCATCCGCGACGTCGACGTCATCGCCCAGACCGACCTCGGTGTGCAGGCCCTGGCCAGCCATCCGATGAAGACCGACAAGCGCGGTATCGGCGACCTCAACGTGGCCGTCACCTTCGGCGGCATCACCTTCCGCCCGGGTGAATTCGTCTATGCCGACAACAACGGCATCATCGTCTCCCCGCAAGCCCTGAAGATGCCGGAATGACCGGACGGGGTACTCGCTGAGGATGGTCGAGGAACGCAACGTACGCTGGGGGCTGGTGCACGCCTATGTCCTGGATGGCCAGGGTGGGGCGCGCTCCATCACCAAGGACGAGCTGGATGTCATCGAGCTGCAGGAACGGGAAAGCCTCTGGCTGCACTGGGACCGCGGCCACGCCCTGGCGCGCCAGTGGCTGCGCGAGGCCAGCGGGCTGAGCGAGTTCGCCTGTGACCTGCTGCTGGAGGAAAGCACCCGCCCGCGCCTGGTGAGCCTGCCGGAGAACCAGCTGCTGCTGTTCCTGCGCGGCGTCAACCTCAACCCGGGTGCCCAGCCCGAGGACATGGTCGCGGTGCGCATCTTCGCCGATGCGCAGCGCGTCATCTCCCTGCGCCTGCGGCCGCTGCACGCCACCGACGAGCTGATCGAGCAGTGGAATGGCGGCACCGGGCCGAAGACCGCCTCCGAAGTGCTGCTCTACCTGGCCGAGCACCTGACCGACAAGGTCGATGCCCTGGTCGCCTCGCTCTCCGAGGAGGTCGACGAGCAGGAGGAGCGCCTGGATGCCAGCGAACGCTACAACCCCGATCACGACCTGATGCTGCACATCCGTCGTCGCGCCGCCGGCCTCAAGCGCTTCCTGGCGCCGCAGCGGGACATCTATGGCCAGTTGATGCGCAACCGCATGAGCTGGTTCGCCGCCGACGACACCGATTACTGGAACGAGCTGAACAACCGCCTCACCCGCTACCTGGAAGAGCTCGAGCTGATCCGCGAGCGTGTCGGGCTGGTGCTGGAGTCGGAGAACCGGCGCATGAGCGAGCGCATGACCCGCACCATGTACCTGCTGGGCATCATCACCGGCTTCTTCCTGCCGATGAGCTTCATCACCGGCCTGCTGGGCATCAACGTCGGGGGTATCCCTGGTGCCGACGCGCCCTATGGCTTCGTCGTCGCCTGCCTGCTGATTCTCGGCGTCGCCGCCTTCCAGTGGTGGCTCTTTCGTCGCCTGCGCTGGCTCTGATGTGACCTGCTGATCGCTGGCCACGTCTAGCCGACATATCCACGTGAGGTGCGCATGCACGATCCGTTCGAAGAATCCCTGCGGGACCTGCTCAAGCGTTCGTCATCCGAGCACGATGACAACGCCGCGCTGGGCCGCGTGCTCAAGACCGCCAACCGCCAGGTTGGCGTCGGCGACCTGTTCAGCCTGCTCGGCCATTGGGCCGAGGCGCTGATGATCGCCCTCAACAACGGCTCGGCCCACGTGGCGCCGGTCTCTCGTCGCACCTCATCGAAACGCTCCGCTGACAAGGCTGATTGAACATGGAATTCGACCCCTGGACCCAAGGTATCGTTAACGCCATGACCACGGTGTGGACACCGGTGGCCGGCTTCATCCCGCGCCTGTTCGGTGCCCTGGTCGTGGTCCTGCTGGGCTTCGTCGTGGCCAAGCTGCTCGACACCCTGCTGTCCAAGCTGCTGGCCAAGCTCGGCCTCGATCGCCTGATGGGCGGCACCGGCCTGACCAAGATCCTCGCCCGCGTCGGCATCCAGGTGCCGGTCTCCACGCTGATCGGCAAGATCGTCTACTGGTTCGTGCTGCTGATCTTCCTGGTCTCCGCCGCCGAGTCCCTCGGCCTCGACCGTGTCTCCGCCACCCTCGACATGCTCGCCCTCTACCTGCCCAAGGTGCTCGGTGCGGCCCTGGTGCTGCTGGCCGGCGTGCTCCTGGCGCAACTGGTCAGCGGCATTGTCCGTGGCGCCGCCGAAGGAGTGGGGCTGGACTACGCCCACGGGCTGGGGCGCATCGCCCAGGGCCTGGTGATCATCATCAGCATTTCGGTGGCCATCGGGCAGCTGGAGGTCAAGACCGACCTGCTGAACAACGTCATCGCCATCGTGCTGATCTCCATCGGCCTGGCCGCCGCGCTGGCGCTGGGCCTTGGCAGCCGCGACATCGCCGGGCAGATCATCGCCGGCATCTACGTGCGCGAGCTCTACCAGGTGGGGCAGGACGTGAAGGTGGGTGACGTCGAGGGGCAGATCGAGGAAATAGGCACGGTGAAGACCATCATCCTCACCGACGAGGGCGACCTCGTGTCGGTGTCCAACCGGACATTGCTCGACCAGCGGGTAACGAGCCGCTAACGCGGCTCCTCAACCCTTGCTAATGTATGCCGCCATAGCGGAGCGCTGCCTCGCGTTCCGGCGGCTCCTGACCTGACTGTCGGCCCGACCCGTTTTGAACAAGCCCCAATCGCTTTCCTTGCGCTACGACCCTCGCGAGCTCTCCGATGAAGAGCTGGTGGAGCGCGCCCATGTCGAGCTGTTTCATGTCACGCGCGCCTATGAAGAACTCATGCGTCGCTACCAGCGCACCCTGTTCAACGTCTGTGCCCGATATTTGGGGAACGAACGAGACGCCGACGATGTCTGTCAGGAGGTGATGCTGAAGGTGCTGTATGGATTGAAGAACTTCGAAGGGAAGTCCAAGTTCAAGACATGGCTCTATAGCATCACGTATAACGAATGCATTACCCAATATCGGAAAGAGCGTCGTAAACGTCGCTTACTTGATGCCTTGAGTCTCGATCCTCTCGAGGAGGCCTCGGAGGAAAAGGCACCCAAGCTCGAAGAGCGTGGAGGCCTTGAAAGATGGCTGGTGCATGTGAACCCGATCGATCGTGAAATCCTGGTGCTGCGCTTTGTCGCAGAACTGGAATTTCAGGAAATTGCTGACATTATGCATATGGGTCTGAGCGCGACGAAGATGCGATACAAGCGCGCGCTGGACCGCTTGAGAGAAAAATTTTCAGGTCTGACCGAAACTTAGTTGGGCAAAATTAATCTCTTAGATCAGCGAGTTCTGGTAAACTTGCCGACCAAGTTGTCTTCCGAGATTGTTCGACAACTTACTGACAACCAAGATGGGGATTTACGGATGAAACTGAAAAACACCTTAGGCGTAGCCGTTGGCTCTCTCGTTGCCGCATTTTCTCTGAACGCGCTGGCGCAAGGCCAAGGCGCTGTCGAGGTGGAGGCTTTCGGCAAGCGCTACTTCACCGACAGCTCGCGTGATCTGTCCAACGGCAACCTGTTCGGTGGTTCGGTTGGTTACTACCTCACTGACGACGTCGAACTGGCTCTGTCCTATGGCGAGTTTCACGACATTCGTTCCGAAAACGACACCGGTAACAAGAACATCAAGGGCAGCCAGACTGGCCTCGATGCCATCTACCACTTCGGCACCCCGGGTGTCGGCCTGCGCCCGTACGTTTCCGCTGGCTTCGCTCACCAGAGCATCAGCAACGTACCGGCCCGTACCGGTCGTGACCACAGCACCTTCGCCAACATCGGCACCGGCCTGAAGTACTACTTCACCGAGAACTTCTACGCCAAAGCCGGCCTGGACGGCATGTACAACATCGACGTGGGCGAGTCCGAGTGGGCCGCTGGCGTAGGTGTTGGCGTGAACTTCGGTGGTGGCTCCAAGCCCGCTGCCGAGCCGGCCCCGGCTCCGGTTGCCGAAGTCTGCTCCGACAGCGACAACGACGGCGTCTGCGACAATGTCGACAAGTGCCCGGACACCCCGGCAAACGTCACCGTTGATGCCGATGGCTGCCCGGCCGTTGCCGAAGTCGTTCGCGTCGAGCTGGACGTGAAGTTCGACTTCGACAAGTCCAAGGTCAAAGAAGAAAGCTACGGCGACATCAAGAACCTGGCTGACTTCATGAACCAGTACCCGTCGACCACCACCACCGTTGAAGGCCACACCGACTCCGTCGGCACCGACGCCTACAACCAGAAACTGTCCGAGCGTCGTGCAAACGCTGTTCGTGACGTCCTGGTCAACCAGTACGGTGTTGGTTCCGAGCGCGTCAACTCGGTTGGTTACGGTGAGTCCCGCCCGGTTGCCGACAACGCCACCGACGCTGGCCGCGCTGTCAACCGTCGCGTAGAAGCTGAAGTAGAAGCCCAAGCCAAGTAATTGGTCTGAGCTCTGGAAAAACCCGGCCTCGGCCGGGTTTTTCTTTGCCTGGAGAAAAGTGCCGAGAGCCCTGATTGGGCTCGTTGGGCCTCGCACGCTCGGCACCCACCTACAGGGAACACGTAGGTTGGGTAGAGGTACGAAACCCAACGTTGCGATGCCGAGCCGTGGAATGCCGCCCGATCAGGCGCTCAACGCCTCGGACACCGCCGCGGCCTGACCGGCCACCTCGCCGATCACCAGGATCGCCGGGCTCTTCAGCTGGAAGGTGCCGGCGTCGTCGAGCATCCGTGCCAGCGTGCTGCGGCATTCGCGCTGATGGGGCAGGGAGGCGTTCTCGATCATCGCCACCGGCATCCCCGCCGCCATGCCGCCAGCCAGCAGCCCCTCGCGGATCTCCGCGAGCTTCGCCACGCCCATGTACACCACCAGGGTGGTGCCGCTGCGTGCCAGCGCCTGCCATTCGGGCTCGCTGTCGTCCTGGGTATGGGCGGTGACGAGGGTGACGCCCCGGCTCATGCCGCGCAGGGTCAGGGGGATGCCGCACTGGGTGGCGCCCGCCAGGCCGGCGGTGATGCCGTTGACCAGTTCGCTCTCGACTCCGCGCTCGGCCAGCCACTGCGCCTCCTCGCCGCCCCGGCCGAAGATGCACGGGTCGCCGCCCTTGAGGCGTACCACGCGCTTGCCCTGGCGCGCGTAGCGCAGCATCAGGCGATGGATGAAGGCCTGGGGCGTCGAGCGACAGCCGCCGCGCTTGCCGACGCGGATCACCCGGGCGCCTGGGCAGTGCTCCAGCACCGCCGGGTTGACCAGGTCATCGATCATCACCACCTCGGCCCCCTCGAGTGCCCGTACCGCTTTCAGTGTCAGCAGCTCCGGGTCTCCGGGCCCCGCACCCACCAGCCAGACCTTGCCATTCATGGGCGTCTCCTCACGCGTTCACCGCAGCCGGCGCGGGTTGCGCCGCCAGCATTCTCTTGATTTCCGATACGCAGGAGCCGCAACGCGTGCCGCAGCCCAGCGCCTCCTTCAGCCCGGCCAGGTCCAGCCCCCTGGCGATGCCCGCCTGCACCGCCTGCAGGCCGACGTCCATGCAGTTGCACAGCGTGCGGTTGGCGGAGCAGGCGCCGGTGCCGGGCGGCGCGCTCAAAGGCGCCAGCAGCCAGCGGCGCAGATCCGCATCCACCTGTCCTTCCTGCCACAGGCTCTTGAGCCAGCCCCAGGCGGCGGTTTCGCCTGCCAGGCGCAGCGCAGTGATGCGCCCCTGCTCGATGCGCACGCGCTTGCCCACCGCTCGTTGCGTGTCGTCATAGGCCATCACCGGCCCCTGATCCAGTTGCAGCAACCTGTCGATACGCTCCAGCACGGCGACATCCGGGGCTGTCGCATGGGCCGCGCGCAGCACCAGGGCAGGGCGTTCACGCCCGACCAGCCCCAGGTTGGCGTAGGTGAAGGCCTCGCACAGCGGTCGGAGGGCTTCGAAGCGCGCCTGCACATCACCTTCCACCAGTACGAAGAGCTGCCAGGGCAGGTCCACCCGCTCCACCTCGACACCGGCGTGCTTGAGTTCCGGCTGTTTCGAGAGTGGATCGCAGGCCGGGGTGGTCAGCACGTTGACGCCCAGCCCCTTGAGGAAGCGATCGCCCCAATGCATGGGCAGGAAGGCCTGGCCGGGGCGCAGGGCCTCGTCGCCCATGACCGGCACCACCAGCTCGCCGCGACGGCTCTTCACCCGCACCAGATCGCCGTCCCCGAGCTGGCGGCGGCGCATCTCCGCCGGGTGCAGCCCCAGCTGCGCCTGCTCCACGTGGCCGAACAGCCGGGCAGCGGTGCCCGTGCGGCTCATGCCGTGCCACTGGTCGCGCAGCCGGCCGGTGTTGAGCACCAGCGGATAGCGCAGTTCGCGGCGTTCCCGGGGGGCGATGTAGGGATCGTCGATGAAGCGCGCACGGCCGCTCGGCGTGGGGAAGCGCCCGTCGCCATAGAGCCGCGCGCTGCCCTGGCTGGCGCCGGCGGGGTAGGGCCACTGCTGCGGGCCATGGGCGTCGATCAGGCCGTAGCCGATGCCGCTCAGGTCCAGGTCGCGGCCGGCGGTGAGCGGCTTGTACTCCTCGAACAGCGCTTCGGGGCCTGCGAAATCGAACAGGCTGGGCTTCCCCGGGCGCAGGTGGCGTTCCAGCCGCCGGGCGAAGTCGCAGGCGATCGCCCAGTCCGGGCGCGCCTCGCCGGGCGCAGGCACGGCGCGGCGCACATGGCTGATGCGGCGCTCGGAATTGGTCACGGTGCCTTCCTTCTCGCCCCAGCTGGCGGCGGGCAGCAGCAGGTCGGCGTGGCGGCAGGTCTCGGTGGTGAAGAAGGCCTCCTGGACGACCACTAAGGGGCAGGCGGCCAGCGCCGCGTGCACCCGCTGCTGGTCGGGGAGGGACTGGGCCGGGTTGGTGCAGGCGATCCACAGGGCCTTGATGCGCCCGTCGGCCACGGCGTCGAACAGGTCGATGGCCGACAGCCCCGGTGTCTCCGGCAAGCGCTCCACCCCCCAATGGGCCGCCACTTCGGCGCGGTGTCCGGCATCGCCCGCCTCGCGATGGCCGGGCAGCAGGTTCGACAGGCTGCCGGTCTCGCGGCCACCCATGGCGTTGGGTTGGCCGGTGAGGGAGAAGGGCCCGGCACCCGCCCGGCCGATCTGCCCGGTGGCCAGGTGCAGGTTGATCAGCGCGCTGTTCTTGGCGCTGCCGGCGCTCGACTGGTTCAGGCCCATGCACCAGAGCGAGAGGAAGCTCGGCGTGCGGCCGATCCACTCGGCGCAGCGCAGCAGGTCGGCGGCGTCGATGCCGCACAGCTCCGCCACCCGCGCCGGGCCGAAGTCGCGCACGCGCTCCTTGAGCGCATCGAAGCCTTCGGTGTGGCGCTCGATGAAGCGCCGGTCCACCCAGCCCTTCCACAGCAGGATGTGGAGGATGCCGTGGAACAGCGCCACGTCGCTGCCCGGGGTGATCGCCAGGTGCAGGTCGGCCAGCTCGCAGGTGTCGGTGCGGCGTGGGTCGACCACGATCACGCGCATGTCCGGGCGCCTGGCCCTGGCCTCTTCCAGGCGACGGAACAGCACCGGGTGGGCGAACGCCATGTTGCTGCCGGCGATCAGCACGCAGTCGCTCTGCTCGATGTCCTCGTAGGAGCAGGGCGGCGCGTCGGCGCCCAGGCTGCGCTTGTAGCCGACCACGGCGGAAGACATGCACAGCCGCGAATTGCTGTCGATGTTATGTGTGCCCACCAGGGCGCGGGCCAGCTTGTTGAAGGCGTAGTAGTCCTCGGTCAGCAACTGGCCGGAGACATAGAAGGCCACGCTGTCCGGCCCGTGCTCGGCGATGGTCTCGGCGAAGCGTGCGGCGGCGTGGTCCAGCGCGCTGTCCCAGTCCACCCGGGCACGTGCCAGCCCCTTGCCCAGGCGCAGTTCCGGGTGCAGTGCGCGGGCGTCGAGACCACCCGTCAGGTGCAGCGTGGAGCCCTTGCTGCACAGGCGTCCGAAGTTGGCCGGGTGCGTCGGGTCGCCGGCGACACCGAGGATGTGCGTGCCGTCGTGCTCGATCAGCACGCCACAGCCGACGCCGCAGTAGCAGCAGGTGGAGGCGGTGGTCTGGCTCATGGCGAAGCTCCCTTGAGAGTGGGTCAGGCGCTCTGCAGCAGGCGCACCGGAACGCGCGCAGGCCCGGCGCGATGGGGTTCGGCGGCCGGCTCGAGCGCTGGCCGGGCCACGGCCTCGCCGAACATCAGGCGATCGCGGATGCCGCTGATATCGGCCTGCTCCTGCACCTGGCGGAAGTACCAGCCACCGTCGGCGGTGTCGCCGAACAGGCAGGCCCCCACCAGCACGCTGCCCCTGATCACCAGCTTCTTGTAGATGCCGCCGATGGGGTCGGAGAGGGTGATGCTCTCGGTGCCTTCGCCGCCCATGAAGTCGCCGGCGGAGAACAGGTCGATACCGGTGACCTTGAGCCTGGTGGATACCACCGAACCCTGGTAACGGGCGAAGCCGAGCTGGGCCAGGTGGTTGGCGCACACCTGCGCCTGTTCGAACAACGGTGCCACCAGGCCGTAGGCGATGCCGCGATGGCTGGCGCATTCGCCGATGGCATAGATGCGCGGGTCGTTGGTCTGCAGGGTGTCGCTGACCAGGATGCCGCGCTCGCAGGGCAGCCCGGCGCGTTCGGCCAGGGCGATGTTTGGGCGGATGCCGGCGGCCATCACCACCAGGTCGGCGGGGATCACCTCGCCGCCGCGCACTTGCACCGCGCAGACGTGGCCGGTGCCGTGGTCCAGCAGCTCCTCGGTGTGGGTGCCGAGGCGGAAGTGGATGCCGCGCGCCTCCAGCGCCTGTTGCAGCAGGCGGCCGGCGGTGCGGTCCAGCTGGCGCTCCAGCAGCCAGTCGGAGATGTGCACCACGGTCACGTCCATGCCGCGCTGGCGCAGGCCGTTGGCCGCCTCCAGGCCGAGCAGGCCGCCGCCGATCACCACGGCGTGGCTGCCGGTACGGGCGCTGTCGATCATCTGCCGGGTATCGGCGATGTCGCGGTAGCCGATCACCCCCGGCAGGCGGTTGCCCGGCACCGGCAGGATGAAGGGCGAGGAACCGGTGGCGATCACCAGGCGGTCGTAGCCCGCCTCGGTGCCATCCTCGGCGATGACCAGGCGACGACGGCGGTCGATCTTCACCACGCTGCGGTTGAGCAGCAGGCGGATGCCGTGCCCGGCATACCACTCCAGGTCGTTGAGCACGATGTCCTCGAAGGCCTGCTCACCGGCCAGCACCGGCGACAGCAGGATGCGGTTGTAGTTGGGGTGGGGCTCGGCGCCGAACACCGTGATGTCGTAGAGATCCGGGGCGAGCCTGAGCAGCTCTTCCAGGGTACGGACCCCGGCCATGCCGTTGCCGATCATCACCAGCCTGGGTTTGTTCATGGTCACGCTCCTGCATGAATGCCGGGCAAACAAAAAAGGCGTCCCGCTGTTGCCAGCAGGACGCCTTTGTCCAAGTCCCGTTCTATCGGGAAAGTGCCATCTCTACGTTGAGATGGGCGCTTTTGTAGATTGTCACGGAGCCTTTGCAGGGCCTGTGCCAACTCCTTCGGGCCCCGCGTTCCGGGGTTCCGACGAGCCTGCATGGGGCGGGCGGGAGCCGCTGCCGCACCGCTTCGGGGCGGCGTGCCCGGCATCGGTGCGTCAGCCGTGCAGGCAGAGCACCAGCAGCGCCAGGTTGCCCAGCAGGGAGAGCAGGGCGATGCCGCGCCAGACCTTCAGCGGCTCGCGCTCCAGCAATGGGCGCGGCTCTACCGCCAGCGCCTTGCGCTCGCCCTGTTCCAGGGCCAGCAGCCATTCTTCCGCCGTCTCGTAGCGTTGCATGGGCTCGCTGGCCAGGGCACGGGCGAGGCATTCGTCGAGCCAGGCCGGCAGGTCAGGGCGGTAGCGGCTGGCGGGCGTCGGTGTGCCGAAGCGCGGGCGCTGGAAGGCCTCGATCTCGCCGAAAGGGTAATGCCCGGTCAGCGACCGGTAGAGGGTGACGCCAGCCGCGTACAGGTCCTGCCGCGCGGCGGGCGCCGCACCGTCGAAGGCCTCGGGGGCGATGTAGCTGGGCGTGCCCGGCAGGCTGTGCGCCTCGTCCTGGGACAGGCCCGGGCAATAGGCCAGGCCGAAGTCGAGCAGGCGCAGCTCGCCGTCATCGCCGCGCAGCAGGTTCTCCGGCTTGATGTCGCGGTGCAGGATGTTGCGCCGGTGCAGCATGCCCAGGGCCCTGATCAGGCGCGGGGCGAGGTCCAGCCAATCGGGCAGCGCCAGCGGCCCATCCTCGCGCAGCTGCTGGGCCAGGGTACGGCCCGGGTATTCGCGCTGCAGGTAGTACAGGTGCTGGCGCTGCGGCAGCGGATGCACCTCGGCGAAATGCCGTCCCGCCACGCGCCGCAGGAACCATTCCTCCTGCAGCAGGGCGGGTCCGGCGCCTGGTTCGTCGTGCCGGGCGGGCGGCAGGGTCTTCAGCAGCCAGGCTTGGCCGGCCTCGTCGAGCACGCGATAGAGCAGCGACTGGCGCGACTCGGCCAGCAGTCCCTGCACCCGCCAACCCTCGAACAGCTGGCCGGGGCGCAGTTGCGGCGGCAGCGGCCACGCCTCCAATTGCGCCAGGGCGTCGGCCAGGCCGCTG
Organism: Pseudomonas sp. USHLN015; assembly: GCF_037153275.1. Lineage (NCBI taxonomy): Bacteria > Pseudomonadati > Pseudomonadota > Gammaproteobacteria > Pseudomonadales > Pseudomonadaceae > Pseudomonas > Pseudomonas sp. USHLN015. The sequence continues at coordinate 298,776 of NZ_JBBCKP010000004.1, forward strand.
GGGGGCAGGGCGTCGACCCGCACCAGCAGCGCACTGGCGTTGTCCTGGCCGCCGGCCAGGTGCGCGGCGGCCACCAGGGCGCGGCTGGCCGCCCCGGGCTCGGGTTCGTCCTGGAGGATGCGCTGGATGCCGGTGTCGCCGAGCACCGCCCAGATGCCGTCGCTGACCAGGAGGAAATGCTCGTCCTCCTGCAACTCGCCCTCCAGGTAGTCCACCACCAGGTGCTGGTCCAGCCCCAGCGCGCGCTTGAGCACGTGCTGCATGCCGGGCTGTTCCCAGACGTGGTCCTCGCTGAGGCGGTCGAGCTGGCCGGCGTGCCAGCGGTAGGCACGGCAGTCGCCGACGTGGGCGAGGGTGAAGCGGCGGCCGCGCAGCACCAGCGCGGTCAGGGTGGTCAGCAGCGGCTGGCCCCCGCCGTTGGCCTGCAGCCAGCGGTTGTGGGCCAGCAGCAGGCGGTCGAGGGATTGCGCCACCGCCCAGGTTTCCGGTGTCGCGTAGTAGTCCAGCGCCAGTGCCTGCAGGGTGGCGCGGGCCGCCAGGCCGCCGTCGGCGCACTGGCTGACGCCATCGGCGAGGGCGAACAGGTAGCCCTTGCTCGCAGCCAGCGCCGGCGCGGGCGTCACCACCCGCAGGGCGTCCTGGTTTTCGCGGCGAGGGCCGATGGCGCTGGCCTCGCCGACGCTCAGTCGCAGCCCCATGGCGCTCAGACGCGCGCCGCGGTGACGGCCGCCGAGCCCCAGGTGGTGCGCCAGCGCAGCTTAACGCCGTAGAGACCGAACCAGGCCAGTACGCCGAGGCTGGCGAACAGCCACAGGCCCAACTGGTAGTCGCCGGTGTGCTGCTTGATGGCGCCCAGACCCGCGGTGAGGCAGAAGCCGCCGATGCCGCCGGCCATGCCGATGAGTCCGGTCATCACCCCCATTTCCTTGTGGAAGCGCTGTGGCACCAGCTGGAATACCGCGCCGTTGCCGGCACCGAGGCTGAGCATGGCGACCACGAACAGGGCCAGGGCGGCGGTGGCGCTGGCGATGTGGAAGCCCACCGCCGCGATGCAGATGGCGGCCAGGGTGTAGACCACCAGCAGGGTGCGGATGCCGCCGATGCGGTCGGCGAAGGCGCCGCCCAGCGGGCGCATCAGGCTGCCGGCGAAGACGCAGGCGGCGGTGTAGTAGCCGGCGGTCACCGGCTCCAGGCCGTACTGGTCGTGGAAATAGCCGGGCAGGGTGCTGGCCAGGCCGAGGAAGCCGCCGAAGGTGACGCTGTAGAAGAACATGAACCACCAGCTGTCACGGTCGCCCAGGGCCTTCATGTAGTCGGCGAGGGATTTCGGCGCGGGGCGGTTGGGGGCGTTGCGCGCAGCCAGGGTGAAGATCGCCAGGGTCAGCACCAGCGGGATCAGCGCCAGGCCGAACACGTTGTTCCAGCCGAACAGCGCGGCCAGGCCCGGGGCGAACAGCGCCGCCAGCACGGTGCCGGAGTTGCCCGCGCCGGCGATGCCCAGGGCCTTGCCCTGGTGCTGCGGCGGGTACCACTGCGAGGCCAGCGGCAGGGCCACGGCGAAGGAGGCCCCGGCGAAGCCGAGGAACAGGCCCAGCAGCAGCGCCTGCTCGTAGCTGTGCACGCCCAGCTGCCAGGCGGTGAACAGCGCGGCGATCACCACCACCTGGCCGAACAGCCCGGCGGACTTCGGCGAGGTGCGGTCGGCCAGCAGGCCCAGCAGGAAGCGCAGCACGGCACCGGCGAGGATCGGCGTGGCGACCATCATGGCGCGCTGCTGGGTGGTCAGTTGCAGGTCGGCGGCGATCTGCACGCCCAGCGGGCCGAGCACGTACCAGACCATGAAGCTCAGGTCGAAATAGAGAAATGCGGCGAACAGGGTAGGGGTGTGGCCGGCCTTCCAGAAACTCGTAGTCATCGAACACCTCATCTGCGTCATGGGGGGCGGAAGGGTGCACCGCGAGACAGCCCCGGCGGTCGCACCTCTCCCGGAACACGTCGCGCTCGTGGCGCTCCGTGCCACGGTGTTGGCCGTGGCTGGGTCGGGTGGGTCGCTTGCGGGCGCCCGGTTCCCGGAACGCCTGCCGCCCCATCGCTGGGGCCGGAACGAAAAAAGCGCCGCGCACTGGCTGCATTTCTGCGCAGTGACGCGACGCCGTTGTCGTTCAGTCGGGCAACCGCCGTTGGCTACCTGTGCAGGCGATGGAGCAAGAGATGGGCCAAGCAGGATGCGCGGGTGACTCCCCTCGGGGTGAGCAGGGGCAAGTGCCTGATTCGACAGGCCCTTGCCGGGGTTGGCGTGGCTCTGGCGTGGCGCGCGTCATCCCCGCCCAGGCCGTTCATGACGCCGGGGGGCGATGCAAAAGGGGGCGCGCCGCGGTGGGCATGCACCGGGTCGGGGCCGGGTGTCCCGGCGCTCAGTCCAGCCAGTTGACCTTGGGGAAGGTGCTGCGGAACTTCTCCGGCATCTCCACCACCTTCGACTGGCGGTAGTCGAAGAACACGAAGCCGGACTTGGCCATGGCCACCAGCTTGCCGTCGGCGGGGCGGGTGATGCGGAAGGTGATGTCGCCGCCGTAGCGGTTGAAGTCCATCACCCCGACTTCGAACAGCAACTGATCGCGCGCATGGGCCTCTGCGCGGTAGGTGGTGGCCAGGTCGGTGACGATGATGCCGGTGCCGTCGCCCTCGGTCTCGGTGATGCCGAAGTCGAAGAGAAAGCGCGCGCGGGCCTCGGAGATCATCGAGATCATCGAGTCGTTGCCCAGGTGGTTGGCGCCGTTGATGTCGGTGACCCGCACGGTCAGGTGGGTGGAATAGCAGAACTGGTCTTCGGGGAAGTTCAGGGTCAGGCGGGCCATCGGGGTGCGAACCTCGTACGTCGGTAGGGGAAGGGCCGTGGCAACGGCGGGCGGATTCTACCCGTGCCGCCGCCACTATGTGGCCATTCGCCGACTGAATGAGGCTCAGCGATGCAGGCTATTGAGCCAGTAGAAGGTCACCCGGCCGCCTTCGTTGCCCGGGCCGCTGTTGTCCTGGATATAGGCGCCGGCCTTGAAGTACAGCTGCTGGTTGCCCCAGTACCCGCTGAGCTGGCGGAACAGGCCGCCGTCGTCGCCCTTGCTGGTGACGGTGATGCCCAGGCGCCCGCTGGGGGTGAGGCGCAGGTCGTAGCCGAAGCGCTCGCCGATATCGACGTTTTCCGCCAGCAGGATGTTCTCCACCTCCTTGTCGCCGGGGCGCTTGCGCAAAAGGGCTTCGACGCGCCCGGTGCCGTCCTTGTAGTGGTATTGCAGCTTGAGCAGCGGGTCGTTCTGGCTGCCGGCCTCATCCTTGCTGTGGATCTGCCCGATGACGATCTTGTTCTTGCTCGGCACCTGCTGCACCGAGAGCACGGCGCTCAGGTAGTTGTCGGCGCTCTGGTAGTTCCAGTAGCTCAGGGTGCCGTCGGCCTGGGTCTCGCGCAGTTCGCTGCGGGGGTAGCGGGCGTCCTCGCTGGTGCTGCCGGTGACGGGGACCCAGAAGGTCACCGAGCCGTCGTCGTTGCGGCGGAAATACTGGCTTTCGTAACCGTTGTTGAGGCGTTGCGTGGTGATGAGCGTGGCGGATTCGTGGGTGGGGATGTCGAGTTTCCAGGTGCTGAGATCTATCACGGGCGGTCCTTGGTGCCGGGTGGAATAAGCCCTTGTTCGGACCGGCCTGATCCTGGAAGTTCAGCGAGGTTCCAGTTGGACGACGAAGTGCATGTTCGCGAGCGGGAAAAGAAGCACGGTGCCACCCGCCGGGCGGTGCTGGACCGCCCGCCTCGTGGCCGCCCGGCCAAGGGCAGGCGGCCGGCAACCCCTTACAGCGTCAGGCGGTAGACCCGCAGGCGGTGGCCGTCGGGGTCGATGCCGCTAAAGGTGTAGCCGAAGTCCATGGCCTCCGGGGCCTGGACGATCTCCACGCCCTGTTCCCGCCAGAGCCGATGCAGGCGATGCACGTCGTCGTCGCTGTCGACGTGGAAGCACAGCTCGCCGCCACCGCCCGGCACCGTGGTGGCCGGCTTCACGCCGCCACGTGCCCAGAGGCCGAGCTTGAAGCCGTTGTCGAAGACGAACAGGGCGAAGCCCGGGCTGTGCTCGACGGTCTCGCGCGCCAGCAGGCGCCGATAGAAATCGGCACTGCGCACGGGGTCGTCGACGTACAGGTTGAGCAGGTTGGGGGCGATCATTGGATGGGTCTCCGATGCGGAGCGACGGGCGTCGTCACTCGATGCGCGCAGGCTAGGCCCTCCCCCTGTCAGTTTCTGGCAGCAGCCTCACTGCTCGGCGATGCCGTGCAGCTCGCGCCACGCTCGCAGCAGCACCTGGCGCCGCCGTGGGTAGCGTTGGCCCAGGTCGCGCAGGTCGTCCACCCGGTCCAGGCGGAAGTGGCGCATGCCCTGGCGCAGCTCGCACCAGGCGGCCAGCACCCGGGTCTGCTCGAAGTAGCCCAGGGCGAACGGCCAGACCACCCGCTGCGACGCCTGGCCCTCGGCGTCGCGGTAATCGAGCTGCACGCGGTGCTCGAGGCGGATGACCTCGCGTACCTGTTCCAGCAGCGCATCGGGGATATCGCTGGCCGGTGCCGGGCCGATCAGCAGGGTGCTGGTCTCCAGTTCCTCGCGCAGGGCCGGGGGCAGTACCGCGCCGACCTTGGCCAGCACATCACGCGCTGCATCCATCAGCTGGCGGTCGCCCCGGCGGCTGACCCAGCGCATGCCGAGCACCAGGGCCTCGATCTCACCCAGGGAGAACATCAGCGGCGGCAGTTCGAAGCCCGGCCGCAGCACATAGCCGAGCCCGGCGCCCCCTTCGATGTTGGCGCCCTGTTGCTGGAGCGTGGCGATATCGCGGTAGAGGGTGCGCAGGCTGATGCCCAGCTCGGCGGCCAGGGCATGCCCGGCGACGGGGTAGCGGTGGCGGCGGAGGATCTGCAGCAAGTCGAGCAGGCGCTGGCTACGGGACATGGCGTGACATGGCTCAGAGACGCAGCAGCCCGACGCTGCGCAGGAAGCGCTCGACGTCGGCGGTGTAGCCGTTGTCCTGGCCGAGTTCGTGGTTGATCTGCCGGTGCGACATGTCCACGCCCATGACCTCGACGCGCTTGCCCAGCTCGCGCCCCTTGGCGGCGAAGCCACGGGCCTGGGGACAGGCATCGTCGCGACGGGTGGAGCACACCGCCAGCAGCGGCGCGCCGGCCTGCTCCAGGCGCAGGGTGGGGGAGGCGGCACGCCAGGTGGCGGGATCGTCGCCGAAGGCGCGGTCATAGAGCTTCAGGTGCGGGCCGCGCATCACCGTCTCGACGTTGAAGGCGGCGCTGTCCAGCGCCACGGTGCCGATCCACGGGCGCGCGCCCTGTTGCGCGGCGATCTCCGGGGCGGCGTCGAGCAGCGCCACCAGGTGGGCACCGGCGGAGTGGCCCATCAGCACGAAGCGCGCCGGGTCGGCCTGCCAGCCGCTGGCCAGTTGCTGGGCCTGGGCCAGGGCCCGGGCCACGTCATCGGCCTGGGCCAGCGGCGGGGTGTCGGGGAGCATGCGGTAGTTGGTGGAGACCAGCACCACGCCCTGGGGCACCCAGCGCAGGGCCTTGTTCAGGGCGACGCTGCCGTTGTCCTTGTCGCCATTGGCCCAGCCACCGCCGTGGACCATGAAGATCACCGGGGCAGGCACGCGCGGCGCCACCTTGGGCAGGTAGACGTCGAAGCGCTGGCGCTCGTCGTTGCCATAGGCGACATCGCGCTGCACGCGGATGCCGGCCTCGTCGAGCTGGCGGGCTTCGCGGCGCTCCTGGAGCAGGCCGGCACTGGCGGTCTGCAGGGTGAGGGCGCCGAGCAGGGCGGCGCAGAGGAACAGCAGGCGGCTGGGCTTCATCGTTGGGTCCTTCGCTGATGGGCCGGGACGGCGCCCGGTACAGCCTTGATACGCCGCCTGGGCACCAACCCCTGCGCGGAAATGAAAACGGCGCCCCTTGGGGCGCCGCTGCCTGTCACTCGGCCTTGCGAGGCTTGCCCGGCTGGATCAGCCCATCGGCCCTGAACATCGCCTTGATGCCACGGATGGCCTGGCGGATGCGGTCCTGGTTCTCGATCAGGGCGAAGCGCACGTGGTCGTCGCCGTATTCGCCGAAGCCGATGCCGGGGGAGACGCAGACCTTGGCCTCGGCCAGCAGCTTCTTGGCGAACTCCAGGGAACCGAGGTGGGCGTAGGGCTCGGGGATCTTCGCCCAGATGTACATCGAGGCCTTGGGGTTCACGACCATCCAGCCGGCCTCGTGCAGGCCCTTGACCAGCATGTTGCGGCGCTGGCGGTACTGCTCGGCGATGTCGCGCACGCACTGCTGGTCGCCTTCCAGCGCGGCGATGGCGGCCACCTGCAGCGGGGTGAAGGTGCCGTAGTCGTGGTAGCTCTTGATCCGCGCCAGGGCGCTGACCAGCTCCGGGTTGCCGACCATGAAGCCGATGCGCCAGCCCGCCATGTTGTAGCTCTTGGACAGGGTGAAGAACTCCACCGCGATGTCCTTGGCGCCGGGCACCTGCATGATCGAGGGGGCCTTCCAGCCGTCGTAGACGATGTCGGCGTAGGCCAGGTCGTGGATCACCAGCACGTCGTACTGCTTGGCCAGGGCCACCACACGTTCGAAGAAGTCCAGCTCCACGCACTGCGCGGTGGGGTTGGAGGGGAAGCCGATGATCATCATCTTCGGCTTGGGGATGGATTCGCGGATGGCGCGCTCCATCTCGGCGAAGAAGTCCACGCCGGGCACCAGCGGCACCGAGCGCACCTGGGCGCCGGCGATCACCGCGCCATAGATGTGGATCGGGTAGCTGGGGTTGGGCACCAGCACCGTGTCGCCGTGGTCCAGGGTGGCCAGCATCAGGTGCGCGAGGCCTTCCTTGGAGCCGATGGTGACGATGGCTTCGCTTTCGGGGTCGATCTCCACGTCGTAGCGGTCCTTGTACCAGCGCGAGATGGCGCGGCGCAGGCGGGGAATACCGCGGGAGGTGGAGTATCCGTGGGTGTCTTCGCGCTGGGCGACCTGCACCAGCTTCTCGACGATGTGCGGCGGGGTGGCCCCATCGGGGTTGCCCATGGACAGGTCGATGATGTCCTCGCCACGACGGCGCGCGGCCATCTTGAGTTCGGCGGTGATGTTGAAGACGTAGGGGGGGAGACGATCGATGCGCGCGAAACGGCGCGGAGAACGCGTGTCAGCCATGCTTTCCTCGGATACGTAAGCGCCCGGAACCGTCCGAGCGACGTCGGCCACATGGGTGGCCTGGCGGCGAAGATAAGCGCAGCGGTGGGGCGTTGTCGAGAAAAATCCGAGGCCTTGTGGGGCGTTTTCTTTCAGGGCGAATGGGCGTGCCACAGGGGGGGCGCATCGCGGATGAATCCGCTCCCACGGGGCGTCAGGTGCCGGCCCGGACGCCGGTGCGGTGGACCGGTGAAGCGTGGTCCACCTACGAGTGCCCGGTGTGCGGGGTTATTGCGGGATGAGGATGGAGAACTTCTTGTGGTGGGTGCTGCCGTTGACGTCACGCACCTGGGCCACGAACCAGTGGGCGGTGGCGGAGGCGGTGCCGGCTTCCGGGGTGCCGCTGACCAGGCCGTCGGCGGCCAGCGCCAGGCCGGCCGGCGGGTGGCCGCTGACCAGCTTCCAGGTGGCGCCGCCGAGGCCGCCGGTGGCGTACAGCTGGGCCTGGTAGGGCTGGCCGACGCGGGCCTCGGGCAGGGCGGCGGGGCTGTTGACGAAGAGGCCGTCGTTGGGGTGGCTGGCGGCCAGGCGGTAGAACTTCACCCGCGCGCCTTCGGTGGCGCTGTCGCCGTGCATGTGCAGGTAGGCGCCGGCCTTGAAGTAGAAGGTCTCGCTGTTCCAGGCCGGGTCCATCGCCATGGTCGCCACCGGGCCGCCGTTGGCCGAGGCCATGGCGACGTTGTTGCTGACCTTCATCTGGTAGCTGAAGGTCTCGCCCAGGTCGATGTCCGTGGCCAGCACGTGGTTGGTATAGGGCAGGCCCTGTTCCGGCAGGCCCTGCAGCTTGGCGATGACGCGGCCGGTCTTCCTGGCGAAGTCGTAGCGGTAGTAGAGGAGGATCAGCGGCGCGCTGCCGTAGCCGTGCACCTGGCCGACGATGACGAGGCCGTCGCTGGGCACCTGCATGACCTTGAGCAGGGCGTCCTGCACCGATTCGCCGGCGCCGCTCCAGGTCAGCCCCAGGTTGCTCGGGTCGAGCATCTCGCGCAGCTCCGAGCGCGGGCTGCTGGAGCCGCCGGCGGTGGCGCCGTTGACCGGCGTCCAGAAGCTCATGGAGCCGTCGGCCGCGTCGGTGCGGAACCAGCGCGACTGGTAGCCGTCGGGGCCGCTGAGCTGGTCGGGGCGCACGGTGATGGCCTTGCCCTCGCTGCCGCCCTCGGCGTCCTGGGGCACGGTGATGTTCCAGTTCTCCAGGGCGAAGTTGCCGCCCGGGGCTATGCCCTTGTACAGCTCGGCCTGGGCTTCGCCGAGCAGCAGGCAGCCCAGCAGGCCGAGCCAGTGGGCGTTGCGGTGGCGGTGGGGAACGGGGTGGAGCGATTGGAGCCTGTGCATGCCTTGCATCCTCGTTGTCGGGCCGCACTCCGCTCGAGACCGCCTTCCTTCGACGCGTATGTGCCTTCCCTGCGCTTGTATAGGGCCTGCTTCATCGCAGGCCTTTCACAGACTCGTCGCCTTCAGGGAAGGTTCTGCCGCTGCGTTGCGGCGGCGACCGGTGGCGCACTGGCGCCGGTGCGTCGGGCGTGCCGGGTCAGGTCGTTTGCCGGGCCTTGAGCGCGATGAGCAGTTCGGCGAGGCGCTCGATATGGGCGTCCGTGGTGCGCCACGAGGAAACGCTGAGGCGGAACGCCGGGCGCCCCTGCCACAGCGTGGGGCCGAACCAGACCTCGCCCGTGGCCTGGGCGGCGAGGCGGATGGCCAGGGTCTGCTCGTCGCTGTCGGCGCGCACCAGCACCTGGTTGAGCACCACGCGGTTGAGCACCTGGTAGCCGGCGCCGCGCAGGCGTTCGGCGAGGTACGTGGCCTGGCGCAGGTGGCGGTCGATCAGCGCGCGCAGGCCGTCGCGGCCGAGGCTGGCCAGGGCTGCCCAGATGGGCACGCCGCGGGCGCGACGGGAGAATTCCAGGTTGAGGTTCTTCTGCGCATCGCGGGAGGCGCTGGCGTAGGCTGCGTCGCTGTTCATCGCGGTGGCCAGGGCCTCGGCATCCCGGCAGATGGCCATGGCGCCGTCGTAGGGGGTGTTCAGCCACTTGTGGCCGTCGGTGGTCCAGCTGTCGGCCTGCTCGACGCCTGCGGCCAGCGCGGCGGCGGAGCTGGCCCGGGCCCAGAGGCCGAAGGCACCGTCGACATGCACCCAGGCGCCAGCGGCGCGGGCGCGGGGGATGAGCGCGGCGAAGGGGTCGAATTCGCCGCTGTTGACCTCGCCGGCCTGCAGGCAGAGGACGGTCATGTCGTCCAGCGGCGGCAGTTGCGCCGGGTCGATCCGGCCCAGCTCGTCGACGGGCGCCACCCGCAGGCGGTTGATGCCGAAGCCGAGGATGCGCAGGGCTTTCTTCACGGTGATGTGCACGCTGGCGGAGACCACCACGCGCACTTCGGGCGCGCCCATCAGGCCGTCGCCGTCGAAGTCCCAGCCCTTGCGTGCGAGCAGGGCGCGCCGGGCGGCACTGAGGCAGGCGAGGGTGCAGGCGGTGGCGCTGGTGCCGAAGCCCACGGCGCTCTCGGCCGGCAGGCCGAGGCTCTCCAGCACCCAGCGCGCGGCGGCTTTCTCGATGCGGTCGGCGGCGGGGGAATTGTCGAAGGAGGAGGCGCACTGGTCCCAGGCCAGCACCAGGCGCTCGGCAGCGGCGGCGGCCGGCAGGGTGGCGCCGATGACGAAGCCGAAGTAGCGACCGCCATTGGAGGCCGTGGTGGCGGGGGAGCCGAGTTCGTCCAGCAGTTGCAGGGCCTGCCGGGCGGGCAGGCCCTGCTCGGGCAGCGGGCCGTCGAAGCCGGCCAGGGCGGCGATGGCCTCGGGCGTGGGGAAGACGCGACGGCCGGGGATGCCATCGAAGTAGGCGAGGGCGCGACGGTCGGCGTCTTCCAGGAGCTGGCGTTCGGTGTCCATGAGGGTTGTCCGGCGGTGATGGCGATGGGCCTACCTTAGCCGCCGCCGTGCCGGGCCAGCAGATACACGCTGCGCCCGCGACGGCGGTACAGTCGCCAGCGCCCGCTCACCTCCAGCGGAACAGTTACAACTCACACCCGTACAGTTGCCCTTCAGTGCCCGAGCATTTCGTGCATGGCGATGATCTGTTCGGCCACTTGGATGAGCTTCTGCTGGCGACTCATGGCCTGGCGGCGCATCAGGGTATAGGCCTCTTCCTCGTTGCAGCTCTTCATCTTCATCAGCAGCCCCTTGGCCAGTTCCACGCGCTTGCGCTCGGCGAGCTGCTGCTCGCGGGCGTTGAGCTGGGCGCGCAGGGCCTGGTCGCTCTCGAAGCGGGCGATGGCGACGTCGAGGATCGGTTGCAGGCGCTGGGCGTGGATGCCTTCGACTATGTAGGCGCTGACGCCGGCCTGGATGGCCTGGCGCATGACGCCGGGGTCGTGCTCGTCGGTGAACATGACGATGGGGCGGGGCTGGTCGCGGCTGACCAGCACCACCTGTTCCATGACGTCGCGGCCCGGGGATTCGGTGTCGATGAGCACGACATCGGGGCGCACGGCCTCGACCCGTGCGGGCAGGTCGATGGTCAGCCCGGATTCGTCGATGACCTCGAAGCCGGCTTCGACCAGGGCGGTACGAAGGCGACCGACTTTCTTGGCGGTGTCGTTGATCAGCAGGATGCGCAGCATAGGGGCGTCCCTCCGTTACAGGGCGAGGGCGGAGGGTGTGCCGGCGAGGGCGTGCAGGCGGAAACCGCGTGCGTAGCCGGCCGGGTCGCTGCCATCCCAGGTGACGCCGTCCATCAGCGTGGCGCTGCGCATCGGCCCGGGGACTTCGATGCCAAGGGCCTCGGCGGCCTGCCGATAGAGGTCGAGGCGCTGCACCTCGCGGGCGACGCCGAGGTAGTCCGGGTCATCGCGCAACAGGCCCCAGCGGCGGAACTGGGTCATGAACCAGATGCCATCGGAGAGGTAGGGCATGTTGACCCGGCCATCGTCGAAGAAGCGCAGCGGGTGGGCGTCTTCCCAGGCATTGCCCAGGCCGTCGCGGTAGTGGCCGAGGAAGCGCGGCTCGATGGCCGAGAGTGGTGCGTCGACGTACTCGGCACCGCTGATGAGTTGTGCCGTGCTGCGGCGGTTTTCCTCGCTCTGCTCGATGAAGCGGCTGGCTTCGAGCACGGCCATGGTCAGGGCGCGGGCGGTGTTCGGGTAGGCCTCGGCGAAGGCGGCGGTGACGCCGAGGACCTTCTCCGGGTGGTCGGGCCAGATCATCTGGCTGGTGGCCAGGGTGAAGCCCTGGCCCTGGTCCACCGCCAGGGCGCCCCAGGGGCCGCCGGCGCAGAAGCCGTCGATGCGCGCGGCCTGGAGGTGGGCGACCATCTGCGAGGGCGGCACCACCACGCTGTTGACGTCGTGCAGCGGGTGGATGCCATGGGCGGCCAGCCAGTAGGCGAGCCACATGGCGTGGGTGCCGGTGGGGAAGGTCTGGGCGAAGGTGAGTCGTGCACCACCCTGGCGCACGTGGGTTGCCAGTGCCTCGGCAGTGGTCACGCCAGCGCGCCGCAGGGGTTCGGAGAGGTTGATGGCCTGGCCGTTCTGGCACAGGCCCATGAGGATGGCCATGTCGGTGGCGGTGCCGCCGATGCCCAGGTGGATGCCGTAGACCTGGCCATAGAGCGCCTGGGCGGCGTCCAGCTCGCCGGCCAGCAGCTTGTCGCGCAGCGTGGCCCAGGAGGCCTGGCGCTTGAGGTTGAGGGTCAGGCCGTAGGGTTGGGCGAAGCCCTGGGTGGCGGCGACGACCAGCGAAGCAGAGTCGGTGAGGGCCATGAAGCCGAGGTCCAGCGTGCTCTTTTCCGGTGCATCGCTGCCGGTGACCCAGGCCAGGTTGTCATTGCGTGTGTGCAGTCGGTCGTCGCTCATGCTGTCGCCATCCCATCAACGAAAAGGCGCCGCCCCGGCCTATCGCGGGGTGCGATGACCGATGACGACGCCATTGTCCGGCGGCCCGCCCCGCCGTTGGGGAGGGCCTGATGCGAGTGACGAAGCAAGCGATGTGCCAGGGGCAAGAAGACAGACCCCCACCGTAGTGGGGGCCTGGATGGAGCGGGGCGTATCAGCGCTCGATGATCTGCTTCACCTGGGTCTGCGGAATCTGCTGCTTGCGGCCTTCGCTGTCCTCGAATTCGAGCATGCCGGTGTCTTCGTCCAGCTCGGGCTTGCCGTCGCTGGTGAGGATCTGGCCGTCGGTGGTGTTGATCAGGTATTCGCTGGAGCAGCCGGAGAGGCCGACCAGGCAGAGGGCGATGAGGATCCAGTGCTTCATGGTGTTACTCCTTGGAATGAGCGGTTGGGCGCTTCTCCTTGGAACATAGCCGCTGGCGTTGGGCTGGCAAGGCGGGGGAGGGCGAATTCGTGGGGGGCGGCACGGTTTCGGGCCGGGCTTTTCAGTGGGCCCCCGCGCACGCGGGGGCCCACTGAAAAGCCGGGGCGCACGTCCTGGCCCGGATCGCGCCCATGAAAAAGCCCCGCACGGGGCGGGGCTTCTTCATTGCCGGTGAGGCTTAGGCTTGAACGACCGGGATCTTGGCGTTCGCAGCGGCTTCGCGGTACTCGGCGATCTGGTCGAAGGACAGGTAGCGGTAGACGTCGGCAGCCATGCTGTCGATGTTCTTCGCGTATTCCATGTACTCCTCGACGGTCGGCAGCTTGCCCAGGATGGACGCGACTGCCGCCAGTTCGGCGGAGGCCAGGTACACGTTGGCACCATCGCCCAGACGGTTCGGGAAGTTGCGGGTGGAGGTCGAAACCACGGTGGAGTTCGACGCCACGCGTGCCTGGTTACCCATGCACAGCGAGCAGCCCGGCATTTCCATGCGCGCGCCGGCCTTGCCGTAGATGCCGTAGTAGCCTTCCTCGGTCAGCTGGTGCTGGTCCATCTTGGTCGGCGGCGACAGCCACAGGCGGGTCGGAATCGAGCCCTTGACCTTGTCCAGCAGCTTACCGGCAGCGCGGAAGTGGCCGATGTTGGTCATGCAGGAACCGATGAACACTTCGTCGATCTTGTCGCCGGCGACGGTGGAGAGCAGGCGGGCATCGTCCGGGTCGTTCGGAGCGCAGAGAACCGGCTCCTTCACGTCGGCCAGGTCGATCTCGATGATCTCGGCGTACTCGGCGTCCTTGTCGGCTTCCATCAGTTGCGGGTTGGCGAGCCAGGCTTCCATCGCCTGGGCGCGACGCTCCATGGTGCGGGCATCGCCGTAGCCTTCGCCGATCATCCAGCGCAGCAGGGTGATGTTGGACTGCAGGTACTCGGCGATGGCCTTTTCCGGCAGCTTGATGGTGCAGCCCGCAGCGGAACGCTCGGCGGAGGCGTCGGACAGCTCGAACGCCTGCTCGACGGTCAGTTCGTCCAGGCCTTCGATCTCGAGGATGCGGCCGGAGAAGATGTTCTTCTTGCCCTTCTTCTCGACGGTCAGCAGGCCCTTCTGGATGGCGTAGTAGGGGATGGCATGGACCAGGTCACGCAGGGTGATACCGGGCTGCATCTTGCCTTTGAAACGCACCAGGACGGACTCGGGCATGTCCAGCGGCATGACGCCGGTAGCGGCGGCGAAGGCCACCAGGCCGGAACCGGCCGGGAAGGAGATGCCGATCGGGAAGCGGGTGTGGGAGTCACCACCGGTGCCGACGGTGTCCGGCAGCAGCATGCGGTTCAGCCAGCTGTGGATGATGCCGTCGCCAGGACGCAGGGACACGCCGCCACGGGTGCGGATGAAATCCGGCAGGGTGTGGTGGGTGGTGACGTCGATGGGCTTCGGATAGGCAGCGGTGTGGCAGAAGGACTGCATGACCAGGTCGGCGGAGAAGCCCAGGCAGGCCAGGTCCTTCAGCTCGTCGCGGGTCATCGGGCCAGTGGTGTCCTGGGAGCCGACGGTGGTCATCTTCGGCTCGCAGTAGGTGCCCGGGCGGACGCCGGCTACGCCGCACGCCTTGCCGACCATCTTCTGCGCCAGGGTGAAGCCCTTGCCGCTGTCGGCGGGCTGTTCCGGCTTCTTGAACAGGTCGGAGGAGCCCAGGCCCAGTTCGGCACGGGCCTTTTCGGTCAGGCCACGGCCGACGATCAGCGGGATACGGCCGCCAGCGCGGACTTCGTCGAGCAGCACCGGGGTCTTCAGTTCGAAGGTGGTGATGACTTCGTCGGTACCGTGCTTGCACACCTTGCCGGCGTGCGGGTAGACGTCGATCACGTCGCCCATGTTGATGTTCGATACGTCGAACTCGATCGGCAGGGCGCCGGCGTCTTCCATGGTGTTGTAGAAGATCGGGGCGATCTTGGAACCGAAGCAGAAGCCGCCTGCGCGCTTGTTCGGCACATAGGGGATGTCGTCGCCGAAGAACCACAGCACCGAGTTGGTGGCGGATTTGCGCGAGGAGCCGGTGCCGACCACGTCACCGACGTAGGCGACCGGGAAGCCCTTGGCCTTGATCTCTTCGATCTGCTTCAGCGGGCCGATGGCGCCTTGCTGCTCGGGGACGATGCCGTCGCGGGCCATCTTCAGCATGGCCAGGGCGTGCAGCGGGATGTCCGGGCGGGACCAGGCGTCCGGAGCCGGGGACAGGTCGTCGGTGTTGGTTTCGCCGGTGACCTTGAACACGGCCAGGCTGTACTTGTCGGCGATGGCGGGCTTGGCGGTGAACCACTCGCCGGCGGCCCAGGATTCCAGGACGGCCTTGGCGTGGGCGTTGCCGGCCTTGGCTTTCTCGGCGACGTCGTGGAAGGCGTCGAACATCAGCAGGGTGTGCTTGAGCTGTTCGGCAGCGGTGGCCGCCAGCTCGGCGTCATCCAGCAGCTCGACCAGGGTGGCGATGTTGTAGCCGCCCTGCATGGTGCCGAGGAGCTCGGTGGCGCGTTGCTTGGAGATCAGCGGGGACTTGGCTTCACCCTTGGCGACGGCGGAGAGGAAACCGGCCTTGACGTAGGCGGCTTCGTCCACGCCCGGCGGAACGCGGTTGGTGATCAGGTCTACGAGGAATTCTTCTTCGCCGGCCGGCGGGTTCTTCAGCAGCTCTACCAGGCCTGCGGTCTGTTCGGCGTTCAGCGGCTGGGGCACGATACCCTGGGCGGCACGCTCTTGTACGTGTTTGCGATAGGCTTCAAGCACAGTTTTACCCTCATCAGTGGTCCCAAGGAGTTGTCCGGGACGCTCATCCAGGAATCCAGCGAACCCGTGCGCCGCGCAGCTTTGTGAGCTGCCTGGCCAGGGTTTCGATGGTTCCATCCAGAAGCTGTTTTCAAAGTTTTACGCCGGAAGGAAGGCCTGATGAGGGCTGGCGTTGGACACTCGCCGGGGAGTGCCCAGCGCCAAGATTTCCTGCCGGGTGGACTGTGCTCGTGACGCTTTGAAAACAGCTTCCAACGGACATTGGCGCCTAAAATGGCGGGCCGATTCTAAAGGAAAGCTGAGCCGAAGTTAAGACAAAAGCCCCGGGTTTCTTGGGGTGACCCTGCTTAGACAAAGGGCTAAGATGCCGCCCTGTTCCTGCTTTTCCAGACCTTCCCGCCATGTCCAATCAGCGCATCAAGACGCCTTGCGTCGGCCTCTGCTCCACCGTTTACGGGGATCTCGTATGCCGTGGCTGCAAGCGCTTCCACCATGAAGTGGTGAACTGGAACCTCTACAACGAGGAGGAAAAGCGGGCGGTCTGGCGACGCCTGGAAATCCTCCTGGTGCAGGTGATGACCGCCAAGCTCGAGGTTTTCGACGAAGATCGCCTGCGAATGCAGCTCGAGCAGCGCCAGGTCCGCTTCGTTCCCGAGCAGTCGCCCTATTGCTGGGCCTACCAGTTGATCGCCCGCGGCTCGCGCATGATCAACCGCCTCGATGCCTATGGCGTGGCGCTGTTGCCGGAGTTCCGCGGCTGGGCCTTGCCGGAGCTGCGCGAGGCCATCGATCGGGAGTTCTTCCTTCTGTCGGAAGCCCATTACGAGCGCTATATCGCGCCGCGTTTCCTGCTGGAGGGGATGGAGATCCGCGTCTAGCGCATCCCATAGTCGGCGGTACGCCAGGCATGGAAAAGCCGCCCATCGGGGCGGCTTTTTCGTTCGGGCGTCAGCGTTGGGCGACCAGTTCCTCCAGGTGGGCGATGATTTCGTCCGGCTTGAGCACCAGCACATCGCTTTCCAAGGAGTCCAGCACCACCTCGGCGGTGTTGCCGATCAGGGCACCGGAGATGCCGGTACGGGCGACCGTGCCGATCACCGTAACCGCCGCCTTGAGCTTCTGGGCGACATGGGGGATGAGTACGTCGGCCGGCCCTTCCTCCACATGCAGGCGCTCGTCGCTGATGTCGAACTCCTCCTGGAAGGCTCGGCATTCGGCGCGGTAGCGCGCCTCGATGCTTTCCTTGAGCTGGAAGGTCGGGTCCGCCGCGGACAGCATCGGCGAGGGGTGGGCGCTGATCACGTGCAGGGTGCCCTTGGCCAGCCCGGCGATGTCGTAGCCGTGGCTGATGATGCTGGCGTGCAGGGTGCGGTGCTCGCCATCGCTGTTGCCGACGTCCACCGCCGCCAGGATGACGCCGTTGGTCCAGGGGGTGTCGGTCTTGACCATCAGCACCGGGCCGGGGCAGTAGCGCAGCAGTTTCCAGTCGTCCGGGGTGAGCAGGAAGCGCTTGAGCGGGTTGTCCGGCACATGCTGCTTGATCACCAGGCCACAGCCCTCGGCCTGCTGCACGGCGATGACGGTCTGGTGCAGGTTCTCGTTCCAGGCCTGCTGGGTGGTGACGCTGTAGCCTTCGCTGGCGAGCGAGCCGGACAGGTCGGCAAGGTAGGCGGCGTGGTCCGCCTTGCGGTCGCAGACCAGCAGGTGCAGGTGCGATTGAGTCACCCCGGCGATGAGCTTGGCGCGCTTGAGCGCCAGGCCTTCGGGGTGGTTCGGATCAACTACCACGAGGATGCTGCGGATGGCTTGCATGGTCGTGCTCTCCCTGGAAGACATATAGCTGGATCCACTGTAGCTGCCCTGGGCGCCCGGTGTTCTTGACATATATCAGTGCATCACGCTGGCTGCGCCCTGCAGCCCCCGTATAATGCTCCGCCAACGCCCGCCCGACCAGATCGCCATGCCCGCATCCGCCATTCCCGCCGTTCCGTTTTCCCCCGTCATCGCCCGCCAGGGAGTGCCACGTCCATGAACCTCCCGGAAATCCATGACTTCCTCGGCTGCCGCACGCCCTCGGCCTGGGTGGATGCCGCGCTGGCGGACCAGGAAACCCTGCTGATCGATCACAAGAACAACGAGTTCAAGGCTGCCGCGACGGCCATGGCGTTGATGGCCAAGTACAGCCTGCACCTGGACCTGATCAATTTCATGTCGCGCCTGGCCCGTGAGGAGCTGGTCCACCACGAACAGGTCCTGCGCATCATGAAGAAGCGTCGCGTGCCGCTGCGCGCGGTATCCGCCGCGCGCTACGCCTCCGGCCTGCGCAAGGTGGTGCGCAACCACGAGCCGGCCAAGCTGGTGGACACCCTGGTGGTGGGGGCTTTCATCGAGGCGCGCTCCTGCGAGCGTTTCGAAGCGCTGGTGCCGCATCTGGACGAAGAGCTGGGCAAGTTCTACTTCGGCCTGCTGAAAAGCGAGGCGCGCCACTACCAGGGCTACCTGAAGCTGGCCTACCAGTACGGCGAGGCGGCGGACGTGGATGCGGTGATCGAGAAGGTGAGGGCGGTGGAGCGTGAGCTGATCGAGAGCCCGGACGAGGCGTTCCGCTTCCACAGCGGTGTGCCGGCCTGAGTCCGGCCGGAACTGAAAAGCGCCCCGAGGGGCGCTTTTTTTGTAGCCGGGGAGGGCTCAGTCCTTCACTTTCAGGTCCAGTGCCAGGTCGCGGGCGGCCTTGGTGGCGAGCACGCCCATCAACTGGCCGATCTCGTCCTGGCGACTGCTGGCGCCGTTCTGCCCGGCACCCATCATCACGCTGGGGACCGGCGCCTGGGCGGCGGCCTCGGCCCAGACCTTGTTGATGGCGATCAGCGCGTCGAGCTTGGGCTGCAGCGCGCCGTCCGCCTTGATCACCGCTTCGCGGGCATAGGCCTCGGCGTCGGCGGTGATCTTGGTGGCCTGGGCGGTGATGCTGGCCTTGTCACGTAGCAGCTCGGCGGTCTGCTTCTCGATCTCGGCGCGACCCTTCTCGCGTTCGGCGTTGATGCGCGCCAATTGCTTCTCGGTCTCGGCCTGGGTGGTGCGCTCGATCTGGTCGCGCAGGGTTTCCTGGCGGCGGGCTTCCACTTCCTTCTCGCCGCGGGCGGTGACCAGCAGCTTCTCTTCCTCTTCCTTCAGGCGGTTCTGCCGGGCCACGGCCAGCTCGGCCAGGGCCTGCTGCACCTTGACCATGCGCTGCTTGTACTGCGGGTTGGGGTCGACGTTGGTGATGCGGGCCTCGACCACTTCGACGCCGTACTTGCGGAACTGCTGCTGCTTGCGCACCGGCATGCCCTTGGCGTCGATCACCTTCTCGGTGACGAACTGGCTGGCGTTGTTGTCGCCGAAGGTGCCCTGCTCGGTACCGGCCTGGAGGATGGCGGTCTGCTGCGGTACATGGCCGCGCGGGCCGCGCACTTCCTTGCGCTTGATCAGGTAGAGGCCGTCGTTGAGCTGGTTCTCGAACTCGGCGGCGAATTCGCTGCGGGCGCCGGCGTAGAAGTCGTCGGCGGTCATCAGCGAGGCGGTGGCCTGCAGTGTTTCCTTGATCGCCGGCACCAGCGCGGTCCGGATGAAGTTCTCCGGGTTGCGGTATTCCTGGGCGATCTTGAGGAACTGCTCGCCGCTGGGCAGGCGGAAGCGTGCGGAGGACTCGACCTTGGCGTCGACGTTGCCGAGGAAGACGATGGGGAAGGCTTCGATGGTGGCGCCGAGGGAGTCGTTGTCGCTGTTGTCGTCGATCTGGTTGAGCGCTTCGGTGAGCACCGATTGCACGCTCAGGGCCTTCTTCCAGGGGGTGGCGCGACCGAACCACTTGGTGGCGTAGCCGACGTCGTCCACCACCTTCTCTTCGCCGAAGATGGTGCGCACGTGGGTGGCGAAACCGGCTTCGTTGTAGAAGAAGATGCCGTTGAACAGCACGAAGGCGGCGGCCGTGCCGACGACGGCGCCGACCAGGTACTTGATATAGGGGGAATCGCTGAACGGCATGGTCGCTCCTTGACGGGACTCAGGGTGCGCCGATGCTGCTGGCCGCGTGCCATCCAGTCAAGGAGAGCCGGCGCGGCCTGCGGAGGAGTTCGCGTTGCGCGGCTCAGTCGAGGGCGAACGGTGCCTGGCGGAAGCCCTGTTCGTCGACTTCCAGGGCCCAGCCCTGGCGATCCCAGTCGCCCAGGACGATGCGCTGGGCGGGCAGGCCGCCGACCTGCAGCTCGTGCACGGCGGGGCGGTGGGTATGGCCGTGGATCAGGGTCGGTACGCCCTGTTCGGCCAGCAGGCGCGGGATTTCTTCCGCGGTGACGTCGGTGATCTCCGCCGCCTTCTGCCGGGTCTGCATGCGGCTCTCGCTGCGCAGCTTGCGCGCCAGCTTGTGGCGGGTGGCGAGCGGCAGGTGGCGCAGTATCCAGAGCACGACGGGGTTGCGCAGGATGCGCCGCATGCGCATGTAGGCCTCGTCGCGTGTGCACAGGCTGTCGCCGTGCATCAGCACCACGGGGTGGCCGGCGAGCACGACGCGGCTCGGGTCCGCCAGCAGGGTGCAACCTGCCTCGCGACAGAAGCGCGTGCCGATCATGAAGTCGCGGTTGCCGTGCATCAGGAAGATGCGCGTGCCGCCATCGGCCACCTGGCGCAGGGCCTGGGCGATGGTGCGCTGGTAGGGGGTCATGGCGTCGTCGCCGATCCAGGCCTCGAAGAAGTCGCCGAGGATGTAGAGCGCTTCGGCCTGGCTGGCGCGGGTCTGCAGGAAACGAAGAAACGCCCGGGTGATGTCCGGGCGTTCTTCTTCCAGATGCAGATCGGAGATCAGCAGGATCACTCGACGATCTCGGCCTTCTCGATGATCACGTCCTCGACCGGTACGTCCTGGTGGCCGGACTTCATGGTGGTGGCCACGCCCTTGATCTTGTTGACCACGTCCATGCCTTCGGTCACTTCGCCGAACACGGCGTAGCCCCAGCCCTGCACGGTCGGCGCGCTGTGGTTGAGGAAGCTGTTGTCGGCGACGTTGATGAAGAACTGCGCGGAGGCGGAGTGCGGCTCCATGGTGCGGGCCATGGCGACGGTGCCGACCTTGTTCGACAGGCCGTTGTTGGCCTCGTTCTTGATGGGGGCGCGGGTGGTCTTCTGCTTCATGCCCGGTTCGAAGCCGCCGCCCTGGATCATGAAGTTGGAGATCACGCGGTGGAAGACGGTGCCGTCGTAGTGGCCGGCCTTCACGTACTCCTTGAAGTTGGCCACGGTTTCCGGGGCTTTGTCTTCGAAGAGTTCCAGGGTGATGACGCCATGGTTGGTGTGCAGCTTGATCATTTCGGTATCCGCTCGGTCGAGAATTCGAAGGCCTGTCAGGGGGTTGACAGCTTCGGCTATGATAAGCGCTTTGATTTGACCGGCCTACCCTGTGCCGCGCACCCGTAGACCTAAGGATCCCATGAGCAAGCCAGAGACTCCCGCCGCCGCGAACTTCCTCCGCCCGATCGTCCAGGGTGACCTGGATGCCGGCAAGCACGCCAAGATCGTCACCCGCTTCCCGCCGGAGCCCAATGGCTACCTGCACATCGGCCACGCCAAGTCGATCTGCCTGAACTTCGGCCTGGCCCAGGAATTCGGCGGCGACTGCCACCTGCGCTTCGACGACACCAACCCGGCCAAGGAAGACCAGGAGTACATCGACGCCATCGAGAGCGACGTGAAATGGCTGGGCTTCCAGTGGTCCGGCGAGGTGCGCTACGCCTCCAACTATTTCGACCAGCTGCACGCCTGGGCCATCGAGCTGATCAAGGCCGGCAAGGCCTTCGTCTGCGACCTCACCCCCGAGGAAATGCGCGAGTACCGCGGTAGTCTGCACGAGCCGGGCAGGAACAGCCCGTTCCGCGAGCGCTCCGTCGAGGAGAACCTGGACCTGTTCGCCCGCATGAAGGCCGGCGAGTTCCCGGACGGCGCCCGCTCCCTGCGCGCCAAGATCGACATGGCCTCGCCGAACATCAACCTGCGCGACCCGATCCTCTACCGCATCCGCCACGCCCATCACCACCAGACCGGCGACAAGTGGTGCATCTACCCCAGCTACGACTTCACCCATGGCCAGTCGGACGCCATCGAGGGCATCACCCACTCCATCTGCACCCTGGAGTTCGAGGACCATCGCCCGCTCTACGAATGGTTCCTGGCCAACCTGCCGGTGCCGGCGCAGCCCCGCCAGTACGAGTTCTCGCGCCTGAACCTGAACTACACCATCACCAGCAAGCGCAAGCTCAAGCAACTGGTGGACGAAGGGCACGTCAGCGGCTGGGACGACCCGCGCATGTCGAC
Organism: Pseudomonas sp. USHLN015; assembly: GCF_037153275.1. Classification (NCBI taxonomy): domain Bacteria; kingdom Pseudomonadati; phylum Pseudomonadota; class Gammaproteobacteria; order Pseudomonadales; family Pseudomonadaceae; genus Pseudomonas; species Pseudomonas sp. USHLN015. Next base: position 320,483 of record NZ_JBBCKP010000004.1, read on the forward strand.
GCTCTCCGGCTACCGTCGTCGCGGCTACACCCCGGAATCGATCCGCAACTTCTGCGAAATGGTCGGCGTCAACCGTGCCAGCGGCGTGGTGGACATCGGCATGCTGGAGTTCAGCATCCGTGACCACCTGGACGCCACCGCATCCCGCGCCATGTGCGTGCTCAAGCCGCTCAAGGTGGTCATCACCAACTACCCGGAAGGCCAGGTCGAGAACCTCGAACTGCCGCGCCACCCTAAGGAAGACCTCGGTGTACGCGCGCTGCCCTTCGCCCGCGAGATCTACATCGATGCCAGCGACTTCGAGGAAGTCCCGCCTGCCGGCTTCAAGCGCCTGGTCCCGGGTGGTGAAGTACGCCTGCGCGGCAGCTACGTGATCCGCGCCGACGAAGCCATCAAGGACGCCGACGGCAAGGTCGTCGAGCTGCGCTGCTCCTATGACGAGAACACCCTTGGCAAGAATCCCGAAGGCCGCAAGGTCAAGGGCGTGATCCACTGGGTGCCGGCCGAGGCCAGCGTCGAGTGCGAAGTGCGCCTGTACGATCGCCTGTTCCGTTCGCCGAACCCGGAGAAATCGGAGGAGGGCGGCAGCTTCCTCGACAACATCAACCCCGAGTCGCTGGTGGTGCTCACCGGCTGCCGCGCCGAGCCGTCCCTGGCCAATGCGCAGCCCGAGGAGCGTTTCCAGTTCGAGCGCGAAGGCTACTTCGTCGCCGACATCAAGGACTCGCAGCCCGGCAAGCCGGTGTTCAACCGCACCGTCACCCTGCGTGATTCCTGGGGGCAATGATGGCGCTGTCGATCTACAACACCCTCACCAAGGTCAAGGAAGCCTTCCAGCCGCTGGAAGGCAACAGCGTGCGCATGTACGTGTGCGGCATGACCGTGTACGACTTCTGCCACATCGGCCACGCCCGCGTGATGGTCGCCTTCGACGTGGTCACCCGCTGGCTGCGCGAGCGCGGCTATGACGTGACCTACGTGCGCAACATCACCGACATCGACGACAAGATCATCCGTCGCGCCCAGGAGAACGGCGAGCCGTTCGAAGCCCTGGTCGAGCGCATGATCGCCGCCATGCACGAGGACGAGGCGCGCCTCGCCGTGCTGCGCCCGGACATCGAGCCCCGCGCCACCGGCCACATCGCCGGCATGCACCAGATGATCCAGACCCTGATCGACAAGGGCTTCGCCTACGCCCCCGGCAACGGCGACGTCTACTACCGTGTCGGCAGGTTCGAGGGCTACGGCAAGCTGTCCCGTCGCCGCATCGACGAGCTGAAGATCGGCGCGCGCATCGAGGTCGACGAATCCAAGGAAGACCCGCTGGACTTCGTGCTGTGGAAGGGCGCCAAGCCCGGCGAGCCGAGCTGGGAATCCCCCTGGGGCCCCGGTCGCCCCGGCTGGCATATCGAGTGCTCGGTGATGTCCACCTGCTGCCTGGGCGAGACCTTCGACATCCACGGCGGCGGCCCGGACCTGGTGTTCCCCCACCACGAGAACGAGATCGCCCAGAGCGAGGCGGCCACCGGCAAGCTCTACGCCAAGGCCTGGATGCATGCCGGCGCGGTGCGCGTGGATGGCGAGAAGATGTCCAAGTCCCTGGGCAACTTCTTCACCATCCGCGAGGTGCTGGAGAAGTACCACCCCGAGGTGGTGCGCTACCTGCTGGTCTCCAGCCACTACCGCAGCCCGATCAACTATTCCGAAGACAACCTCAAGGAAGCCAAGGGCGCCCTGGAGCGCTTCTACACCGCCTTGCGCTGCCTGCCCAAGGCGCCCGCCGCCGAGGGCGAAGCCTTCGTCGAGCGCTTCAATGCCTCCATGGATGACGACTTCAACACCCCCGAAGCCGTCGCCGTGCTGTTCGACATGGCTCGCGAGGTCAACCGCCTGCGCGACACCGACATGGCTGCCGCTGCGGCCCTGGCAGCCCGTCTCAAGGCGCTGGGCGGCCTGCTCGGCCTGCTCCAGCTGGACCCGGACGCCTTCCTCCAGGCCGGCGCCACCGGCAAGGTCGACGCCGCCGAGGTCGAAGCCCTGATCCAGGCCCGCCTGCAGGCGCGCGCCGAGAAGAACTGGGCCGAGTCCGACCGCATCCGCGACCAGATCACCGCCCTGGGCGTGGTGCTGGAAGACGGCAAGGGCGGCACCACCTGGCGCCTCGCCGAGTAGTCATGCGCGTCATGAACGAGGTCGCTTCCGAGCGGCCTTTTTCTTGGGCGCCGGAACCTTCATCGAAACTCCACGGCAACTCCATCTACGGTCCACGCAGCCAGCACGGCGCACGTGCATAAAGGCGTCCCGCCCCGAGGAAAAGGACGTCGCCGTGGACATCACCCTGATCAACCCGCCCCACACCGCCATCGGCAGTCGCATGCCCCGGGAGCACCTGCCGCCCCTGGGCCTGCTCACCGTCGGCGGGCCGCTGCTGGATGCGGGCTTCCACGTCTCGCTGCTGGACGCTGACCGCGAGGCGCTGAGCGTCACGCAGATCGTGGCGCGCATCCAGGCGACGGCGCCGGATGTGGTGATGCTCGGGCACTCCGGTTCCAGTTCGGCGCACCCGACGGTGGTGGACATCTGCCGCGCCCTCAAGGTCGTGCTGCCCGGGCTGGTCATCGTCTACGGCGGCGTGCACCCCAGCTACCACTGGGACGAGATCCTCCAGGAGGTGGCGGAAGTCGACTTCATCGTGCGCGGGGAGGGCGAGCGGACCGCCCTCTCGCTGGTGCAGGCGCTGGCGCAAGGGCGCTCGCCGCTGGACGTCCACGGCATCGCCCTGCGCTACCTGGGCGAGCCCTACGCCACGCCCGCTGCCGCCATGCTGCGCAACCTCGACGACCACCGTGTGGGCTGGGAGCTGATCGACCACGCCGACTACGCCTACTGGGGCGGCAAGCGGGCAGTGGTGGTGCAGTTCTCCCGGGGGTGTCCCTACCTGTGCAGCTACTGCGGTCAGCGTGGGTTCTGGACCCGCTGGCGGCACCGCGACCCGGTGCGCCTGGCCCGGGAGCTGGCACGTCTGCACCGGGAGCAGGGCGTGGAGTTGATCAACTTCGCCGACGAATTGCCCACCGGCTCGCGCAAGATGTGGAAGGCCTTCCTCGAAGCCCTGATCGCCGAAGATGTGCCGCTGCTGCTGGTGGGCTCCACCCGTGCCGGGGATATCGTCCGCGATGCCGATATCCTCCACCTTTACCGCAAGGCCGGGGTTATCCGCTTCCTGCTGGGCATCGAGAGCTATGACGAAGGCACCCTGGAGGCGATTCGCAAGGGCGGTACGACTCGCGAGGACCAGGAGGCGATCCGCCTGTTGCGCCAGCACGGCATCGTCTCCATGGCCACCTACGTGATCGGCTTCCAGGAAGAAATCGATGCCGACTACTGGCGCTCCCTGCGCCACTTGCTGCGCTACGACCCGGACCAGATCCAGCTGCTCTACGTCACCCCGCACCGCTGGACGCCCTTCTACGAAACGGTTGAACAGCGCCGGGTGATCCAGCCCGACACCCGCCGCTGGGACTACAAGCACCAGGTGCTGGCGGTGCAGCGCGTGCCGGCCTGGCGGGTGTTCCTCTGGTTCAAGGCCATCGAACTCTGCATGCAGGCCCGCCCCCGGGCGCTTGCCCGGCTGTTGTTCCATCCCGATGCCGACTTCCGTCATGCCATGCGCTGGTACACCCGCATCGGCCGGCGGGTTTGGTTCCACGAGGTGGCGGAGTTCCTCTTCGCCACCCGGCTGTTGAAGAGGGGACCGACGCTCCGGGAATTCCTCGGCGCCTCCCTGGCGGGGCGCGAGTACCTGCTGGACAAGCGCAAGGGCAGGCCAGCCGTGGAGGTGATCGCGCGGGGGTGAGGTTAATCGCCACTGCGATACAGGCCCTGCTCCCGCAGGCGCTTGTACAGGGTGTTGCGGCTGAGGTTGAGGCGCCGGGCGAGGTCGGAGATGTTGCCGCCGCAGGCCTGGAGCTGGGCGGCGAGGCTTTCGTCCGTTGGTTGCGCTGGCGTGGCGCCGGGGTTGGGCGGCGGGGCGTCTGGCAGATCGGCGAAGAAGTCATCCGGCAGGTGCTCGCGGCGGATGGGGTGTTCCTCTGCCATGGCCAGGGCGATCTGGATCACGCTGCCGGCCTGGCGCAGGTTGCCGGGCCAGGGGTGGGCCATGAACAGTTCCAGCACGTCGCTGCTGAAGCCGGCCCACTGGCGCGGCTCGCGGTGCTGTTCCCAGAGGCGGCGGAACAGTTCGCCACGGTCGCTGCGTTCGCGCAGGGGCGGCAGTTCGAGGTTGAGGCCGCTGACGCGGTAGTAGAGGTCCCGGCGGAACAGCCCGGCGTCCACGTCCTGGCGCAGTGGGCGGTTGGTGGCCGACACCAGGCGGATGTCCACCGGGTAGGGCTCGCCGCCACCGAGCGGCTGCACGCTGCGTTCCTGCAGCACCCGCAGCAGGCGCGCCTGCACGTTGAGGGGCATGTCGCCGATCTCGTCGAGGAATAGGGTGCCCTTGTCGGCCTTGCGGATCAGGCCGACGCTGCCCTTCTGGTTGGCTCCGGTGAAGGCGCCCTTTTCGTAACCGAACAGCTCCGACTCCACCAGTTCGGCCGGGATGGCCGCGCAGTTCACCGCCACCAGTGGCTTGCCGGCGCGGGAGCTGGCCTGGTGCAGGGCCTTGACGAACACCTCCTTGCCGACGCCCGTTTCGCCCTGGATGAGGATGGGAATGTCCTTTTCCAGCAGCCGGCGTGCCTGCTGCACCACACGGTCGACGCGGGCGTCGCCGAGGCTGAGGATGCCGAGGGTCAGTTCGCCACGTGGCGCTTCGCCCGGCGCGGCCGGAGCGGGGCGGAAATCGCGGGGTTCGATGCGCGGCTTGCGCGGGCGCAACAGGCGGCCATGGAAACGGTAGCGGCCGGCGGCGCGTAGCGGGAAGGGCAGGTTGTCCGGTTGCGCCAGCAGCTGCGGCAGGCTGAGGTCGAACAGGCTCTCGATGTTCATCCACGACAGGCCGATGCCCAGCAGCGAGTCGGCGCGCCGGTTGGCCGAGACCACCTGGCCGGCCTCGTCGAACACCAGCAGGCCGGCCCACTGGCTGTCGAGGTTGTCCAGGCTGGTGTTGAAGCTGAGCTGGAAGTAGTCGTCCTTGAAGCGCCCCAGGATCAGCCGGTTCTCCACCGACTGGCTCATCATCTTGACCATGCCCAGGGTGTGCGAGGGCGGCAGGTAGCTGTCGCTGGAGACGTCGAGCACGCCGATCATCTGCCGCGTGGCGTCGAAGATCGGCGAGGCGGAACCGGTCATGAAGCGGTTGGCCTTGAGGAAGTGCTCGTCGCGCTGGATGTGCACGGCCTGGCCGCAGGCCAGCGCGGTGCCGATGGCGTTGGTGCCGGTGGTGCGCTCCTGCCAGAGGGCGCCGGCGACGAAGCCGGCGGCCTGGGACGGTTCGACGAAGCGGCGGTCGCCCCAGGATTGCAACAACTGGCCGCGGCTGTCGGCGAGCATGATCAGGCAGTTGGAGTTGGCGAGGATGTTCTCGTAGTAGGGCAGGACCTCCTGGTGGGTGGTCTGCACCAGGAAGTGCTGGCTTTCCAGCAACGCCGAGACGTCGCCCGCAGCGGCTTCGCCGAAGCTCGGCCGGCTCTGGTGGGTAAGGCCGAAGTCGCGGCAGCGGTTCCACGAGTCGCGGACGATCGCATCGTGGTTCGGCGCCGGGGTGGGCGCCTGGGCAGGAGTGGCCATGTGAGCCTCGCAGCGTTCTTGTTGTTATGGGGCATTCGCTCTGCGGCGATCCGAGCAGTGTTGTTCATGACTGTTCAAAGTCAACGCCCGAGATGTTCAGTTGTTCACATTCGAATGTTCAATTCTGTTCAAGTGAACATTCCTTCGAAGCACTTTTTCCTCTTCAAGTTCTTATGAATCAACGGGTTGAAGTGGATTATCGTGTCCTGGCACGGATGTCGCCTTGTGGTAGCGCGGCCCATGGCCGCCAATGGCTGAGAACAACCACAAGGACACGCCATGTCGTTAACGCTGGAGCATGTCTGCCGCGTCGTCGACCACCAGGTCTACATCGACGACGCCTGCCTGAGCTTCGAGCCGGGCTCCTTCAACGTGCTGGTCGGCCGCACCCTGGCCGGCAAGACGTCGCTGATGCGCCTGATGGCCGGGCTGGACAAGCCCAGCAGCGGGCGCATCCTGCTCAACGGCGTCGACGTGACCGGTGTGCCGGTGCGCCGCCGCAACGTGTCGATGGTCTACCAGCAGTTCATCAACTACCCCAACCTCACGGTGTTCGAGAACATCGCCTCGCCGTTGCGGCAGAACGGCGTGGGCCGCGAGGAGATCGAGCGCAAGGTGCGCGAGACGGCGCAGATGCTGCGCATCGACAAGTTCCTGCAGCGCCATCCGCTGGAGCTTTCCGGCGGCCAGCAGCAGCGCACGGCCATGGCCCGGGCGCTGGTCAAGGATGCCGACCTGGTGCTGTTCGACGAGCCCCTGGTGAACCTCGACTACAAGCTGCGCGAGGAGCTGCGCCAGGAGATGCGCGAGCTGTTCCGCACCCGCCGCAGCATCGCCGTGTACGCCACCACCGAGCCCAACGAGGCCTTGGCCCTGGGCGGCACCGCGACCATCCTCCACGAGGGGCGGGTGATCCAGAGCGGGCCGACCACCGAGGTCTACCAGCGGCCGCAGCAGGTGCTGGCCGCCGAGCTGTTCTCCGAGCCGCCGATCAACCTGGTGGACGGGCGCATCAGCGAGGGCGAGGTGAGCTTCCGCGACTTCGTGCACTTCCCCCTGACCACCGAGCTGCGCGAGCTGGGCGAGGGCGCCTACCGCTTCGGCGTGCGCCCCGGCCACATCGGTCTGGTGCCGTCCAACGACGACGACCTGGAACTGGCGGTGAAGGTGGAGCTGGCCGAGATCAGCGGCTCCGAGACCTTCCTCCATGTGCGCAGCGAGCATTTCGCCCTGGTCCTGCACCTGCAGGGCGTGCACGAGTACGACGTGGATGCGCCGATCCGCATCTATATCCCCACCCACAAACTCTTCGTCTTCGACGCCCAGGACCGCCTGGTTCTGGCGCCGAGCCGTCGTACCTGAGGAGCCGCCCATGGCCGAGATACGCCTGCAGAGCCTCGCCCACAGTTACGCCAGCCAGCCGAAGGGGCCGGAGGACTACGCCATCCTGGCGATGGACCACGTCTGGGAGCAGGGCGGCGCCTATGCGCTGCTGGGGCCTTCGGGCTGCGGCAAGTCGACCCTGCTGAACATCATCTCCGGGCTGCTCAGCCCCTCCGAAGGGCAGGTGCTGTTCGACACCCGCGAGGTCAACCTGCTGCCGCCGGAGGCGCGCAACATCGCCCAGGTTTTCCAGTTCCCGGTGGTCTACGACACCATGACGGTGTTCGACAACCTGGCCTTCCCGCTGCGCAACCAGGGCCTGCCCGAGTCGCGGGTGCTGAGCAAGGTCAGCGAGATCGCCGAGGTGCTCGACCTGCACCACCTGCTCAAGCGCAAGGCGCGCAACCTGACGGCGGACGAGAAGCAGAAGGTCTCGATGGGGCGGGGGCTGGTGCGCGACGACGTGTCGGCGATCCTCTTCGACGAGCCGCTGACGGTGATCGACCCGCACCTGAAGTGGAAGCTGCGGCGCAAGCTCAAGCAGATCCACGAGCAGTTCAACATCACCATGATCTACGTGACCCACGACCAGCTGGAGGCCTCGACCTTCGCCGACAAGATCGCGGTCATGTACGAGGGGCGCATCGTCCAGTTCGGCACCCCGCGCGAGCTGTTCGAGCGGCCGCTGCACACCTTCGTCGGCTTCTTCATCGGCAGCCCGGGGATGAACCTGATCGAGGTGCGCCCGGAGGGTGAGGCGCTGGTCTTCGGCGCCACCCGCGTGCCCCTGGCCCCGGCCATGGCGGCGTACCTGGCCAAGGGGGGCTGGAGCAGCCTGAAGCTGGGCATCCGCCCGGAGTTCGTGCACGTCAGCGACGAGCCCTTCGTCGATGCCCTGGCAGGCGAGGTGACGCACGTGGAGGACCTGGGCACCTACAAGATCCTCACCCTGAACCTGGATGGGCAGCGGCTCAAGGCGCGCATGCAGGAGGACCAGGCCGTGCCGCGCGGGACGGCGTGGATCGGCTTCCCCTCGCAGTGGCTGATGCTCTACGCCGATGACTTGCTGGTGGAGGTGGCGCCATGACCGACAAGGTGATCAACAACAAGGCCTGGTGGCTGGTGCTGCCGGTGTTCCTGCTGGTGGCCTTCAGCGCCATCCTGCCGATGATGACGGTGGTGAACTATTCGGTGCAGGACATCTTCGATGCCTCCACCCGCACCTTCGTCGGCACCGAGTGGTACAAGCAGGTGCTGCAGGACCCGCGCCTGCACGACTCGCTGCTGCGCCAGTTCATCTTCTCCGCCTGCGTGCTGCTGATCGAGATCCCGCTGGGCATCGGCATCGCCCTGTGCATGCCGACCCGGGGGCGCTGGGCCTCGGCCAGCCTGATCGTGATGGCCATCCCGCTGCTGATCCCGTGGAACGTGATCGGCACCATCTGGCAGATATTCGGCCGCGCCGACATCGGCCTGCTGGGCTGGACCCTGAGCAAGCTGGGCATCAGCTACAACTACGCCTCCAACACCATGGACGCCTGGGTGACGGTGCTGGTGATGGACGTGTGGCACTGGACCTCGCTGGTGGCGCTGCTGTGCTATTCGGGCCTGCGCGCGATCCCCAACGCCTACTACCAGGCGGCGCGCATCGACCGCGCCTCGGGCTGGGCGGTGTTCCGCCACATCCAGCTGCCGAAGATGAAGAGCGTGCTGCTGATCGCCGTGATGCTGCGCTTCATGGACAGCTTCATGATCTACACCGAGCCCTTCGTGCTCACCGGCGGCGGGCCGGGCAACGCCACCACCTTCCTCAGCCAGACGCTGACCAAGATGGCGGTGGGGCAGTTCGACCTGGGGCCGGCGGCGGCGTTCTCGCTGGTGTATTTCCTCATCATCCTGCTGGTGTCCTGGCTGTTCTACACGGCCATGACCCACGACGACTCGAAGAGCTGAGGCCGCCCATGACGCCACGCAAAGCCCTGGTGCTGCTCGCCTACATCCTGTTCCTGCTGGTGCCGATCTACTGGCTGCTGAACATGTCGTTCAAGAGCAACACCGAGATACTCGGCGGCCTGACGCTCTGGCCCCACGAGTTCACCCTGCGCAACTACCAGGTGATCTTCACCGACCCGAGCTGGTACGAGGGCTACCTCAACTCGCTCTACTACGTGTGCCTGAACACGGTGATCTCCCTGGCGGTGGCGCTGCCGGCGGCCTACGCCTTCTCGCGCTACCGCTTCCTGGGGGACAAGCACCTGTTCTTCTGGCTGCTGACCAACCGCATGGCGCCGCCGGCGGTGTTCCTGCTGCCGTTCTTCCAGCTGTATTCGTCCATCGGCCTGTTCGACACCCATATCGCCGTGGCCCTGGCCCACTGCCTGTTCAACGTGCCGCTGGCGGTGTGGATCCTCGAGGGCTTCATGTCGGGGGTGCCGAAGGAGATCGACGAGACGGCCTACATCGACGGCTACAGCTTCCCGCGCTTCTTCGCCAAGATCTTCATTCCGCTGATCGGCTCGGGCATCGGCGTGACGGCGTTCTTCTGCTTCATGTTCTCCTGGGTCGAGCTGCTGCTGGCACGCACCCTGACTTCGGTGAACGCCAAGCCGATCGTGGCGGTGATGACCCGCACCGTGTCCGCATCGGGGATCGACTGGGGCGTGCTGGCGGCGGCGGGGGTGCTGACCATCCTGCCGGGCGTGCTGGTGATCTGGTTCGTGCGCAACCACGTGGCCAAGGGCTTCGCCCTCGGCCGGGTATGAGGTGATTTTATGGAATGGATGGCCTGGACCCTGCCCACCGCGACCTTCTTCGGCTGCATCGCGCTGGTGCTGTTGCTGATGGGTATCTGGGAGCTGCGTTCGCCCTGCGTCGAGCGCAAGGGCTTCCTGCCGATCGTCACGACCCGTGGCGACCGGCTGTTCATCGGGCTGCTCGGGAGCGCCTACCTGCACCTGTTGGTGATAGGCGCGACCAGCTGGAACCTGTGGGTAGCGTCTGCGCTATCCGTCGTGTGGTTGTTGGTCGTGATGCGCTTCGGCTAGTTGCGACCGTTCTGAATCCCAAAGGAGGTGTCTATGTTCGAAAACAATTACAAGACCCGACATAGCATGGCGATGGCGGCCCTGCTGGCGTTGTCCGGATTGAGTGGCGCGGCCTGGGCCGATGCCTATGAGGATGCGGCGAAGAAGTGGATCGACTCGGAGTTTCAGCCCTCGACCCTGAGCAAGGAGCAGCAGCTGGCGGAGCTGAAGTGGTTCATCAAGGCCGCCGAGCCGTTCCGCGGCATGGAGATCAACGTCGCCTCGGAGACCATCGCCACCCATGAGTACGAGTCCAAGGTGCTGGCCAAGGCCTTCAGCGAGATCACCGGCATCAAGCTCAAGCACGACCTGATGCAGGAAGGCGACGTGGTGGAGAAGCTGCAGACGCAGATGCAGTCGGGCAAGAACATCTATGACGGCTGGGTCAACGACTCGGACCTGATCGGCACCCACTTCCGCTACGGCAAGGCGGTCTCGATCACCGACATGATGGCCAACGAAGGCAAGGACGTGACCTCGCCGACCCTGGACCTCAACGACTTCATCGGCATCTCCTTCACCACCGGGCCGGACAAGAAGATCTACCAGCTGCCCGACCAGCAGTTCGCCAACCTCTACTGGTTCCGCGCCGACTGGTTCGAGAAGCCGGAGCTGAAGGCCAAGTTCAAGGAAATCTACGGCTACGAGCTGGGCGTGCCGGTGAACTGGTCCGCCTACGAGGACATCGCCGAGTTCTTCAGCAAGCACGTGAAGGAGATCGACGGCAAGCGCGTGTACGGCCACATGGACTACGGCAAGAAGGACCCGTCCCTCGGCTGGCGCTTCACCGATGCCTGGTTCTCCATGGCAGGCGGTGGCGACAAGGGCCTGCCCAACGGCCTGCCGGTGGACGAGTGGGGCATCCGCGTCGAGGGCTGCCGCCCGGTGGGCTCCAGCGTCACCCGTGGTGGCGACACCAACGGCCCGGCGGCGGTCTACGCGACCCAGAAGTACGTCGACTGGCTGCACCAGTACGCGCCGCCGGAAGCCCAGGGCATGACCTTCTCCGAGGCCGGCCCGGTGCCTGCGCAGGGCAACATCGCCCAGCAGATCTTCTGGTACACCGCCTTCACCGCCGACATGACCAAGCCCGGCCTGCCGGTGGTCAACGCCGATGGCACGCCGAAGTGGCGCATGGCGCCGTCGCCGAAGGGCCCGTACTGGGAGGAGGGTATGAAGCTGGGCTACCAGGACACCGGCTCCTGGACCTTCCTCAAGTCCACTCCCGAGAAGCAGCGCCTGGCGGCCTGGCTGTATGCGCAGTTCGTCACCGCCAAGACCGTTTCGCTGAAGAAGACCCTGGTGGGGCTGACGCCGATCCGCGAATCGGACATCAACTCCCAGGCGATGACCGACGCGGCACCGAAGCTCGGCGGGCTGGTGGAGTTCTACCGCAGCCCGGCGCGCCTGCAGTGGTCGCCAACCGGCACCAACGTCCCGGACTACCCGCGCCTGGCGCAGCTGTGGTGGCAGTTCATCGCCGAGGCCGCCAGCGGCGACAAGACCCCGCAGGAAGCCCTGGATGGCCTGGCCGCTGCGCAGGACACCATGATGGCGCGCATCGAGCGCTCCGGGGTGCAGGGCGAGTGCGGGCCGAAGCTCAACGAGGAGCGTGACGCCCAGTACTGGTTCGACCAGCCCGGCGCGCCGAAGCCGAAGCTGGCCAACGAGAAGCCGAAGGGCGAGACCGTGAGCTACGACGAGCTGGTCAAATCCTGGCAGAAGAAATAAGGCTGGAAGGCAGGCCCCGGATGCCCGGGGCTGTTCGCTGAAACGAAAAACGGCACCCTCGGGTGCCGTTTTTCATGGTGCTGCCGCTGCTCAGTCGTGTAGGGTTTCCGCCGCGTGGAGGGTGTTCTCCAGCAGGCAGGCGCGGGTCATGGGGCCGACGCCGCCCGGGACCGGGGTGATCCAGCTGGCGCGTTGCAGGGCCGGCTCGTATTCCACGTCGCCCACCAGCTTGCCGTCTTCCTGGCGGTTGATGCCGACGTCGATGACGATGGCGCCTTCCTTGATCCACTCACCCTTGACCAGGCCCGGCTTGCCGGCGGCGACCACCACCAGGTCGGCGCGGCCCACGTGGCCGGCCAGGTCCTTGGTGAAGCGGTGGGTGACGGTGACGGTGCAGCCGGCCAGCAGCAGCTCGAGGGCCATGGGGCGGCCGACGATGTTGGAGGCGCCGACGACGACCGCGTCCATGCCGTAGAGATCGGCCCCGGTGCTTTCCAGCAGGGTCATGATCCCCTTCGGCGTGCAGGGGCGCAGCAGCGGCATGCGCTGGGCCAGGCGGCCGATGTTGTAGGGGTGGAAGCCGTCGACGTCTTTGTCCGGGCTGATGCGTTCGAGCAGCAGGGACGCGTCCAGGTGCGCCGGCAGCGGCAGTTGCACGAGGATGCCGTCGATGGTCGGGTCGACGTTGAGGCGGTCGATCAGCGCCAGCAGGTCTTCCTGGCGGGTGTTGGCCGGGAGGTCATGGGCCTCGGAGATGAAGCCGACTTCCTCGCAGTCCTTGCGCTTGTGCGCGACATAGACCTGAGAGGCCGGATCGCTGCCAACCAGGATGACGGCCAGGCCGGGAATGCGCAGGCCTTGCTGGCGGCGCTCGTCAACGCGCTGGGCTATCTGTTGGCGGAGGCGGGCGGCGATCGTTTTGCCGTCGATCAGTTGTGCGGTCATGTCGCGTGATTAACCATCGGAAGGGGCTAAAAAGGGCGCATATTCTCGCATGGCGTGGCTTTTGGGCAAAGGCGGCTGGTCAGCATTTTCCCGTAACCCCTTTATCTTTCTAAATTTTTTTAAATTTCCTGTTGACGAGGTAGGGGCCCCTCTATAACATGCGCCCCGCTTGTCGAGCACAGCAACTAGCTGGGTAAGACGGCAAACGTAGAAGTCTACAGGCTTCTGCTGAAGCCGAAGCTTTTAGTAATCTGTTCCACAGATGAATAAGCGCCCGTAGCTCAGCTGGATAGAGCATCCGCCTTCTAAGCGGATGGTCGCAGGTTCGAGTCCTGCCGGGCGTGCCAGTTTGGCAAGTTTGGCTCAAGCAAGACGTAATATGGTGGGCGTAGCTCAGTTGGTAGAGCACAGGATTGTGGCTCCTGGTGTCGTGGGTTCGATTCCCATCGTCCACCCCATATTCGAGAAAGCGCCAGGCCTAGTGCCTGGCGTTTTCGTTTCAAGCGTTGCATGCGGACGTGGTGGAATTGGTAGACACACCAGATTTAGGTTCTGGCGCCGCAAGGTGTGAGAGTTCGAGTCTCTCCGTCCGCACCATGTAAGCAGTCGTAGTCCGGGCTGGGCGAGGCGAGCCTCCAGAGATCCCGGATACGCAATCAGAGAAAGGCAGCCCCCTTGGGCTGCCTTTTTTCGTTTTCGGGCACGGCTCGTGCGCCAACCGGCCGCAGTGCCGTTCCCTGGGGGCTGTGCTCTACTCGAATCTCGCCGCCCGCCCGGCCGCAAGGCATCGGGCAGGGATGCTGGTCGGGTGGGGCGGTCTGTTCATTTCACGTTCTCATAGCCGTTCCTGGGTGCATCCGCCTGGGCGGTTTTCCCGTGTGCGAATTTGCAGGCAGGCTGGGTGGTCAGGGGTTGGCGTCACTGCGCACGAAGCGGTAGCCCAGGCCTTCGAAGCCGTCCGGGCGCAGGGTGAGGGTGTCGCCGAGGCTGCGGCCGCTCCCGGCGAGGATGGCGTGGGCATTGTCCTGGGGCAGCAGGAGGTAGTCGCCGATGGGGTTGCCGTCCGAGCGACCGCTGGCCAGGAGCATGCCGTCCTCCAGGCGCAGCCTGAGGCTCAGGGCGCTGTCGTCGCTCGCCTCACCGGCAATGCGATAGTCGCCGGCCAGCTCTGCCCATTCGGGAGGGATGGGGGTGGCGTCTACGCGTTCACCGATGAAGAGCGTCTGCCCGTGTCGGCGGCCGACCAGCACCTGGCGCCCTTGCAGCTCCACCACATCCAGCTGCAGTTGGCCCAGCTCGCCCAGGTCCTGGGGCCAGAGGCCGAGGAGTTTCTTGCGGGCCCTCAGCCAGCCGGCTTCGTCCCGCAGCAGTTCGACGCGAAGGCCCGGGAGCTCCGCGTACAGGCGTTCGCCCCTGGGGTGGATATGGATCAGGCCGGCGCCTGTGGCGTAGCGCCCGCTCAGGCGCCGGCGATCCTGTGGGCTTGGGCGTTGCAGGCCGGCAATGCCGGAAGGCTTCGCCGGGGTGCTTTCGGGGTGGGCCGCCTTGCCATCGCGCGCCTGCAGCATCAGTCGCATCGACAGGTTGGCGAGCTGCGTGGTGACGGCTGCGGCGCTGTCCGAGTTGGCAAGGACGACGACGCCGAGGCGCTGCTCCGGCAGCAGGATCATCTGGGCATTGAAGTCGCCGGTCGAGCCGCTGTGTTCGACGATGCGCAAGCCCTGGATGGCCAATTCGCCGCCGCAATCACCGAGGAACCAGCCGAGGCCTACCGAGCAGTCCAGGTCCAGTGCGTTGCCGGCGTTCTGTGGATGCAGCATCTCGCGGATCGAGGTTGGCTGCAGTACCTGCCGGCCCTGGTAGCGACCGTCGGCGAAGATCATCTGCATGAAGTGGCTGAGGTCGACCGGGCTGGCCCAGAGGCTACCGGCGGAGAGGTCCCTTATGTTGAGGTCTGCCGAGGGCTTGCCTCCTTTATAGCCGCGTGCGCGATAGGGCTGCTGGTCGCTGTTGCCGAGGAAGCCTGCGTGGCGCATGCCCAGCGGTTGCAACAGTGTTGCCTGGGCGCACTGCTCGAAGTCGCAACCACTGGCGCGTTCGATCGCGGCACCGGCCAGGGCGTAGCCGAGGTTGGAATAGACCGTCTGCGTACCGGGCATATGGCTCAGCCAGGTGCCGCTGGCAAGGGCGGGCAGTTCGCCGAGGGGGAGCGGGTGCTCGGCGACCTGGCCTTCGAGGCGGTCGGTCGGCAGGCCCGACTGGTGGCTGAGCAGGCGGCGCAGGGTGATGGCGCGGTCGGCTGCCGCCTGGTCTGTATGGAAGCGCGAGCGCACGTAGAACTCGCGCAGGCTGGATTGCAATGGGGCGTCCAGGTCCAGGGCTCCCCGTTCGCGCAGTTGCATGACGAGGCTGGCGGTGATCGGCTTTGACAGCGAGCCGACGCGGAAGGCGGTGTACTCGTCGGCAAAGAGGCGTCGCTCGCGGTCCGCGTAACCGAAGCCCCGGGCCCAGATCACCCGCTGGTCGTCCACCAGCGCCAGGGCCAGGCCGGGTATTTCGTGGGCCTGCATCTGCTGGCGGATGTGCTTCTGCAGGAAGACGATCAGTTCGCTGTAGTCGCCCTGGCGGATATCCGGTGTCGGTGTGCTCGGCAGGCCCTGGCAGCCAGCGCTGCCCAGCAGGCAGCCGAGCAATGGCAGGCGCAACGCGTGGAACATGGGGGCTCTCCCTGGGTGATCAGGGAGACGATGCTAAGGGCGGTGGGGCGGGGCAGTCCGCCTGGCTTTGTCTGCAGTCTGTGAAAGATTGTGAAGCGGCTCCTCAGCCCTGGCGGGCCCAGCTGAGGCGGAAGGAGGCGCCGCCCTGCGGTGCGTCCAGCACTTCGGCGTGACCACCGTGCCATTGCGCGACACGGTGGACGATGGCCAGTCCCAGGCCGAAGCCGCCGGTGCGACGGTCGCGGCTCTCGTCGAGGCGGGAGAAGGGTTCGAAGACCCGCTGGCGTGACTCCTCGGGGATGCCGGGGCCGTCGTCGTTGACCTGGATCTGGTAGCTGTCACCGTCCTGGAGGAGGGCGACGTCCACCCGGCGGTCGGCATGGCGGATGGCATTGCGCAGCAGGTTGATCACTGCGCGGGCCATGAAGCGTGGCTCGATGCGCAGGCTTTCCACCGCGCAGGTGCTGATCTCGCAGCGAACGCCGGCCGCTTCGGCTTCCAGGGCCACATCGGCGACCACGCTTTCCAGCCAGCTGGCGGCGTCGATGTTCTCGCGGTGCGAGCCTACGGCGCTGTGCTCCAGGCGCGCGTAGGTGAGCAGTTCGGAGACCATCCCTTCCAGCTCGCCCAGGTCGGCGCGCATGTCGTCCACCAGGGCCTGGTGGTCGGGGTGGTCGGAGCGGCGGGCCATCTGTTCCAGTTCGAAGCTGAGGCGGGCAATGGGGGTGCGCAGTTCGTGGGAGACGGCGTTGGTCAGTTCGCGCTGGTTGCTGATCAGGCTTTCGATGCGATCGGCCATCTGGTTGAAGTGCTCCGCCAGCTTACGGCAGTCAGAGCCACGGAATACCGGCGTGCGGGTGCCGAGGTCGCCGTCGCCGAAGCGCTGGGCAGCCAGGCGCAGGGTCTCCAGGTTGCGCCAGTGCGGGCGGACCCAGAGGAACAGCACCAGGCCGACCAGGAAGCCCAGCAGCAGGTAGGCGCCGATGGTGTAGAGCAGGGTGCCGGCCGGCTCTGCGGGCAGGTCGATCACCAGCAACTGCGGGCCGTCGTCGATGCGGCTTATATAGCGGGTGTAGTTCTCGCGGGTGACCAGCAGGTCGTTGAGGATCAGCTTGCGCTCGCGCTCGTCCAGGGCGAGGTCACTGGCGTCCTTCAGCTCCAGGCGCAGGCCGTAGTGGGGGCGCCAGTCATCCATCTGGCGCGCGCGGCCGGCGGCGTCCAGTTGGCGCAGGCGCTCGGTGAGGGCATAGGCCTGGCCGCGCACCGCTTCGCGGTTGTATTCCTCGAGGCTCGGGGCGAAGAGGGTGGAGATGACGTGGTCGACCACGAAGATGGCGCCGCCGAAGCCCACCGCGAGCAATAGATAGAGGCGCAGGAACAGGCGCAGCATGGTTCAGCTCTCCCAGCCCAGGGGGTTGAACAGGTAGCCCTTGCCCCACACGGTCTTGATCCGTACCGGTTCGCGAGGGTTGTCCTGCAGCTTGGCGCGCAGCTTGCTGATGCAGACGTCGACGCTGCGGTTGAGACCGTCGAAGCCGATGCCGCGGGTGCGGTTGAGGATCTCGTCGCGGGAAAGGATCTCGCCAGCTTGGCCGGCCAATAGCCAGAGAAGTTCGAACTCCATGGTGGTGAGTTCGATGTCCTGGCCGCCCAGTTCGGCGCCTCGGCGGCGTCGATCGATATTCAGGCGGCCGAACTCGAGGCTGTCGCGCTCGCCGCCGGCGGGGGCATGGCGCCGTAGCAGCGCGCGCAGGCGAGCGAGGAGGACGGGCGGCTCGATGGGCTTGATCACGTAGTCGTCGGCGCCCGATTCGAGGCCGAGGATGTGGTCGAGGTCACTCTCCTTGGCGGTGAGCATCAGGATCGGCGTGTCGGCGATGCGGCGGATCTCGCGGCAGACGTGCAGGCCACTCTGGCCGGGGAGCATCAGGTCGAGCATCACCGCCTGGGGACGGAAGTCGACGAAGTTGTCGAGCGCGGTGTCGCCACGGTGCACCTGGCGAACCTCGAAGCCGTGTTCGGAGAGGTACTGGGACATCAGGCGGGCGAGCTTCTGATCGTCCTCGACCAGCATTACCTTGCTGAGGGCGTGACTTTCCATGGTTGTTTCGTCGGTCGGCGGGAGGCGTCGCGCATTATAAGCACCCTCCGCGGTCCTCATTCCAGTGGTGCGCCAGGCGGCGTAATCCCTGGCCGCGAGGCCTTCGCAGGAAGGCTTGCCGGAGCCGGGGGAAGGGCGGAAAAAGCGCTGTTGCATCTGCCGTCGCCGCTGGGGTGACTTCTGCATTTCGCTCCTCTAGAATGCATGCCCTTGATTATGGGGCCGGTCCGGCCGGCTAACGTCTGCAACGAGGAATATCCATGCAAGTTTCTGTTGAAAGCACCTCCGCTCTCGAGCGCCGTATGACTGTTGGCGTTCCGGCTGAGCGGATCGAGACTGAGGTCACCAAGCGTCTTCAGCAGACTGCTCGTCGCGCGAAAGTCGCTGGCTTCCGTCCGGGCAAGGTGCCCATGAGCGTGATCCGTCAGCGTTACGAAGATTCCGCTCGTCAGGAAGTTCTGGGCGATCTGATCCAGTCCTCCTTCTATGAAGCCGTCGTCGAGCAGAAGCTCAACCCGGCTGGCCAGCCTTCCGTCGAGCCGAAAGTGTTCGAGAAGGGCAAGGACCTCGAGTTCATCGCCACCTTCGAAGTGTTCCCCGAGTTCCAGGTTGCCGGTTTCGATTCCATCGCCATCGAGCGCCTGCAGGCCGACGTGGCTGACGCCGATGTCGACAACATGCTGGAAATCCTGCGCAAGCAGAACACCCGCTTCGAAGTCGTCGAGCGTGCCGCCGAGAATGGCGACCAACTGAACATCGACTTCGTGGGCAAGATCGACGGCGAAGCCTTCGCCGGCGGTTCGGCCAAGGGCACTGCCCTGGTTCTGGGCTCCGGCCGCATGATCCCGGGCTTCGAAGAGGCACTGGTCGGCGTCAAGGCCGGCGAAGAGCGCGTCATCAACCCGACCTTCCCCGAGGACTATCAGAACCTCGATCTGGCCGGCAAGACCGCTGAGTTCACCGTCACCGTGAACAGCGTCTCCGCTCCCCAACTGCCGGAGCTGAACGACGAGTTCTTCGCCCTGTTCGGTATCAAAGAAGGCGGCCTGGAAGGTTTCCGCGCCGAAGTCCGCAAGAACATGGAGCGCGAGCTGCGCCAGGCCATCAAGTCCAAGGTCAAGAACCAGGTGATGGACGGCCTGCTGGCTGCCAACCCGATCGAAGTGCCGAAGGCCCTGATCGGCAACGAAGTGAATCGTCTGCGCGTGCAGGCCGTCCAGCAGTTCGGTGGCAACATCAAGCCCGACCAACTGCCGGCCGAACTGTTCGAAGAGCAAGCCAAGCGCCGCGTCGTGCTGGGCCTGATCGTCGCCGAAGTGGTCAAGCAGTTCGAGCTCAAGCCCGATGACGCCCGCGTTCGCGAGCTGATCGAGGAAATGGCTTCCGCTTACCAGGAGCCCGAGCAAGTCGTGGCCTGGTACTACAAGAACGACCAGCAACTGAACGAAGTGCGTTCTGTTGTGCTGGAAGAACAAGTTGTAGATACTGTCCTGCAGAAGGCCAACGTGACCGATAAAGCGGTCTCCTACGAAGATGCAGTCAAGCCGGTAGAAGCTCCGCAAGCCGCCTGATCGTTTCGCCTCGTTCGAGCACACCATAAGCCAGCCTCCGCGCTGGCTTATGCGTCTTTGAGACATGACATTAGTTAGGGAGTGATCGCTGGACATGTCCCGCAATTCTTATATGCAGCAACAGGTCCCTGATATCCAGGCCGCTGGTGGCCTCGTGCCCATGGTGATCGAGCAGTCCGCCCGTGGCGAACGTGCCTATGACATCTACTCGCGCCTCCTCAAGGAACGGGTGATCTTCCTGGTCGGTCCGGTCGAGGACTACATGGCCAACCTGGTCGTGGCGCAGCTCCTCTTCCTCGAGGCGGAGAACCCCGACAAGGATATCCACCTCTACATCAACTCCCCGGGCGGTTCGGTGACGGCTGGCATGTCGATCTACGACACCATGCAGTTCATCAAGCCCAACGTTTCCACCACCTGCATCGGCCAGGCCTGCAGCATGGGCGCGCTCCTGCTCGCCGGTGGCGCTGCCGGCAAACGCTACTGCCTGCCGCATTCGCGGATGATGATCCACCAGCCGCTGGGGGGGTTCCAGGGCCAGGCTTCGGACATCGAGATCCATGCCCGCGAGATCCTGACCATCCGTGAGCGCCTGAACAAGATCCTCGCCGACCACACCGGTCAGCCGATCGACGTCATCGCCCGCGATACCGATCGCGACAACTTCATGAGCGGTGAAGAGGCAGTCAAGTACGGCCTCATCGATCAGGTCCACAGCAAGCGCCAACTGGCGAGCTAAGCGGTTCCGCAATACCGCGGCCGGAACATCTCCGGCCGCTTCGCGGGCTTGAAAATGCCCGCATTTGCCTTCATCTTGTGTTTCATGCCTATCCCGATTGGATTGATCGAATGACTGACACCCGCAATGGCGAGGACAACGGCAAGCTGCTCTATTGCTCCTTCTGCGGCAAAAGCCAGCACGAAGTGCGCAAATTGATTGCCGGCCCCTCGGTCTTTATCTGCGACGAGTGCGTGGACCTGTGCAACGACATCATCCGCGAGGAGGTGCAGGAAGCCCAGGCCGAGAACAGCGCGCACAAGCTGCCCGCGCCCAAGGAAATCCGCACCATCCTCGATCAGTACGTCATTGGTCAGGAACGTGCCAAGAAGGTGCTGGCCGTAGCGGTCTACAACCACTACAAGCGCCTCAACCAGCGTGACAAGAAAGACGATATCGAACTCGGTAAGAGCAACATCTTGCTGATCGGCCCGACCGGCTCGGGCAAGACGCTGCTGGCCGAGACGCTGGCCCGTCTGCTCAATGTTCCCTTCACCATCGCCGATGCCACCACCCTCACCGAGGCGGGCTACGTGGGTGAGGACGTCGAGAACATCATCCAGAAGCTGCTGCAGAAGTGCGATTACGACGTCGAGAAGGCCCAGATGGGCATCGTCTATATCGACGAAATCGACAAGATTTCACGCAAGTCCGACAACCCGTCCATCACCCGTGACGTGTCGGGCGAGGGCGTGCAGCAGGCGCTGTTGAAGCTCATCGAAGGTACTGTCGCTTCGGTTCCGCCCCAGGGTGGTCGCAAGCATCCGCAGCAGGAGTTCCTGCAGGTCGATACGCGCAATATCCTGTTCATCTGCGGTGGTGCGTTCGCGGGTCTGGAAAAAGTCATCCAGAACCGTTCCGCTCGCGGCGGCATCGGCTTCAATGCCGAGGTCCGCAGTGTCGAGCTGGGCAAGAAGGTCGGCGAAGCCCTCCGTGACGCAGAGCCGGAAGATTTGGTGAAGTTCGGGCTTATTCCGGAGTTCGTCGGTCGTCTGCCGGTCATCGCCACGCTGGACGAGCTCGACGAGGCCGCGCTGATGCAGATCCTCACCGAGCCTAAGAATGCGCTGACCAAGCAGTACGCCAAGCTCTTCGAGATGGAAGGGGTCGATCTCGAATTCCGTCCCGATGCGCTGAAGGCAGTCGCCCACCGCGCTCTGGAGCGTAAGACCGGTGCCCGTGGCCTCCGCTCCATCCTCGAAGGCATTCTGCTCGATACCATGTACGAAATCCCCTCGCAGACCGAGGTGAGCAAAGTGGTGATCGACGAGAGTGTCATCGAAGGCACTTCCAAGCCCTTGCTGATCTATGAGAACAGCGAGCAGCCGGCCAAGGCCGCGCCTGACGCTTGATGAAACAAAGGGGCCTCCGGGCCCCTTTGCATTTCCTACTACAGCGCTTGTTTTTTCCCGGACCTGCCCCCATCTTAGGTCCCAGGGTTATCCCATCTGTTACCGGCCATTGGCCGCTGTAGAGCTGAAATCATGAAGACAACCGTTGAATTGCCTCTCCTGCCATTGCGTGATGTCGTGGTCTATCCGCACATGGTCATCCCACTCTTCGTGGGCCGTGAAAAATCCATCGAGGCCCTCGAAGCCGCGATGACCGGGGACAAGCAAATTCTTCTGTTGGCGCAGAGGAATCCGGCCGATGACGATCCGGGCGAAGACGCCCTCTACCGGGTCGGCACCGTTGCGACCGTCCTGCAATTGCTGAAATTGCCCGACGGCACCGTGAAGGTGCTGGTCGAGGGCGAGCAACGTGGTTCGATCGAGCGTTTCACCGAGGTCGATGGCCATTGTCGCGCCGAGGTCTCCCTCATCGATGAGGTGGACGCTGGCGAGCGCGAGTCCGAGGTCTTCACCCGTAGCCTGTTGAGCCAGTTCGAGCAGTACGTGCAACTGGGCAAGAAGGTGCCCGCCGAGGTGCTTTCCTCGTTGAACAGCATCGACGAGCCCGGTCGCCTGGTGGACACCATGGCTGCTCACATGGCGCTGAAGATCGAGCAGAAGCAGGAAATCCTCGAAATCACCGAGCTTCCCGAGCGCGTCGAGCACGTGCTGGCGTTGCTGGATGCCGAGATCGACCTGCTGCAGGTCGAGAAGCGTATCCGTGGCCGCGTGAAGAAGCAGATGGAACGCAGCCAGCGCGAGTACTACCTGAATGAGCAGATGAAGGCCATTCAGAAAGAACTGGGTGACATCGATGAAGGCCACAACGAGATCGAGGAGCTCAAGAAGCGCATCGACAACGCGGGCCTGACCAAGGAAGCGCTGGCCAAGGCCAATGCCGAGCTGAACAAGCTGAAGCAGATGTCGCCGATGTCCGCGGAAGCCACCGTGGTGCGTTCCTATATCGATTGGCTGGTCAATGTGCCCTGGAAGGCCGAGAGCAAGGTGCGTCTCGACCTCGCCAAGGCCGAGGATATCCTCGATGCCGATCACTATGGCCTCGAGGAGGTCAAGGATCGTATCCTCGAGTACCTCGCCGTGCAGAAGCGCGTGAAGAAGGTCAAGGGCCCGGTGCTTTGCCTGGTCGGTCCGCCCGGCGTCGGCAAGACCTCGCTGGCCGAGTCCATCGCTCGCGCCACCAACCGCAAGTTCGTACGCATGGCCCTCGGTGGCGTGCGCGACGAGGCTGAAATTCGCGGTCACCGTCGGACCTACATCGGTTCCATGCCGGGTCGCCTGATCCAGAAGATGACCAAGGTCGGCGTACGTAACCCGCTGTTCCTGCTGGACGAGATCGACAAGATGGGCAGCGACATGCGTGGCGACCCCGCCTCTGCGCTGCTGGAAGTGCTCGATCCCGAGCAGAACCACAACTTCAACGACCATTACCTGGAAGTCGACTACGACCTTTCCGACGTGATGTTCCTTTGCACAGCCAACTCCATGAACATTCCGGCGCCGCTGCTGGATCGCATGGAAGTGATCCGTCTTCCGGGCTACACCGAGGACGAGAAGGTCAATATCGCCACCAAGTACCTCGCGCCCAAGCAGACCCAGGCCAACGGCCTCAAGAAGGGCGAGCTGGAGTTCGATGAGGCCGCGATTCGCGACATCATCCGTTATTACACCCGTGAGGCGGGCGTGCGCAGCCTTGAGCGGCAACTGGCCAAGGTGTGCCGCAAGGCGGTCAAGGAGCACGCCCGCGAGAAACGCTTCAAGGTGCTGGTAACGGCCGAGTCCCTCGAGCACTTCCTTGGTGTGCGCAAGTTCCGCTATGGCCTTGCCGAGCTGCAGGACCAGATCGGGCAGGTCACCGGCCTGGCCTGGACCCAGGTCGGCGGCGAACTGCTGACCATCGAAGCCGCTGTGGTTCCTGGCAAAGGCCAGCTGACCAAGACCGGTTCGCTGGGCGATGTGATGGTGGAATCCATCACGGCTGCCTTGACCGTCGTGCGCAGTCGCGCGAAGAGCCTCGGTATTCCCGCGGACTTCCACGAGAAGCGTGACATCCACATCCACATGCCGGAAGGGGCGACCCCGAAGGATGGTCCGAGCGCGGGTATCGGGATGTGCACCGCGTTGGTTTCGGCCATGACGCAGATTCCCGTGCGGGCCGATGTGGCCATGACCGGGGAGATCACCCTGCGTGGTCAGGTGCTCGCCATCGGGGGTCTGAAAGAGAAATTGCTGGCTGCTCACAGGGGCGGGATCAAGACTGTGATCATCCCCGAAGAGAATGTGCGTGATCTGAAAGAGATTCCCGAAAATATCAAGCAGGACCTGGCCATTAAACCTGTTAAATGGATTGACGAGGTCCTGCAAATTGCGCTGCAATACGCCCCGGAGCCCTTGCCCGATGCGGCTCCCGAGATGGTTGCAAAGGATGACAAGCGCGAGTCTGATTCCAAGGAGCGAATCAGCACGCATTAGCCGGGGGGCTTTCTTGACACATTTTTCTAGCCCTTGTTATAAAGCGGCTCTTATGTGTCGGCAGGCCATCCAGCACCCGCTTTGCTTACACCAAACAACTAAGAAACAAACTCAACAGAAATAAGGGGACTTAAGAGTGAACAAGTCGGAACTGATCGATGCCATCGCCGCATCTGCTGATATCCCGAAAGCTGTCGCTGGCCGTGCGCTGGACGCAGTTATCGAATCCGTCACTGGCGCTCTGAAGGCTGGTGATTCCGTGGTGCTGGTAGGTTTCGGTACTTTCGCTGTGAAAGAGCGCGCTGCTCGCACTGGCCGTAACCCGCAGACTGGCAAGCCGATCAAGATCGCTGCTGCCAAGATCCCTGGCTTCAAAGCTGGTAAAGCTCTGAAAGACGCCGTCAACTAAGCGTCTTTCGGGCTTTGCCCTTCCAGCCGGGGCCTCGCCCTGGCTGGCAGCGGAGCGGTAGACCACGGGGAATACCCCGCGTCCAGGAAGCCCAGCTTCCGACCGCTCCGCCAGTTACGAGAGAAGGCGCATCCTCGGATGCGCCTTTCTTATATCCAGACTCTACCCGCGCTGCGCGGCTGTTTTATTCGGTACAGCCGTTTCTGGGGGACGCATGCTGCAGAACATCAGGGACAATTCACAGGGATGGATTGCCAAGACCATTATCGGCGTCATCATCGCGCTGCTCGCGCTGACGGGTTTCGACGCCATCTTCAATGCCACCAGCAATCGCCAGGATGCCGCCAAGGTCAACGGTGAGGAGATCACCCTCGACCAGTTGAGCCAGGCCGCAGACATGCAGCGCCGCCAGCTGATGCAGCAATTGGGCAAGGACTTCGATGCTTCCCAGCTGGACGACAAGCTGCTGCGCGAAGCCGCCCTCAAGGGGCTGATCGAGCGCAAGCTGCTGCTGCAAGGCGCAAAGTCGTCCGGTTTCGCCTTCTCGCAGCCTGCCCTGGATCAACTGATCCTGCAGACCCCCGAATTCCAGGTCGATGGCAAGTTCAACCCTGATCGCTTCGATCAGGTGATCCGCCAGATGAGCTACACCCGCCTGCAGTTCCGCCAGATGCTCGAGCAGGAGATGCTCGTCGGCCAGCTGCGCGCAGGCCTTGCCGGCAGTGGCTTCGTCACTGACGAGGAAATCCGTGCCTTCGCCCGTCTGGAGAAGCAGACCCGCGACTTCGCGACCCTGACCTTCAAGGCCGACCCCAAGGCGGTCACGGTCAGCGATGACGAGATCCAGGCCTACTACGACGAGCACAAGGGCCAGTTCATGAGCCCGGAGCAGGTCGTGCTCGAATACGTCGAACTGAAGAAAGAAGCTTTCTTCAGCCAGGTCGAAGTCAGCGAGGACGACCTCAAGGCCCAGTACGACAAGGAGATCGGCAACCTCTCCGAGCAGCGCGACGCGGCCCACATCCTGGTCGAGATCAACGACCAGCAGACCGAAGAGCAGGCCAAGGCCAAGATCGACGAGATCAAGCAGCGCCTGGACAAGGGCGAGGCGTTCGCCGCCCTGGCCAAGGAGTTCTCCCAGGACCCCGGCTCCGCTGCCAACGGTGGTGACCTCGGTTTCGCCGGTCGCGGTGTCTACGAGCCGGCGTTCGAGGACGCGCTCTACGCCCTGAAGAAGGACGAAGTCTCCGCTCCGGTGCGCACGCCCTACGGCCTGCACCTGATCAAGCTGCTGGCGATCCAGGCCCCCGAAGTGCCGAGCTTCGACAGCCTGAAGGAGAAGATGGTCCGCGAGCTGAAGACCCAACAGGTCGAGCAGCGCTTCGTCGAAGCCACCAAGGAACTGGAGGACTCCGCATTCGAGGCGTCCGACCTGGCCCAGCCGGCCCAGGAGCTGAACCTCAAGGTCCAGACCAGCGCGCCCTTCGGTCGTGAGGGTGGCGAAGGCCTGACTGCCAATCGCCAGGTCCTGCAGGCTGCATTCAGCCCCGAGGTCCTTGAAGACGGCGGCAACAGTGGCGCCATCGAGCTTGATCCGGACACCGTGGTCGTCCTGCGTGCCAAGGAGCACCGCAAGCCCACCCAGCTCGAACTGGCTTCCGTCATCGACAGCATCCGTCAGCACCTGACCCAGGAGAAGGCCAGCGAATCGGCCAAGGCCAAGGCCGATGAGCTGCTGGCCAGCCTGCGTGAAGGCAAGACCCCCGCTACCCAGGCGCCGCAAGGCCAGACCTGGAGCGTGGTCGAGGCCGCCACCCGCAGCCAGGAAGGTGTAGACCCCGCCCTGTTGCAGACCCTGTTCCGCATGGGCAAGCCCGAGTCTGCCGACAAGCCGACCTTCTCCAGCCTGAAGCTGAGCAATGGCGACTACGTGGTGATCCGCCTGAATGGCGTGAGCCAGCCCGAGGACGCGCTATCCGAGCAGGACAAGGCCATGTATGGCCGTTTCCTGGCTTCGCGCAGCGGTCAGCAGGATTTCGCTGCCTACCGTCGCCAACTGGAAGCGGAAGCCAAGGTCGAGCGTTTCTGATCGACCTGGCGTGATTGAGGAAGGCCGCGGAAGCGGCCTTTTTCATGCCCGGGAGAAAGGGGAGGGAGCGGAGCTCTTTCCGGCTGCAGCCCGGGCTACGTCCGAGCCAAAGGCTGCGCAAATGCCGGCTTTCGAGCCCCCATGAAAAAGCCCGCCTGATGGCGGGCTTTTTCACGTCCGGGGCGATCAGTCTTCGATCGCGCCCATGGCAGTGGTGTTGAAGCCACCGTCGACGTAGAGGATCTCACCGCTGATGCCCGAGGCCAGGTCGGAACAGATGAAGGCGCCGGCGTTGCCGACTTCCTCGATGGTCACGTTGCGGCGCAGGGGGGTCTGCTTCTCGTTGGCGGCGAGCATCTTGCGGAAGCTCTTGATGCCGGAAGCGGCCAGGG
The DNA here is from genome assembly GCF_037153275.1 of Pseudomonas sp. USHLN015. Taxonomy (NCBI): domain Bacteria; kingdom Pseudomonadati; phylum Pseudomonadota; class Gammaproteobacteria; order Pseudomonadales; family Pseudomonadaceae; genus Pseudomonas; species Pseudomonas sp. USHLN015. Next base: position 347,293 of record NZ_JBBCKP010000004.1, read on the forward strand.
TGCGGATCGGACCGGCGGAGATGGCGTTGACGCGGGTGCCTTCCGGGCCGAGGCTGCCGGCCAGGTAGCGGACGCCGGCTTCCAGGCTGGCCTTGGCCATGCCCATCACGTTGTAGTTGGGCATGGTGCGTTCCGCGCCCAGGTAGGACAGGGTCAGCAGGCTGCCATTGCGGCCTTTCATCAGCTCGCGGCCGGCCTTGGCCAGGGCCACGAAGCTGTAGGCGCTGATGTCGTGGGCGATGCGGAAGCCCTCGCGGGTGGTGACCTCGGTGAAGTCACCGTCCAATTGGTCGCCCGGTGCGAAGCCGACGGAGTGGACGATGCAGTCCAGGCCGTCCCACTTCTTGCCCAGGGCCTCGAATACGGCTGCGATCTCGTCGTCGTTGGCGACGTCGCAGGGGAAGCACAGGTCGGCGTTGGAGCCCCAGCCTGCGGCGAACTCTTCCACACGGCCCTTCAGCTTTTCGTTCTGGTAGGTGAAGGCGAGCTCGGCGCCCTCACGGTGCATGGCAGCAGCGATGCCCGATGCGATGGACAGTTTGCTGGCGACGCCAACGATCAGTACGCGCTTACCGGCGAGAAAACCCATGTGCGTTCTTCCTCTTCTGGTTAATTGGCAGTTTCCGGAGCCAGGAATGCGGCTTCCAGCAACTGCTTCGTATAAGTGTGCTGCGGTGCGGCGAAGACCGTCTCGGCAGGGCCTTGCTCAACCACCTTGCCGTGCTTGACCACCATCAGGTGGTGGCTCAGGGCCCTGACCACCGCCAGGTCGTGGCTGATGAACAGGTAGGTCAGGTTGTACTTGGCCTGCAGCGAGCGCAGTAACTCCACCACTTGGCGCTGCACCGTCCGGTCGAGCGCCGAAGTGGGCTCGTCCAGCAGGATCAGCGCCGGTTTCAGCACCAATGCCCGGGCAATGGCGATCCGTTGCCGTTGCCCGCCGGAAAACTCATGGGGGTAGCGGTTCCGGGTTTCCGGATCCAGCCCCACCTCCAGGAGCGCGTCGATGATGGCCTGTTCCTGCTCCGCCTCGGTGCCCATGCCATGGATCTTCAGGCCTTCCCCGACGATCTGGCCCACGCACATGCGTGGGCTCAAACTGCCGAAGGGGTCCTGGAACACCACCTGCATCTGGCGCCGGAACGGACGCACCTCCTTCTGCGAGAGCCCCTCCAGGGCCTGGCCCTGGAAGCGGATGGCGCCCTGGCTGCCGAGCAACCGGAGGATCGCCAGGCCCAGCGTGGACTTGCCGGAACCGCTTTCACCCACGATGCCCAGGGTCTGGCCCTGATGCAGGGTGAAGTCGATACCGTCCACGGCCTTCACATGATCGACCGTGCGGCGCAGCAATCCCTTCTTCACCGGGAACCACACACGCAGGTCGTCCACCTCCAGCAACGGCGGCCCCTGCGGGCTGTCCACCGGCTTGCCCGAGGGCTCGGCGGCGAGCAGTTCCCGGGTATAGGGATGCTGCGGTGCACGGAACAATTCTTCACACGACGCCTGTTCGACGATGCAACCGCGCTGCATGACACATACGCGATGCGCGATACGTCGCACCAGGTTCAGATCGTGGGTGATCAGCAGCAGCGCCATGCCCAGGCGGGCCTGCAATTCCTTGAGCAACTCGAGGATCTTCAGCTGCACGGTGACGTCCAGTGCGGTGGTCGGCTCGTCCGCGATCAGCAGCTCCGGCTCGTTGGCCAGGGCCATGGCGATCATCACCCGCTGGCGCTGGCCGCCGGAAAGCTCGTGCGGGTAGGCCTTCAGCCGCTTGGCCGGCTCGGGAATGCCCACCAGCTCCAGCAGCTCCAGGGTGCGCTGGGTGGCGGCCTTGCCGCTGATGCCCTTGTGCAGGGCCAGCACTTCCTTGATCTGCTTCTCGATGCTGTGCAACGGGTTGAGCGAGGTCATGGGCTCCTGGAAGACCATGGCGATGCGGTTGCCACGGATGCCGCGCAGCTTGGCCTCGGGCAGCTTGAGCAGGTCCTTGCCGGCGTACTGGATGCTCCCGGCCGGGTGGCGGGCGAGCGGGTAGGGCAGCAGGCGCAGGATGGAGTGCGCGGTCACCGACTTGCCCGAGCCGGACTCGCCGACCAGTGCCAGTGTCTCGCCCTTGCGGATGTCGAAGCTCACGCCCTCGATCACCCGCTGGGTGTGTTGCCCGGTGACGAATTCGACCGCGAGGTCGCGGATTTCAATCAGGTTCTCGCTCATCTCACTTCCTCGGGTCGAAGGCATCGCGGGCGGCTTCGCCGATGAACACCAGCAGGGTCAGCATGACGCCGAGTACGGCGAAGGCGCTGATGCCCAGCCAGGGTGCCTGCAGGTTGGCCTTGCCCTGGGACACCAGCTCGCCCAGCGAGGGGGCACCGGGCGGCAGGCCGAAGCCGAGGAAGTCCAGGGCGGTGAGGGTGCCGATGGCGCCCGTGAGGATGAAGGGCATGAAGGTCATGGTCGAGACCATGGCGTTGGGCAGGATGTGGCGGAACATGATCGCGCCGTTCTGCATGCCCAGCGCCCGGGCGGCGCGCACGTACTCCAGGTTGCGACCCCGGAGGAACTCCGCGCGCACCACGTCCACCAGGCTCATCCAGGAGAACAGCAGCATGATGCCCAGCAGCCACCAGAAGTTCGGCTGCACGAAGCTGGCGAGGATGATCAGCAGGTAGAGCACCGGCAGGCCCGACCAGATTTCCAGAAGGCGTTGCCCGGCCAGGTCCACCCACCCCCCGTAGAAGCCCTGCAGGGCACCGGCGATGACGCCGATGATGGAGCTGAGGATGGTCAGCGTCAGGGCGAACAGCACCGAGATGCGGAAACCGTAGATGACCCGGGCGAGCACGTCGCGCCCCTGGTCGTCGGTGCCCAGCAGGTTGTCGGCGGAGGGCGGCGCGGGGGCCGGCACCTTGAGGTCGTAGTTGATGGTCTCGTAGCTGAAGGGCACCGGCGGCCAGATCATCCGCCCGTCCTTGGCCGCGATCAGCTCGCGGATGTAGGGCGTCTTGTAGTTGGCCTCCAGGGGGAACTCGCCGCCGAAGGCGGTTTCCGGGTAGCGCTTGAACACCGGGAAGTACCACTGGCCGTCGTAGCGCACGGCCAGCGGCTTGTCGTTGGCGATCAGCTCGGCGCCCAGGCTGGCGATGAACAGCACGAGGAACAGCCAGAGCGACCACCAGCCCCGTTTGTTGGACTTGAAGCGCTCGAAGCGACGTCGATTGATTGGCGAGAGTTGCATGTCAGCCCTCCCGGCTTTCGAAGTCGATGCGCGGATCGACCAGGGTGTAGGTGATGTCGCCGATCAGTTTCACGATCAGTCCCAGCAGGGTGAAGATGAACAGGGTGCCGAACACCACCGGATAGTCGCGGTTCAGCGCCGATTCGAAGCTCAGAAGACCCAGGCCGTCGAGGGAGAAGATCACCTCGATCAGCAGCGAGCCGGTGAAGAACATGCCGATGAAGGCGGCGGGGAAGCCGGCGATGATCAGCAGCATCGCGTTGCGGAACACGTGGCCGTAGAGCACGCGTCTCTCCGACAGGCCCTTGGCGCGGGCGGTGATCACGTACTGCTTGTTGATCTCGTCGAGGAAGCTGTTCTTGGTCAGGAAGGTGAGGGTGGCGAAGTTGCCGATCACCAGCGCCAGTACCGGCAGCACCAGGTGCCAGAGGTAGTCCAGGATCTTGCCGCCCAGGCTCAGCTCGTCGAAGTTGTTGGAGGTCAGCCCGCGCAGGGGGAACCAGTCGTAGTAGCTGCCACCGGCGAACAGCACGATCAGCAGGATGGCGAAGAGGAAGGCGGGAATGGCATAGCCCACGATGATCGCGGTGCTGGTCCAGACGTCGAAGGCATTGCCGTGGCGCACCGCCTTGGCGATGCCCAGGGGCACCGACACCAGGTACATGATCAGCGTGCTCCACAGGCCCAGGGAGATCGAAACCGGCATCTTCTCGATGATCAGGTCGGTGACCTTGGCATCGCGGAAGAAGCTGTTGCCGAAGTCGAAGTGCAGGTAGTTCTTGATCATCAGCCAGAAGCGTTCATGGGCCGGCTTGTCGAAGCCGTACATCTTCTCGATTTCCTTGATCAGCTCCGGGTCCAGGCCCTGGGCGCCGCGGTAGTTCGAGCCGGCCACCGAAACCTCGGCGCCGCCGCCGGAGATGCGCCCGGTGGCGCCGCCGGCGGCGGCATCGAAGCCTTCGAGCTTGGCGATCATTTGCTCAACGGGGCCGCCGGGGGCGGCCTGGATGATGATGAAGTTGATCAGCAGGATGCCGAACAGGGTGGGGATGATCAGCAGCAGGCGCCGCAGGATGTAGGCGAGCATTACTGCGCTTCCTCGCTCTGTGCGGCGTTGGCCGGGGCGTCTTCGGCATCGGCCTCCTCAGCGGGGGGCTTGGCGCCGGGCTTCTGCCACCAGGTGAGCATGCCGAAGTCATACAGCGGCGTGGTGGCGGGGCGGTCGAACTGGTTCCAGTAGGCCACGCGCCAGGTGTCCACGTAGTAGTTGGGCACCACGTAGTTGCCCCACAGCAGCACCCGGTCCAGGGCGCGGGAATGGTCGATCAGGCTCTGCCGCGAGTCGGCGCGGATCAGCCCTTCGACCAGCTTGTCGATGGCCGGGTCGCGCAGGCCGATGAAGTTGCGGCTGCCCGGGCTGTCGGCGCTGCGCGAGTGCCAGAACTCCATCTGCTCGTTACCCGGCGAGTTGGATTGGCCCCAGGTCCCGGGGATCATGTCGTAGTCGCGCGAGCGCAGGCGGTTCATGTACTGCGAGACGTCGACACGGCGGATGGTCAGGTCGATGCCCAGCTCGGAGAGGTTGCGCTTGAACGGCAGGATCACGCGCTCCAGGTTGGCCTGGGCGATCATGATCTCGAAGGCCAGGGGCTTGCCGTCGGGGCCGACCATCTTGTCGTTCTCGATGCGGTAGCCGGCCTCGGTGAGCAGCTTGTAGGCGCGGCGCTTCTGCTCGCGGATGATGCCGCTGCCATCGCTGACCGGTGGCTTGAATTCCTGGGTGAAGACCTCGTCGGGGATCTGCCCGCGCAGCGGTTCCAGGATCTTCAGTTCGGCCTCGCTGGGGAGCCCGGTGGCGGCCATCTCGGAGTTCTCGAAGAAGCTCCGGGTGCGCTTGTAGGAACCGAAGAACAGCTGCTTGTTGGTCCATTCGAAATCGAACAGCGAGGCGATGGCCTCCCGCACCCGGCGATCCTGGAACACCGGCCGGCGGATGTTGAAGGCGAAGCCCTGCATGCCCACCGGGTTGTGGTTGGGGATGGCCTGCTTGATGATCTTGCCGGCGCGCAGGGCGGGGCTGTCGTAGCCGGTGGCCCAGTCCTTGGCGGAGTACTCGAGGTTGAAGTCGAACTGGCCGGCCTTGAAGGCCTCCAGCGCCACCGACATGTCGCGGTAGTAGTCGACGGTGATGACGTCGAAGTTGTAGTAGCCGCGGTTAACCGGCAGGTCCTTGCCCCACCAGTCCTTGACCCGCTCGAAGCGGATCGAGCGTCCGGCGTCCACCTTGGTGATGCGATAGGGGCCACTGCCCAGCGGCGGCTCCAGGGTGTTCCGGGAGAAATCGCGGGTCGCCCACCAGTGCTTGGGCAGCACCTGGATCTGCCCGAGGATCAGCGGCAACTCGCGGTTGCCCGGGTGCTTGAAGTCGAAGCGCACGCGCTGCTTGTCCTCGGCCACCACCTGGGCCACGTCGGAATAGTAGTGGCGGTACATCGGGTCGCCGTGCTCGACCAGGATGTTGAAGGTGAACACCACGTCGTCCGAGGTCACCGGGGTGCCGTCGTTGAAGCGCGCCTTGGGGTTCAGGTAGAAGCGCACGTAGCTGTTGTCCGGAGCCTTCTCGATCTTCTCGGCGAGCAGCCCGTACTCGGTGAAGGGCTCGTCGGGGGAGTGATAGGTCAGGGTGTCGTGGATCAGCCCCAACTGGCCCGCCGCCGTGCCCTTGGGAATGAACTCGTTGAGGCTGTCGAAGCCGCCGAAGCCGGAGAGGCGCAGGGTGCCGCCCTTGGGGGCGTCCGGGTTGACCCAGTCGAAGTGCTTGAAGTCCGCCGGGTACTTGGGCGGCTCGTCGTAGAGGGTGATCGCGTGGCGGGGCTCGGCATGGGCGATGCCGGCGAGGGTCAGCAGCAATGCGCCGCAGCCGCTCAGGCAGAGGGAGCGCAGGGTCTTGCTCATCGGGATTTCTCCGTGGGCTTCAGCCACCAGGCGCGCAGGCCCAGGGTATAGGGCGGCGTGGTGACGAAGGCGAACCTGTTGCGGTACGCCAGGCGGTGGTAGTTGATGTACCAGTTGGGAATGCTGTAGTGCTGCCAGAGCAGCGTGCGGTCCAGTGCGCGCCCGGCGGCGACCTGCTCGTCGCGGCTCTGGGCGCCGAGGAGCTTCTCGACCATGGCGTCCACCACCGGGTCGGCGATGCCCGCGTAGTTCTTGCTGCCTTTCACGGAGGCCTGGCTGGAGTGGAAGTAGAGCGACTGCTCCAGTCCGGGGCTGAGGGTCTGGGCCAGGGTCATGAGGATCATGTCGTAGTCGAAATGGTCCAGGCGCTGCTTGTACTGGGCGCGGTCGACGGTACGCAGGGTGACGTCGATGCCGATGCTGGCGAGGTTCTCGCTGTAGGGCTGGAGGATGCGTTCAAGGTTCGGATTGACCAGCAGGATTTCGAAACGCAGCGGTTCGCCACGGCTGTTCACCAGACGCTGGCCGGAGAGCTTCCAGCCGGCGTCGGCCAATAGACCCAGGGCGCGGCGCAGGGTTTCCCTGGGGATGCCGCGGCCATCGGTTTCCGGGACCTTGAAGGGCTCGGTGAACAGCTTGGCCGGCAACTGCTCGCGGTAGGGGGAGAGCAGCAGCCATTCCTGGCCCTCGGGTTTCCCGCCGGCCTCGAACTCGCTGTTGGGGTAGTAGCTGCGGGCCCGCGCATAGGCGTTGTTGAACAGTGCGCGGTTGGTCCATTCGAAGTCGAACATCAGGCCCATGGCCTCGCGCACGCGGCGATCCTGGAAGGTGGCGCGGCGGGTGTTCATGAACAGCGCCTGGGTCTGGGTGGGGATCTGGTGCGGTATCTCGGCGCGGATCACATCCCCGCGGGCGATGGCCGGGAAGCGGTAGCCATTGGCCCAGTTCTTCGCCTGGTGCTCGATGTAGAAATCGAATTCACCCGCCTTGAAGGCCTCGAAGGCCACGTTGCTGTCGCGGTAGAACTCCACCTCGACGCGGTCGAAGTTGTACTTGCCACGGTTCACCGGCAGCTTTTCGCCCCACCAGTCCTTGACCCGTTCGAACACCAGCCCGCGCCCGGGGCGGACCTGGGTGATGCGGTAAGGCCCGCTGCCCAGTGGTGCCTCGAAGCTGGTGGCCTTGAAGTCGCGGTTCTTCCAGTAGTGCTGCGGCAGCACCGGCATCTCGCCCAGGCGCAGGATCAGCAGCGGGTTGCCCGCGCGCTTGAGCACGAAGCGGATGCGGTGGCGGTTGAGGATGTCGACCCGCTGCACCTCCTGCAGGCTGGTGCGGTACTGCGGGTGGCCGCTGCTCACCAGGGTGCGGTAGGAGAAGGCGACGTCATAGGCCGTGATCGGCTGGCCGTCGTGGAAGCGCGCTTCCGGGCGCAGGTTGAACACCACCCAGCTGCGGTCCTCGCTGTACTCGACGCTTCTCGCGATCAGCCCGTAGCTGGAGGCGGGCTCGTCGCCAGAGGGGTCGTAGGCACCGGTGCCCGCCATCAGCGGCTCGTTGAGCTCGGTGACGCCGTACTGTAGGAAGTTCGGCGTCGATACCGGGCTGCTGCCCTTGAAGGTGTAGGGGTTGAGCGTGTCGAAGGTGCCAAAGGCCATCACCCTCAGCGTGCCGCCCTTGGGGGCATCGGGGTTCACCCAGTCGAAGTGGGAGAAGCTTTCCGGGTATTTGAGGGTGCCGAACTGGGCATAGCCATGGCTCTCGCTGATGGTCGCGGCCACCGGGCCGCTGGCCAGGCTGATCATCAGGAGCAAGAGGCGGCGCATCAGGCGTGTATCCGGTCCATGGCAGGGTGGTCGTGGGTGGGATCGTGAGCCTGGCTGGGCATGAACACCTCGGACGGGCGTGCCGCCGGCTGCATCTCGGGCCCTCGGCGGGAGCCGTCGGGCGGGCATTTTGTCCGGTACAGTAACAGCTTGTATCCACTGGAAAAAGAGCTGGTTCAGGGCCGGATGGCCAGCATTTTGACTACACTTCCGGAAAACGTGCAGGGGTTCCTATCTTGGGTTCACGTAGCCATGGTTTGCAGTCATGGATCGACAGGCTCAATCAGGCGGATTTGCCCGCTCTCGCCGCGGTGGTGCAGGACCTGCACAAGCTGGCGCAACACGACAAGGCGTCGGTCCAGCAACTGGCCGACGTGCTCCTGCGCGACGCCGCGCTCACCTCGAAGGTGCTGCGGGTCGGCAATAGCGTCTACTACAACCCTTCCCAGGAAACGATCCGCACCATCTCGCGGGCGATCGTGCTGATCGGCTTCGACAACGTGAGGCTGATCGGTCTGTCGCTGTCGCTGATCGACGGCCTGCTCACCCGCGCCCCGCGCGAGCAGCTGCAGGAGTTGCTCGCACGCTCCTTCCATGCCGCCGTGCAGGCCCGCAACATCGCCGGCTACGTGCTCACCCGCGATCAGGAGGAAGTGTTCATCGCCGCCTTGCTCTACCACCTGGGCGAGTTGGCCTTCTGGGGTTGCGGCGGCGAGCAGGCCGACGAACTGGCCAGCGCCCTGGCCCAGGCCGGCGTCGACGAGGACGAGGCGGTGCGCCAGGTGCTGGGCACCAGCTTCCGCCAGCTCACCGGTGGCCTGGTGAAGAGCTGGAACCTCGGCGAGATCGTCGCCCTGGCCCAGGGCGGCAGCGCGCAGAACGACCCTTCGGTAAAGGCCGTCAGCCTCGGCGTGCGCATCAGCGAGGCGGCTCTCGAAGGCTGGGATTCGGCGTCCATGGGCAAGCTGGTGGGGCAGTTGGCGAGTTTCATCGGCGTCACCCCCGAGGAGGCGATGCAGCAGGTACTGGCCAGCGCCGACGAGGCGGTGAAGGTGGCGGCGACCTTCGGTGCCAGCAAGCTCTGCGCGCTGATCCCCAATACCGATCCCGAGCAGTTGCTGCAACAGCAGGCCCAGCGCAAGGCGCGGCTGCTGCAGCCGGACCTGTTGCTGATGCAGCAGGCGTTGCAGGACCTGGGGATGATGGTTTCGCGTAATGCGGATGTCAGCCTGATCCTCGACACCCTGACCAAGGGCCTGCACCAGGGCGTCGGCCTCGAGCGGGTGATGATCGCCGTGCTTGCCGATCGGCAGACGCGCTTCCGCGCCAAGCGCGCGGTGGGCGAGGGCAGTGCCCATTGGCTCAGCGAGTTCGAGCTGCCGGCGGAACTGCCCGAGCAGCCGCACCTGTTCAGCTATGTGCTGCGCAGTCGCGAGGCATTGTGGATGGGAATCCCGGCGAGCTACAGCCTGAGCGACCTGGTGACCCAGCCCATGCGCCGCTGGTTCGGCCAGGGGATGTTCTTCGTCGCACCGCTGCGGGCGGGCAGCCGCGAGATCGGGGTGATCTACGCCGACTGCCGGCTATCGGGAAGGGCGCTCAAGCATGAGCAGTTCATCGCCTTCCAGCGCTTCGCCCAGTTGGCCGGGCGATGCCTGGAGGCGCTGACTCAGGGGAGGTAGAGCGTGAGGGTCTGGCCGGGCTTGAGCGCGTGGCCGCTGCGCGGGTTCCAGCGCTGCAGGTGCTTCATCTCGACGTTGAAGCGCTTGGCGATCACGTAGAGCGAATCGCCTTCCTTGACCTTGTAGTAGGTCACCGCATCGCGGCCGGGCTTGTCGATCGAGGCGACCATGCGTGCGGTGCTCTTGGCGGGCGCCTGGCCGGGGGCTTGCAGCGCCAGGCTCTGGCCAACCTTCAGGGCGTTGCCGGAAAGACGGTTCCAGCGCTTGAGATCAGCCACGTCGACCCCGGTCTGCTTGGCGATCTGCCAGAGGTTGTCGCCATTCTTCACCTTGTAGGTACGCGGCGCGCTGCTCGGGCGCTCCTCGGCACGGGCCAGGTTCTGGAACAGCGGCTGGCTCGGCTTGGCGCCCGGCTCCACCGGGATGCTCAGGGCCTGGCCCACGCGCAGGTGGTTGCCGGAAAGACCATTGATCTCCTTCAGGGTGTTCACCGTCACGTGGTAGCGGTTGGCGATGCCATGCAGGCTGTCTCCGTTGCGCACCTTGTACTCCTGCCACTCCACCAGGTCCTGCGGCTTCATCATCGACAGGTTGGCGGCCAGCAGCTCGGCCTTCTCGGTCGGCACCAGCAGCTGTTGCGGGCCGTCCACGGTGATGCGTTTCTTGAAGGCGGGGTTGAGCTGGTAGAGCTCGTCCTCGTCCACTTCGGCCATGGCGGCCACGCGGGACAGGTCCATGCGTTGCTTGAGCTCGACCACTTCGAAGTAGGGCTCGTTGGCGATGGGGCTGAGGTTCACGCCGTAGGCTTCGGGCGCCAGTACCACCTGGGACAGGGCCAGCAGCTTGGGCACGTAGTCACGGGTTTCCTGGGGCAGAGGCAGGTTCCAGTAGTCGGTTGGCAGCCCCAGCTTCTGGTTGCGTTCGATGGCCCGGCTCACGGTACCTTCGCCGGCGTTGTAGGCGGCCAGTGCCAGCAGCCAGTCGCCGTTGAACATCTCGTGCAGGCGGCCGAGGTAGTCCATGGCCGCATTGGTGGAGGCGGTGATGTCGCGGCGACCGTCGTACCAGCTGGTCTGGCGCAGGTTGAAGTGACGGCCGGTGGAGGGGATGAACTGCCACAGCCCCACCGCATCGGAGCGGGAATAGGCGAAGGGGTTGTAGGCGCTCTCGATCACCGGCAGCAGGGCCAGTTCCAACGGCATCTTGCGCTCTTCGAGGCGCTCGACGATGTAGTGGATGTACAGGCTGCCGCGCTGGCTGGCGTTCTCGACGAAGGAGGGATTGCTGACGAACCACAGGCGCTGTTGCTCGATGCGCGGGTTGACGCCGATCTCGTCCTGCAGGGCGAAGCCCTTGCGCATGCGCACCCAGATGTCCTGGGGTTCGCGCTCGACGGGCACCTCGTCCAGCCACTGGTTCTGCTGCTGCATGCCGACGGCGAGGTCGGTGTCCTGGCCCGCGTCCTCGGGCTTGTGGGCGGCGCTCTGGCATCCAGCCAGCGCGGCGGCGCACACCAGCACGAGCGCCCGGGAGGCTCGAACCAATGCGTCTAGATCAAGGGTTTGGTACGACTTGGACGGCATTGGTCAGGGTGCTTTTCCGGGCAAAAAGATCGGGCGATTCTAGAAACCGACCCGGGGGTGGTCAAGTTTTCACCAGCTCAACTGTGACCTGAGAGGGGTTTCAGAAGCCGTCTTTCCATGCCCGGATGACGGCGAAGACCTGTGCGGGTGCGGGATTGTGGGTCCCGGTCCGCTTGTCGGCTATTTCTTTTACGGATGTTTCATTCACCCGCAGGAAGGGATTGGTCAGGCGTTCCAGGCCGATGGTCGTGGGCAGGCTGACGCCGTCCTGCTCGCGCAGCCGGGTGACCTCCTCGAAACGTCGCGCTACATCGGCATTGCCGGGCTCCACCGCACGGGCGAAGCGCAGGTTGCTCAGGGTGTATTCGTGGGCGCAGTACACCAGGGTTTCCGCCGGCAGCGCGGCGAGGCGGGCGAGGGCATCCTGCATGCCTTCCGGGTTGCCCTCGAACATGCGCCCGCAGCCTGCGGCGAACAGGGTGTCGCCGCTGAACAGCAGCGGCCGCGTGGCATCCGCGTGGAAGAAGGCGATGTGGCCGAGGGTGTGGCCGGGCACGTGGATGACGCGGAACGAAAGACCCAGCACCTGCACCAGGTCACCTTCGCCCAGGGCCTCGTCGCGACCGGGGATGCGCTCGTTGGCCGGGCCGAGCACGCGGGCCCCGGTGGCCGCCTTGATGCGCTCGACGCCGCCGACGTGGTCGGCATGGTGGTGGGTGATGAGGATGTCCGTCAGGGTCCAGCCGGGGTGGGCCTCGAGCCAGGCCAGCACCGGTGTCGCGTCACCCGGGTCGACCACCGCGCAGCGGCGTTCCGTCGCATCCTGCAACAGCCAGATGTAGTTGTCGGAGAAGGCACGCAGGGGGTCGATCTGTATCATGATCCGGTCGCCAATCAGTGAGCAAAGGAGCATCTTAGGGCTCCCATGCAGGAGATTTCCATGACCGAGAAAGCCTTCGCCCAGGCCGACCCCGCCTGGATCGAGCTGATCGACGATGCCCGCACCTGGTTCGAAGGTCCGCTCGGCGGCCTGATGCTGTTCGAGGAGCAGCGCCTGCTGGAGGACGAACTGGCACGCTATTTCGGTGGCTACCTGGTGCACTACGGCCCGCGCGCCGAGCTGCCGCCGGGGGCGAAGCAGATCCAGCGCAGTGTGCACCTCGGGGCGCCGCTCTCGGGGGTCGAGATCGTCTGCGAGGAAAATGCCTGGCCGCTCAGTGAGCACGCCGCCGACGTGGTGGTGCTGCAGCACGGGCTGGATTTCTGCCTGTCGCCTCATGGCCTGCTGCGTGAAGCCGCGCGCAGCGTGCGGCCCGGCGGGCACCTGCTGATCGTCGGGGTCAACCCATGGAGCCCCTGGGGGCTGCGCCACTACTTCGCCGGGGACGCCCTGGGCAAGGCCCGCTGCATCTCGCCGACGCGGGTCGCGGACTGGCTCAACCTGCTGGGCTTCGCGCTGGAGAAACGCCGCTTCGGGTGCTATCGTCCGCCGCTCGCTTCGGCAGCCTGGCAAGCACGCCTGGCCCGGCTGGAGCGCTGGGGAGGCGCCGGGCAGTGGTTCGGCGCCGGCTTCTATCTATTGGTGGCGCGCAAGCTGGTGGTCGGCCTGCGCCCATTGCGTCCGGCACGCCGCGAGCCTATGGGCAAGCTGGTGCCGATGCCGGTGGCCAAGGTCAGCCGGCGCGATTCGAAACACGAGGCATAAGTGACCGATCAAGTCGAGATGTACACCGACGGCGCCTGCAAGGGTAACCCCGGTCCCGGTGGCTGGGGCGTATTGCTCGTCTACAAGGGCGTCGAGCGCGAGCTCTGGGGTGGCGAGCGCGACACCACCAACAACCGCATGGAGCTGATGGCCGCCATCAGTGGCCTGGCCGAGCTCAAGCGGCCTTGCAAGGTGCGCCTGGTGACCGACTCCGAATACGTGATGCGCGGCATTCGCGAGTGGATGCCGAACTGGAAGAAGCGGGGCTGGAAGACCGCGGCCAAGCAGCCGGTGAAGAACGCCGACCTGTGGCAACTGCTCGACGAGCAGGTGAACCGCCACGAGGTGGAGTGGCAATGGGTGCGCGGCCATACCGGCCACCCGGGCAACGAGCGCGCCGACCAGTTGGCCAACCGGGGTGTCAGCGAGCTGAACGCCCGCTAGAATGCCGCCTGCGGCTTTCCTTCCTTATATACAGAGCCATTCATTCACGGGCCCGAACATGCGTTATGTAGTACTGGATACCGAAACCACCGGCATGCCGGTGACCGATGGTCACCGCATCATCGAGATCGGCTGCGTCGAGCTGGAGGGTCGCCGCCTGACGGGACGCCACTTCCACTATTACCTGCAGCCCGATCGCGAAGTGGACGAGGGCGCCATCGCGGTCCACGGCATCACCAACGAGTTCCTGGTGGGCAAGCCGCGCTTCAAGGACATCGCCGACGAGTTCTTCGAGTTCATCAAGGGCGCCGAGCTGATCATCCACAACGCGGCGTTCGACATCGGCTTCATCAACAACGAATTCGCCCTGCTGGGCCAGAGCGACCGCTCCGACATCGCCGAACACTGCGGCGTGCTCGACACCCTGCTGATGGCTCGCAGTCGCCACCCCGGCCAGCGCAACAGCCTGGACGCCCTGTGCAAGCGCTACGACGTCGACAACTCCGGCCGCGACCTGCACGGCGCACTGCTCGACGCCGAGATCCTCGCCGACGTCTACCTGGCGATGACCGGTGGCCAGACCAACCTGTCCCTGGCGGGCGAGAGCGGCGAGGACAGCGGCAACGGTCCGCAGGCCAGCCCCATCCGCCGCATCACCGGTCGCGCGCCGGGCCGCGTGATCCTCGCCAGCGAGGCCGAAGTCCAGGCCCACATGGCCCGCATGGCGGTGATCGAGAAGTCCTCCGGCGCCCCCGCACTCTGGGTGCAGATGGAGCAACCGGCGGCTCCGGAAGCCTGAGTCGGCCGAGTTCCAGAGGCGCGACCTTTTCTTACAGGCTGAGGCAGCCGGGGTTCCGTCGACTCCGGCAAGCTTCTACCCTGAGGGCACAGGCGGGACGACCCCCGCCGCCCTCGGGAAGCCTGCATGTACAAAGACCTGAAGTTCCCCATCCTCATCGTCCACCGCGACATCAAGGCCGACACGGTCGCCGGTGATCGCGTGCGCGGCATCGCCCGCGAGCTGGAGCAGGACGGCTTCGCGATCCTCTCCACCGCCAGTTCCGCCGAAGGGCGCATCGTCGCCTCCACCCACCATGGCCTGGCCTGCATCCTCGTCGCCGCCGAAGGCGCGGGCGAGAACCAGCGGCTGCTGCAGGACGTGGTCGAGCTGATCCGCGTGGCCCGGGTGCGCGCACCGCAACTGCCGATCTTCGCCCTGGGCGAGCAGGTCACCATCGAGAATGCCCCGGCCGAAGCCATGGCCGACCTCAACCAGTTGCGGGGCCTGCTCTACCTCTTCGAAGACACCGTGCCCTTCCTCGCCCGGCAGGTCGCCCGCGCCGCGCGCAACTACCTCGAAGGCCTGCTGCCGCCGTTCTTCCGCGCCCTGGTGGAGCACACCGCGCAATCCAACTATTCCTGGCACACGCCCGGCCACGGTGGTGGCGTCGCCTACCGCAAGAGCCCGGTGGGGCAGGCGTTCCACCAGTTCTTCGGCGAGAACACCCTGCGTTCGGACCTCTCCGTCTCGGTGCCCGAACTGGGGTCGCTGCTGGACCACACCGGCCCGCTCGCCGAGGCCGAGGCCCGTGCCGCGCGCAACTTCGGCGCCGACCACACCTTCTTCGTGATCAACGGCACCTCGACGGCGAACAAGATCGTCTGGCACTCCATGGTCGCCCGCGACGACCTGGTGCTGGTGGATCGCAACTGCCACAAGTCCATCCTCCACTCGATCATCATGACCGGCGCCATCCCGCTGTACCTCTGCCCGGAGCGCAACGAGCTGGGCATCATCGGGCCCATCCCGCTCAGCGAGTTCAGCCGCGAATCCATCCAGGCCAAGATCGACGCCAGCCCCCTGGCCCGGGGCCGGGCGCCGAAGGTGAAGCTGGCGGTGGTGACCAACTCCACCTACGACGGCCTTTGCTACAACGCCGAACTGATCAAGCAGGCGCTGGGCGATGTAGTCGAGGTGCTGCATTTCGACGAGGCCTGGTACGCCTACGCGGCCTTCCACGAGTTCTACGACGGGCGCTACGGCATGGGCACCCGGCGCACCGACGACGGCCCGCTGGTGTTCACCACCCATTCCACCCACAAGCTGCTGGCGGCCTTCAGCCAGGCCTCGATGATCCACGTGCAGGACGGCGGCAGTCGCCAGCTGGACCGTGACCGCTTCAACGAGGCGTTCATGATGCACATCTCCACCTCGCCCCAGTACGGCATCATCGCCTCGCTCGACGTGGCCTCGGCGATGATGGAAGGCCCCGCCGGGCGCTCGCTGATCCAGGAGACCTTCGACGAAGCGGTGAGCTTCCGCCGCGCCCTGGCCAACGTCTGGCAGACCCTCGATGCCCAGGACTGGTGGTTCGATATCTGGGAACCGCCGCAGGTGGAGGGCGCCGAGTCGGTGGCGACCCGCGACTGGTTGCTGCAGCCGGGCGCCGACTGGCACGGCTTCGGCGACGTGGCCGACGACTACGTGCTGCTCGACCCGATCAAGGTCACCCTGGTCACCCCCGGCCTCAGCGCCGACGGCAAGCTGGGCGAGCAGGGGATTCCCGCCGCCGTGGTGGGCAAGTTCCTCTGGGAGCGCGGGCTGGTGGTGGAGAAGACCGGGCTCTACTCCTTCCTCGTGCTGTTCTCCATGGGCATCACCAAGGGCAAATGGAGCACGCTGCTCACCGAGCTGCTGGAGTTCAAGCGCTCCTACGACGCCAACGCCCCGCTGACCAGCGCGCTGCCCTCGGTGGCCCGTGCCGGCGGTGCCCGCTACCAGGGGCTGGGGCTGCGCGACCTGTGCGACGAACTGCACGCCTGCTACCGCGACAACGCTACCGCCCGCGCCATGCGACGCATGTACACCGCGCTGCCGGAGCTGGCGATCAAGCCCTCGGAGGCCTACGACAAGCTGGTGCGCGGCGAGGTCGAGGCGGTGCCCATCGAGCAGCTCCAGGGGCGCATCGCCGCGGTCATGCTGGTGCCCTACCCGCCGGGCATCCCGCTGATCATGCCGGGCGAGCGTTTCACCGCGCAGACTCGCTCGATCATCGACTACCTGGCCTTCGCCCGGACCTTCGACAACTGCTTCCCCGGCTTCGATTCCGATGTCCACGGCCTGCAGCACGACGACAGCCCCACGGGGCGCTGCTATACCGTTGACTGCATAAGGGAATGACGGGCCTGGGGGCGCGATGAGCGAGGAAAGACCGGCGGGCCGGGCAGGCACCATGGGGTTCTGGACCTGCACCGCGCTGGTGGTGGGCAACATGATCGGCTCCGGGGTCTTCCTGCTGCCCTCCAGCCTCGCGGCCTATGGCGGCCTTAGCCTGTTCGGCTGGCTCATCTCCAGCACCGGGGCGGTGATCCTGGCGCTGACCTTCGCCCGCCTGGCCCGGCTCAACCCCGGTGCCGGCGGGCCCTACGCCTATACCCGCGACGGCTTCGGCGCCTTCGCCGGCTACCTTTGCGCCTGGACCTACTGGAAGGCCGCCTGGATCGGCAATGCGGCCATCTCGGTGACCCTGGTGGGCTACCTGCAAGTGTTCTTCCGGGCCCTGCGCGACCCGCTGCTGACGGTCGCTACCGCCATCGGTGCCATCTGGCTCTGCACCCTGGTCAACCTGCGCGGCATCGGTGCCTTCGGCCTGGCGCAGAACATCCTCACCGCCCTCAAGCTGATCCCCTTGCTGCTGGTGGGCGTGCTCGGCTGGTTCTCCTTCCACCCCGAGTACCTGCGCATCCCCGATGTCAGCGAGCTGCCGCCCGGTTCCGGCGGCTACGCCAAGGCCATCGCCACCACGGCGGCGCTGACGCTCTGGTCCTTCATCGGCCTGGAGTCCGCCACCGTGCCGGCCGATCACGTGCGCGACCCCAAGCGCACCATCCCCCGCGCCACCGTGTTCGGCACGCTGGTGGCGGCGGCGGTCTACATCCTCTCCATCACCGCCGTGCAGGGCGTGCTGCCCCCCGAGGTCCTGGTGCGTTCCACGGCGCCCTTCGCCGATGCGGCGAGGGTGCTGATCGGCGACTGGGGCTACCACCTGGTGGCGGCCGGCGCGGTCATCGCCTGCCTCGGCGCGCTCAACGGCTGGGTGCTGCTGCAGGGGCAGATCCCCATGGCCACCGCGCGTGACGGCCTCTTGCCCGAGTCCCTGGCCAGGACCAACAAGCACGATGTGCCGGCCAACGGCCTGCTGATCTCCGGCGTGCTGGTCACCGCCCTGGTGCTGGTGGACGGGCAGGGCGAGCTGGTGGACGTGTTCAACGTGATCATCCTGCTCGGCACCATGACCGGCGTCGTGCCCTACGCCTTCTGCACCGCCGCGCTGCTGCAGCAACTGGCGGTGCAGCCGGGGGATTTCTCCGCCAACGAGCGTGGCCGCCTGGTGGCCATCGGTGTGCTCGGTTTCGCCTACTCGATCTGGGCGCTCTACGGCACGGGCGAGCAGGCTATCTTCTGGGGGTTCCTCGTGCTCATGGCCGGCATCCCGCTCTATACCTGGCGCCAGTGGCGCAACCGGGTACACGAGGAGGCCCTTGGCTCGCGCCCTTGAGCCCCGTTGCAAGCGGCTTCTAACTGCCATGGCGTGTCCTGCATCACAGAGGTCGCCTTCGACTTTCATCGAACGCTTGATATAGTTGCCGGATTCAAAAAACCTGAAATTTCTGACAGGCCAGCACCAGAACTGGCGAGGATGACTGCCGTGTCCGACTACAAAGCCTTTCGCGTAGAACTGGCAGACAAGATTGCCCACGTCGAAATAAACCGCCCCGAGAAAATCAACGCCATGAACGCGGATTTCTGGGTCGAGATCATCGACATCTTCCGTTGGGCGAGCGAGAACGACGAGGTCCGCGTGGTGGTCCTCTCCGGCGCCGGCAAGCACTTCTCTTCGGGCATCGACCTGATGCTGCTGGCGTCGGTCGGCGCCCAGCTGGGCAAGGACGTGGGCCGCAACGCCCTGGCGCTGCGCCGCAAGATCCTCGAGCTGCAGGCCTCCTTCAATGCGGTGGACACCTGCAGCAAACCGGTGCTCGCCGCCATCCAGGGCTACTGCCTGGGCGGCGCAATCGACCTGATTTCCGCTTGCGACATGCGCTACTCCACCACCGATGCCCAGTTCTCCATCAAGGAGATCGACATCGGCATGGCCGCCGACGTCGGCACCCTGCAGCGCCTGCCGCGCCTCATCGGCGACGGCATGATGCGCGAGCTGGCCTACACCGGGCGCACCATCGACGGCGAGGAGGCCCGCTCCATCGGCCTGGTCAACCGCACCTACGCCGACCGCGACGCGCTGCTGGAAGGGGTCTTCGCCCTGGCCCGCGAGATCGCCGCCAAGTCCCCGGTCGCCGTGCGTGGCACCAAGGAAATGATTCGCTACATGCGTGACCACCGCGTCGACGACGGCCTCGAATACATCGCCACCTGGAATGCGGCGATGCTGCAGTCCGCCGACCTGCGCGTGGCCATGGCCGCCCACATGAACAAACAGAAGCCGGAATTCGCCGACTGATGCTGTACGAGAACTCCGCGCTGGAGGCGCGCTAGACGCATGGTCACTGGAGCCACTTCCCTGAGCCTGGTGCGCGACGAGCTGTTCGCCACCATAGAACAGGCCGAACAGAGCCTCGAGCAGTTCATCGTCGAACGGCAGAACGGCAGCCTGCTGCAACAGGCCGTGGAAAGCCTGCAGCAGGTGCGCGGCACCCTGAATCTCATCGAGCTGACCGGCGCCGAACTGCTGGCCCAGGAAGTCCTGGACCAGGCGACCGACATTCCCGCCGGTGTCGGCGAGGAGCGCGACACCCAGCTGGCAGCCCTGAGCAACGCGCTCTACGTCCTGCGTCGCTACCTGGAGAACGTCGACGCCCATCGCCAGGAAATGCCCGAGCTGCTCCTGCCGGCGATCAACGAGTTGCGCCAGGCCGCCGGCCAGCCGGCGCTGCCTGAAAGCTTCTTCTTCAGCGTGCGCCTGGACCAGGCGCGCGTTCCCGCAGCCGCCAACCTGCCCGAGACCGGTGCCCAGGACCTCCTGGCCCGCCGCCTGCGGCAGATGTACCAGGTGGGCCTGCTGGGCTTCATCCGCGAGCAGAACCCCCAGGCCAGCCTGAAGCTGATGGGTCGCGCCCTCGGCCGTCTCGACAGCCTCTACGCCATCGACCCGCGCGCACGCCTGTGCTGGATCGGCGCCGCTGCCGTCGAGGCCGTTCTGGACGGCCAGCTGCTGCCGCGCAAGGCTCGCAAGCAGCTGTTCTCGCGCATCGACCGCGAGCTGAAGCAACTGCTGGCGAACGAGCTCTACGAGGCGCCCCGCAGCCTGCAGAAAGAGCTGCTCTACCTCGTCGCCCTGGCCGATACCCAGGGACCTCGTGCGAGCGAGCTGCGCACCGTCTTCGGCATGACCGCGCTGCCCTTCACCGACCACCTGCTGGAAGAGGAATACCAGCGCCTGGCCGGCCCGGGGCAGGCGGTGATGCGTTCCCTGTCCTCGGCCATCCGCGAGGAGCTGGCCAGCGTCAAGGATGTGCTCGACCTGATCGAGCGCGGCACCGCACAGACAGATAGCTTCGGCAGCCTGCACGCGCTGCTGGGCAAGCTGGCCAAGACCCTCGGCATGGTCGGCCAGACCTCCGCCGCCAATGCGCTGCACGCCCAGTTGCCGGTGGTGGCGGGCTGGAGTGAGGCGACGCCGGCCGCGCCCGAGTCCCTGCACAAGCTGGCGGACGCGGTGCTCTACGTGGAAAGCATGGTCGCCGACCTGGAGCGTGGCGAGCGCCGCGAAAGCCGCCAGGCCGCCGCCCAGGCGATGACCGAGTCCGAATCCTTCGCCCAGCACCAACTGACCGAGGCGCGCATCGTGGTCATCGACGAGGCCCAGGCAGGCCTGGCCATGGCCAAGCGTGCGATCACCGCGTACCTCGAATCCAACGGCGACAAGCTGCACCTGGCCAACGTGCCCCTGACCCTGCAGGCGGTGCGTGGCGGCCTCTGGTTCCTCGGCCAGGAGCGTGCGGCGCTGCTGGTGGGCGCCTGTGGCGATTTCATCCAGAAGGACATGATCGAAGCGCCGCAGATGCCGTCCGAGCAACTGCTGGAAACCCTGGCCGATGCGCTGACCAGCCTCGAGTACTACCTCGAGGGCGGCGGCGTGCTGCGCCCCGACGCCCAGCCGAGCGTGCTCGACCTGGCCGCCGAGAGCGTGCGCGCCCTGGGCCTGTCGGTGGCCGCCTGATGGCTGGCGAACGCTGGCAGCCCGGCCTGCTCGATGCCGGCCGCACCGGTGGCTGGGCCCTGGCCCACTGCCGCCAGCAGTTCCTCGCCGATGGCAATGGCGTGCTGTTCCCCCGGGAATGGCTGAAGCGCCAGGACCTGCCGATCCTCTCCGAACACGGCATCGGCCATTTCGATGGCGACGAGATCTACCTGCTTGAGCTCTCGAGCACCGCCGATGTACCCGGCAGCGCCTGGGTCGGCCTGCGCCAGTTGATGATGCAGGGCGATCCGGACACCTTCCGCATGCTCGGCTTCGCCACCCAGATCGGCACCTGGGCCGACCACCACCGCTTCTGCGGCAGCTGCGGCGCGCGCATGAGCCAGGTGAGCGGGGAGCGCGCCATGCATTGCCAGAGCTGCGGCGTGCACCATTACCCGCGCCTGTCGCCGAGCATGATCGTGCTGGTGACCCGTGGCGACGAGCTGCTGCTGGCGCGTTCGCCACGCTTCGTCAGTGGCGTCTACAGCACCCTGGCCGGTTTCGTCGAGCCGGGCGAGTCGGTGGAGCAGTGCGTGGCGCGTGAGGTGCGCGAGGAAGTCGGCGTGGAGATCGCCACGCCGCAGTACATCGGCAGCCAGAACTGGCCCTTCCCGCATTCGCTGATGCTCGGCTTCCACGCCGAGTACGTCAGTGGCGATATCGTCCCGCAGCCCGGCGAGATCGAGGATGCCCAGTGGTTCTCCATCCATGACCTGCCGCCGTTGCCGGCCAGCAAGTCCATCGCGCGCTACCTGATCGACCTCTACCTGGCGCGCCGCCTGGGCCACTCAGAACCAGTGCTGCCAGGCTAGCCGCGCAGTCAGCGCCAACACCACGCAGATGAACACCGGGCGGATGAACTTCGCCCCGCCGCTGATGGCCGTGCGTGCACCGAGGAAGGCGCCCGCCATCAGGGCGACGCCCATGCAGATGCCCAGCAGCCAGGCCACCTGGCCACCGACCACGAACACCGCGAGTGCCACGCCATTGCTGACGAAGTTCATGGTGCGTGCCACGCCGCTGGCGCGCACCAGGTCGAGGGGGTAGAGCAGCAGGCTGCTGACGGTCCAGAAGGCGCCCGTGCCGGGGCCGGCGACGCCATCGTAGAAGCCGAGGCCCAGGCCCTGGGGCCACTGGCGACGGCGGGGGATCGGAGCGTCCGTGGCGTGCTGGGCGTCCGGCAACTTGCCGAACAGCAGGTACAGGCCGCAACCGAACACCACGGCGGGGAGCATCTGGTTCAGCCAGTGGGCCGGCAGCCAATGGGCGATGACGGCGCCGATGGCAGCGCCCAGGGCCGTGGCGATCAGGGCGCCGCGCCATTTTGCCGGCTCGAATAGTTTGCGCCGGTAGAAGGTGTAGCTGGCGGTGGCCGAGCCGAAGGTGGCGCACAGCTTGTTGGTGCCCAGTACCAGGTGCGGCGGCAGGCCGGCGGTGAGCAGGGCGGGGATGGTCAGCAGGCCTCCACCACCGGCGATGGCATCGATGAAACCGGCGAGAAAGGCGACCGCCGCCAGCACCAGAAGGGTGACGGGGTCGACGGCGAAGTCGAGAGGGAAGGGCATAAATGCTCGATCTGTGTCCGATTGCGCAGCGCGGCAACTGGTCGCTGCGCCGGGAGGTCCGCATAATGCCGGCTATTTTGCACAGAAGGAAAGGGTTCCATGCAGTACGACGGCCTGGCCTGGGGCATTGCCCTGCTGGCTCTACTCGCGGCGGTGGTCGCCGCGCGCATCCTCTTCGATCGCAGCTGGTTCCTCGGCTGGCTGCGCGGCACCGTCGGGCTGGCATTCCTCGCCCTGGCGCTGCTGGTGGGCACCGTGGCCTGGGACCTGACGCGCTACGAGCCGTTGCATGCCGACAAGCCCATCGTCACCCTCAACTTCAAGGCCCTCGGCCCGCAACGCTACGAGGTGACCCTGCTGGAGGGGGGCAACGAGCGCAGCGTGCTGCTGGACGGTGACCTGTGGCAGCTGGACGCGCGCCTGCTGCGCCTGAAGGGCCTGGCCGAGCTGATCGGGCTGCAGCCGGGCTACCGCCTGGAGAAACTCTCCGGCCGCTTCCTCGCCATCGAGGAACAGCAACTGGCTCAGCACCCCGAGGCGGAGCTGGCCGTCAGCCCCTATGGCATCGACCTGTGGCGCTGGCTGCGGCTGAACCAGCGCGACCTGTTCCTCTTCGATCCGCAGGCGCAGCGGGTGACCTACCTGCCGATGGCCGATGGCGCGGTCTACTCCGTCGCCCTTTCGCCCACCGGCCTGCTGGCCCAGCCGCTCAACCCGGTCGCCACCCAGGCACTCAAGGACTGGCGCTGATCGCCCCGCACCACCCGCGTCGATGCACAAACGAAAAGGGAGCCCGAAGGCTCCCTTTTTCATGGGCGGGGTTTCCTCAGGAGAGGAAGCCGCCGTCCACGTTCAGTGCCACGCCGGTGGTGTAGCTGGAGGCGTCGCTGGCGAGGTACAGCACGGTGCCGGCCATCTCGCTCGGGTCGGCCACGCGTTTGAGCGGGATGCGCTGCAGGGCGACGTTGAGGATGGCGTCGTTCTTGGTCAGGGCCGAGGCGAACTTGGTGTCGGTCAGGCCCGGCAGCAGGGCGTTGCAGCGGATGCCGAACTGCGCGCATTCCTTGGCGAAGACCTTGGTCATGCTGATGACGGCGGCCTTGGTCACCGAGTAGATGCCCTGGAACTCGCCCGGGGAGACGCCGTTGATGGACGCGACGTTGATGATGCTGCCACCCCCGTTCTGCTTCATCAGCTTGCCGCCTTCGATGGACATGAAGTAGTAGCCGCGGATGTTGACGTCGACGGTCTTCTGGAAGGCCGACAGGTCGGTGTCCAGCACGTTGCAGAACTGCGGGTTGGTGGCGGCGTTGTTGACCAGGATGTCGAGGCGGCCGAACTGTTCGCGGATCTGCGCGAAGACGCTCTGGATCTGTTCCATCTCGCCGATGTGGCAGGCGATGGCGGTAGCCTTGCCACCCTCCGCGATGATGGCGTCGGCGACGGCCTGGCAGCCGTCGATCTTGCGGCTGGAGACGATCACGTGGGCGCCCTGCTGGGCCAGCAGCTTGGCGATGGCCTCGCCGATGCCGCGGCTGGCGCCGGATACGAAGGCGATCTTGCCGTCGAGGTCGAACAGGTGGGTCTTGGACATGGGGTTCCCCTTGTTGTGAGCCGTGTTACAGCCGTGATTTGCCGATGACCTGCAGGCTCATCTGCTCCAGCAGCTTGTTCATGTGGATGAACTGTGCGAAGCGCTTGTCCTGGGTCTGGCCGTGGAAGAAGCGGTAGTAGATCTGCTGCACGATGCCGGCCAGGCGGAACAGGCCGTAGGTGTAGTAGAAGTCGAGGTTGCTGATCGGCGGCAGGCCGGCGCGCTCGGCGTAGTAGTCGGCGAACGCCTGGCGGGTCAGCATGCCGGGCAGGTGGCTCGGCTGGCGGCGCATCAGCTGTACCGGCGCCGGGTCGGCGGCCTCGATCCAGTAGGCGAGGGTGTTGCCCAGGTCCATCAGCGGGTCGCCGATGGTGGTCAGCTCCCAGTCGAGCACACCGATGATGTTCATCGGGTTGGCCGGGTCGAGGATCACGTTGTCGAAGCGGTAGTCGTTGTGCACGATCGCCGGCTTGTGGTGGTCGGCCGGCATCTTGTCGCGCAGCCAGGCCTTGACCGGCTCCCAGGTGGGCGCGTCGGGCGTCAGGGCCTTCTCGTAGCGGTCGCTCCAGCCACCGATCTGGCGCTGCACGTAGCCTTCCGGCTTGCCCAGGTCGCCCAGGCCGCAGGCGTTGTAGTCGACGTTGTGCAGCTCGACGAACTTGTCGATGAAGTTCTTGCACAGCTCGCGGGTCTTGGCTTCGTCGAGGTTCAGCTCGGCCGGCACGTCGGCCCGCAGGATCACGCCCTTGACCCGGTCCATCACATAGAACTCGGCGCCGATCACCGACTCGTCGGTGCAGTGCACGTAGGCTTTCGGGCAGTAGGGGAAGCCGTCGTTGAGCTGGTTGAGGATGCGGAATTCGCGGCCCATGTCGTGCGCGGACTTGGCCTTGTGGCCGAAAGGCGGCCGGCGCAGGACGAACTCGCGCTCCGGGTACTCCAGCAGGTAGGTCAGGTTCGAGGCACCACCGGGGAACTGGCTGATGCGCGGCGTGCCGGTCAGGCCGGGGATATTGGCCTTGAGGTAAGGATCGATGGCTGCGGCGTCGAGCTCTTCGCCTTCGCGGATGCGGGTGGACTGATCAGTAAGCGTCATGCTTATCCCTTCTACTTATGATGAGGGCCCGAGATTATTCGCTAATCTAATGCCGCCCCGAGGGCGTCACAAGGGCGAAGGGCCGTTATAGGCAGGCGTGTTGCAGCACAATCAAACTGCCTGATTAGCCCGGATTCACCTGCGCCGGGCGAAAAAAAACCGGAGCCCTGGGACTCCGGTTTCCTTTGTTCCTGGCCAGCTCGAAAGCTTAGACCGGGAAGAGCTCGCCGAGCTTCATGGCGAGCATCATGTCGCCTTCGGCGCGCAGCTTGCCGCCCATGAAGGCCTGCATGCCGTCGGTTTCACCGGTCATGATGCCGACCAGGGTCTCGGTGCTCATGATCAGGGTGACGTTCGGGTTCGGGGCGTCGCCTTGCTGTACGTCGCAGGTGCCGTCCTTGACGACCAGGTAGTGGTTGTCGCCATCTTCGATGTTGAACTGGAATACCAGGTCCAGGCCAGCGGCGGCACCGGCGTTGAACTTGGACTGCATGTTTTTGACGATGTCAGCAACTGTGGTCATGGTTCTATCCTTTATTTTTCAGGTTTTTCTAGCGGCCCGAGAGCCGCAGTGGGCCGGGCTCATCGGTAGGTGATGAGTTCCGGCGCCCTCAACAGTTCCAGATGCACATGACTGTTGAAGGAAGCTAGCGCCACTTCGCTGCCACGGAACTTGAGGCGCGAGAGCGAAGTATTGACGATCTGCCAGTTGAGCTCGAATGCGCGGTCCGCCGGCACGCCGGCCACATGGTGGAGCAGGGCGGTGATGGTACCGCCGGAGGTGAAGACCGCGATGTTCTGTTTGCTTTCGGCGTGTTGCAGCACACGTTCCAGCCCGCCCGCGACCTGGTCGTGGAAGGCCTGCCAGCTCTGCAGCTCGGCGTTGTCGTAGTCGCCCGCCACCCAGCGCAGCACCAGCTTGGAGAACAGGCGCTGGAACTCGGCGCGGTTCTGCGGGGCGTTGCGCATGATGTGCAGGGCTTCGGGCTCCTGCTCCAGCAGGCTGGGCAGCAGCGCACGGATCACGGCGTCCGCGTCGAATTCGTTGAAGGCCGGGTCGGTGTCCACGGCGGGGGCGGCGAGGCCGGCGGCACGCAAGCGCGAGAGCGCGGCTTCGGCGGTGTGCTGCTGGCGCTGCAGGCTGCCGGCGACGCAACGGTCGAGGTTCAGTCCGAGGCCGGCGAGATGGTCGCCGAGGACTTCGGCCTGGCGAACTCCGACGGCGGAGAGCACGTCGTAGTTATCGGCGCCGAATGAAGCCTGGCCATGTCGGATCAGGTAGATGCTGCCCACGTACGCTGCCGTCCCGGGACGTTGAAAGTTTCGCGAGGTTATGGGGAAGCTCTGGGGCTGTCAACGAAAAAACATACGCTTGTTTGAATGCATTCCCGCTATTTATTAAGCGGTTTTTCCATCTCTGGTGGATGACCGATGGGGGCGGGTATGCTTGGCCGGTTTCGCGCCTGCCACAGCGGGCGACAGTCGATCCCAAAGGGGGTGTTGTGGAGTTCTTAGCCGATTACGCGAGCTTTCTCGCCAAGACGATAACGCTGGTGGTGGCCATCCTGGTCGTCCTGGTGGCGATAGCCGCCGTGCGCGGGCGAGGGCGTCGCGGGGGCAGTGGCCAGCTGGCGGTGACCAAGCTCAACGATTTCTATAAAGGCCTGCGCGAGCGCCTGGAGCACTCGCTGCTGGACAAGGACCGCATCAAGGCCCAGCGCAAGGAAGAGGCCAAGGCCGCCAAGGCGGCGAAGAAGGCCGGCGAGCAGAAGCCGCGGGTCTTCGTCCTCGACTTCGATGGCGATATCAAGGCCTCGGCCGCCGAGCAGATGCGTCACGAGATCACCGCGCTGCTGACCCTGGCCACTCCCGCTGACGAAGTGGTGCTGCGCCTGGAAAGCGGCGGCGGCATGGTGCACAGCTACGGCCTGGCCTCCTCGCAGCTGGCGCGCATCCGCCAGGCGGGCATCCCGCTGACCGTGTGCGTCGACAAGGTCGCTGCCAGCGGCGGCTACATGATGGCCTGCATCGGCGACAAGGTGCTCTCCGCGCCCTTCGCCATCCTCGGCTCCATCGGCGTGGTGGCGCAGCTGCCCAACGTGCACCGTCTGCTGAAGAAGCACGACGTCGACTTCGAGGTGCTCACCGCCGGCGAGTACAAGCGCACCCTCACCGTGTTCGGCGAGAACACCGAGAAGGGCCGGGAGAAATTCCAGGAAGACCTGGAAACCACCCACGAGCTGTTCAAGAACTTCGTCGCCCGCTACCGCCCGCAACTGGCCATCGACGAAGTGGCCACCGGCGAGGTCTGGCTGGGCATGGCCGCACTGGAAAAGCGCCTGGTGGATGAGCTCAAGACCAGCGACGAGTACCTGGCCGAGCGCGCCCGCGAGGCCGACCTGTTCCTGCTCAACTTCATCGAGAAGAAGAGCCTGCAGGAGCGCTTCGGCCTGGCCGCCAGCGCAGCCGTCGACCGGGTGTTGCTGAACGGGTGGGGTCGCCTCAGCCAGCAGCGCTTCTGGCAGTGAATGAAAGAGGCCCGGAGCGATCCGGGCCTCTGCGCTTTCACGCCTTGCTCAGGTACATGGTGATCTCGGCGCGCAGCACGGCGGTGTCGCCGACATAGGCCATCACCGGCACCTTGACGTCGCCCAGCACCGACCAGTCCACCGCGCTGCCATCGGCCACGGCGCGCACGTCGCCATTGGCCTTGGCCAGGTATTCCACCGTCATGCCGCGGGGAATCCAGCGGGTGCCGGCGGGGATGGAGGCGTCGGTCATGGTGCCGGCCACCAGCTCGGCGGCGTTGCACAGCGCGATGGCGTGCACGGTGCCGATGTGATTGAGCACCTCGCGGCGCTTGGGAAAGTTGATTTCGGCGTAGCCCGCGCGCAGTTCGACGAACTGCGGGGCGATGCTGGCGAAGTAGGGGGCGACCTGGCCGATCATCGCGCTGAACTGCGCTGCACCGGCCTGCTGGAACATCTGCAACATCTGGCTCATGGGTTCCGATTCTCTCGTGAGTGGATTGAAGATGAGCGCGCGCCGCAGCAGTATACGAATATTAGAAAAGAATTCTAGAATTATATTCTAGTCATTTCACCGGGAGTTCCATGGCTCGTTCCTCGCGCAAAGACGACATCCTCCAGGCCGCCCTCCGGTGCTTCACCGAGGAAGGCGTGGACGCCACCACCATCGAGATGATCCGCGACCGCTCCGGCGCCAGCATCGGCAGCCTCTACCACCACTTCGGCAACAAGGAGCGCATCATCGGCGCGCTCTACCTCGCCGGGGTCGGCCAGTACGCCGCGCTGCTGCAGGAGGGGCTCGCCAGGGCAGCCGATGCCGAGGCCTGCGTGAAGCTGCTGGTCACCGCCTATATCGACTGGGTGGTGGCCAACCCCGATTGGGCGCGCTTCGTCCTGCACAGCCGCTCGCGGGTGGAGGCGGGGGAGGTGGGCGACCAGTTGCGCGAAGCCAACCGCGAACACCACGCGCGCATCCTCGCGGCGCTGCAGGCGTACCGTGAAGCCGGCGCCCTGCGAACCCTGCCCGAGGACTGCTTCGCCTCGGTGGTGATCGGCCCGACCCACGACTTCGCCCGCAACTGGCTGGCCGGCCGCACCCGCACGAGCCTCGCCGACTGCCGCGACCTATTGGCCCAGGTGGCCTGGGAAAGCGTGCGCGCCTGAAAGAGCGTTCCGTGTGATCCGTAGGTTGGGCTGAGGTACGAAGCCCAACATCGCGAGGCCGGGCATCGCACCGTTGGGCCTCGTTGCGCTCGGCGCCAACCTACGAATCTGCACCCAACTCGAACCACGATGCCGACCGGGGTGTAGGGTGGATGGCGCTCCTTTCATCCACCAGGCGGTGCTGCAGGGAGGCGTGGAGTCAAGGCAGCCTTGCGGCCTGCTTGGCGACTGAAGTCGCCCCTACAGGCTGTGTTTGGCCTGTAGCTCGGGTGCGAGCCGGCGTTTGCGGTGATGGGTTTCGCTACGCTCTACCCATCCTACGGCGCCGAGCCAACCCAGATGCGTGGGGTGGATGACGCTCTTTTCATCCACCAACGATGTTTGGACGGGCACATGATCCGCCCCATGAAACGGCGTGCGTCCCGGGCTGAAGCCCGGGCTACGTTGGCAGGCTCGCGCCCAAGAAAAAGCCCCGCAGGTGCGGGGCTTTTTCTTGGCTACGCGGCTCAGGCCGAGCGGCGGCGGAACAGCGGCAGGGGCTGGTCGCTGGACGCCTGGTAGACCTCGGAGTAGTCCTCGAAGGCCTTGAGTGCGTCGTAGGGGTCCTTGTCCGCACGCAGGGCGAAGGCATCGAAGCCGCAACGCTTGAGGGCGAACAGCTGGTCGCGCAGCACGTCGCCGATGGCGCGCACTTCACCCTTGTAGCCATAGCGCTCGCGTAGCAGGTAGGCGGTGGAGGAGTGGCGGCCGTCGGTGAAGGCCGGGAAGTTCAGGGCGATGACCTTGAAGTTGTCCAGCTGGTCGGCGATCTCCTCGATCTCCTCGTCCGCGTCCAGCCAGACGCCGAGGCCGCCATCGCGGGCCTTCAGCGCATGGGCGTGATCACGCCACAGGGACAGCGGCACGATCAGGTCGTCGCAGTTGGACAGGCCGTCGAGGGTCGCGTCCTTGTCCAGCAGGTGCCAGGTCTCGTCGATGACCTGGTTGTTCTTAATGATTCGCTGCATAAACGCGCTCCTTGAAGGGGTCGATGCCGATGCGGCGATAGGTGTCGAGGAACTGTTCTTCCTCGGTGCGCTTCTCCACGTAGACGTCGATGATCTTCTCGATCACGTCGGGCATGGCTTCCTGGGCGAAGGACGGGCCGAGGATCTGTGCCAGGCTGGCGTCGCGGCCGGCGCTGCCGCCGAGGGACACCTGGTAGAACTCCTGGCCCTTCTTGTCCACGCCGAGGATGCCGATGTGGCCCACGTGGTGGTGGCCGCAGGCGTTCATGCAGCCGGAGATGTTCAGGTCCAGGTTGCCGATGTCGAACAGGTAGTCCAGGTCATCGAAGCGACGCTGGATGGCTTCGGCCACCGGGATCGACTTGGCGTTGGCCAGGGAGCAGAAGTCGCCGCCCGGGCAGCAGATGATGTCGGTCAGCAGGCCGACGTTCGGCGTGGCGAAGCCCTGCTCGCGCAGCTCGTTCCAGAGGGTGAACAGCTGGGCCTGCTCGACGTCGGCGAGGATGATGTTCTGGTTGTGGCTGTTGCGCACTTCACCGAAGGCGTAGCGGTCGGCCAGGTCGGCGACGGCATCCAGCTGCTTGTCGGTGATGTCGCCGGGGGCGACGCCGGTGGGCTTGAGCGACAGGGTCACGGCGGCGTAGCCGGGGCGCTTGTGGGCGATCACGTTGCGCTGGCGCCAGCGGGCGAAGCCCGGGTGCTCGGCGTCGAGCTGGGCGAGGGCGGCGCTCTGGTCGTCCAGGGCCTTGTAGGCCGGGTCGACGAAGTGCCTGGACACGCGCTCGACTTCCGCCTCGGTCAGGGTGGTCGGGCCGTCCTTCAGGTGCGCCCACTCGGCGTTGACGCGCTCGGCGAACACCTCGGGGGTCAGCGCCTTGACCAGGATCTTGATGCGCGCCTTGTACTTGTTGTCCCGGCGGCCGTAGCGGTTGTACACGCGCAGGATGGCGTCCAGGTAGCTCAGCAGGTGCTGCCAGGGCAGGAATTCGTTGATGAAGCTGCCGACGATCGGGGTACGGCCCAGGCCGCCGCCGACGGAGACGCGGAAGCCCAGCTCGCCGGCTTCGTTCTTCACCGCCTCCAGGCCGATGTCATGCACTTCGATGGCGGCGCGGTCGCTCACGGCGCCGTTGACGGCGATCTTGAACTTGCGCGGCAGGTGCGAGAACTCGGGGTGGAAGGTGGACCACTGGCGGATGATCTCGCACCAGGGGCGCGGGTCCACCAGCTCGTCATGGGCGACGCCGGCGAACTGGTCGGTGGTGGTGTTGCGGATGCAGTTGCCGCTGGTCTGGATCGCATGCATCTGCACGGTGGCCAGCTCGGCGAGGATTTCCGGCACGTCTTCCAGCTCCGGCCAGTTGAACTGGACGTTCTGGCGGGTGCTGATGTGGGCGTAGCCCTTGTCGTAGTCGCGAGCGATCTGCGCCAGCTTGCGTACCTGGGTGGAGGAGAGCAGGCCATAAGGCACCGCCACGCGCAGCATCGGCGCGTAGCGCTGGATATACAGGCCGTTCTGCAGGCGCAGGGGGCGGAACTCCTCGCCTGAGAGTTCCCCGGCCAGGTAGCGGCGGGTCTGATCGCGGAACTGCTTGACGCGGTCCTCGACGATCCGTTGATCGTACTCGTCGTATACGTACATGAAATGTCCTGTTGTCAGGCTGCTTACAGCTTTTCTGCGCGCACGGCCGCGCACTCCTGTCGGAGCCGGGGGAAGATACCAGTTCAGGTTTATGCGCAAAAGTGATGTTTGAGTATATGTAAAGAACTGGAATGCATAAGCGAGGAGCCGAGCATAACCACGCTGCGCGCCCGCTGGGACCCGGGCGGGAATGGTTCTCGACTGGTGGTTCCAGCCGACGCCGGCCCTAGCCCAGCGCCAGCAGCCGGACCATCAGATGGCTGCTGGCCAGCAGCGCTTGCGGGTGCACTTCGGCGGGCTCGCGCAATCGCCGCAGGTGCTGGGCGAGCAGGTCGACACCTGCGGCGCGGGCCAGTGTTTCCTGCTGCTGGAGCACCTCGCGCTGGTGCCGGGACAGCTGCTGGCGCCCGCAACTGGCAAGGGACTCCAGCACGTCCAGCGCCGGCTCCACCAGGCGCGCGGCCAGGCTGGGCGCTTGCGGAGCGATGGCGGTGGGGCGCTGGCGGTCGAGCAGGCGCTGGATGCGCTCGAACAGCCGCCTGTTGAGGCTGAGGCCACCCCGGATCACCGATTCGAAATCCAGTGACAGGCAGCGCAATTCACCGTTGTCGGCGATCAGCAGGGCCAGCGGCTCCAGGGTGCGGCGCCGGCCATCCATCCAGGGACGCACCAGCACCGCGCGGATGTCGTCGCGGGCCTTCTGGGCGCGCTCCAGGTTGTCCAGACGATCGCGACGCTCCGCCGTGCAGGGCAGCTCCAGGGTGATGGCCTCGCCCTGGTCGTCCTCCAGCGTCCAGCACAGCGCCTGGCGCACCTCGTCGAGCACCGCCTCGTGGCAGCGGGCCGGGCGTAGCAGCAGGCTGGTCGGGGCCTCGGCGCTGAGCGCGGCGCTGTCCTCCAGATGTTCGCGCAGCGCGCTCCAGCGCCCGATGCCCAGGGTGCCGAGGCGCGGGTCGTGAGCCGCCCAGTGCAGCTGGGCTTCGCTGCGGGTATCGCCATGGCTGGCCAGGCGGCCGTCATCGGCCTGGCGGGGCGAGAGGAGGCGCAGCGGCGACCGGCACAGCAGCTGCGGCGTGGATTTCCACAACGCCTGCTGGCTCCAGGCCGATTCGCGGCGAAAGCCCGGGTCGCTGTTGTCCGGGCGTGCCAGGCTGGCTTCGCGCACTTCACCTTCCTCCAGGTCCCAGAACGCCAGGGTCAGGCCGCGCGCGCCGCCGGGCGTGGTCCACCAGTGCCCGCCCAGGGGCAGCAGGTCGAGCGTGGCGCCCGCCTGGTAATCGCGACGCAGACGGCCACGCAGCGCGGGCAGGCGTTGGGCATCGGCCTGTTGCAGGGCGGTTGCCAGGGCGTGCACCTGGGCCATCTGCACCAGGACCTCCCGTTCGCCGATGTGGTCATCGCGGTCGGCAAGGCGGCCGATCTGCCCGCCCAGGGTGCGCAACTGGGCGGCGAGACGCGGCAGCCCCTCGGTACGGGCGGACAGGTTGAGCATGCGCAACTGCACGGCGCTGGCCTGGCTGGCGTGGGACAGCCCCTGGCGCAGCAGTTCCTGCAGCAGCGCATGGAGGCTGGCGAGCAGGTCGCGCTCCGCCGGGTTCAGTTGCACGGGGTCGAGCGCTGGCGCGTCGCTGTCGGCCGGCCAGTCCCAGGGCTGGCCCTGTCCCTGGAACAGCAGCACCAGCGTGGCCAGGTGCAGGGCCTTGCGTTCGTTTTCCCGGCCCTCCGAAAGCATGCCGTCGAAGCCGCCTCCGGCCAGGTAGATGACCTCGCAGGCCAGCGCCGGCAGGTGGATGACCAGGCGCCGGCCGTGGCTCTGGTGGCGGGCCTCGCCCAGCTCCCCCAGCCATTGCCGGGCCTTGCGCGTGGCCGCCTTGCCGGCCTGCTTCTGCAGCTGCTGCGGATCCAGCGCCAGGGCCTCGCGCAGCGCGATGTCGGCATCTTCTGCCGGCGCTTCTTCGCCGGCGGGCGCCGTGGGGTGTTCACGCAGCCAGATCACGGCCGCGAGGATGTGCTTGCAGCAGCCGTTGGCGGGGCAGGTGCAGCGCGCCGCGTCGATGCCGGTCGCATCCAGGCGCACCTGTTGGCCATCGGCTTCCACCAGGCCGCCCCGCTCGTCGTTCTCCAGCCAGCGCAGCTTGCCGGCCTCCACGTCCTTGGTGGCGCGGCGCAACAGGCCGGCGTTGGCCAGCACCTCCAGCGCGGCATCGTCGTAGCTGCGGTAGCGGTCCTGCCAGGCGCTCACTGCATCACCTCGGCCAGCCACTGGGCGAAGTGCTCCGGGGTCAGCGCGGCGATCTGCATGCCGCGGTCGGCGAGGCGTTGCCCCATGGCCGGGTCGTAGACCGGCTGGGCGCCGTCATCCAGGGCGGCGAGGCCCAGCAGCCTGACCCGCGCTTCGTTGAGGCGTGCCACGCAGGCCAGCAGCGGGCCCACGGCGGCGCCTTCCTCGAAGTCGCTGATCAGGGTGAGCACGGTGCGCTGCGGGTTCTCCACCAACTGTTCGCAGTAGCGCATGGCCTTGCCGATATCGGTGCCGCCGCCCAGTTGCACGGTCAGCAGCACTTCCACCGGGTCGTGGGCCAGGTGGCTGAGGTCCACGACCTGGGTGTCGAACAGCACCAGGCGCACGCGCACGCTGGGCAGGCTGGCGAGAATGCTGGCGCAGATGGCGCTGTACATCACCGAGTCGAGCATCGAGGCGCTCTGGTCGACGCAGAGGATGATGTCCCAGGGCAGTTGCCGGCGTACGCGGGCGTTGAAGCGCGGCGATTCGATCAGCAGGCGCTTGCGCTGCGGGTCGTAGTGCTTGAGGTTGGCGGCGATGGTGGCGCGCCAGTCGAAGTTCTGCGCGTTCTTCACCAGCGAGCGGCGGAAGCGGTTGCGTCGCCCGTGCAGGGCGTTGGTGAAGCGGTTGCGCAGGCGCTGGAGGATCTCCTCCACCACGCGGGTGATCAGCTGGCGTACGGCATCACGGGTTTCCGCGCCCAGGCGCCCGCGCACGCCGAGCAGGGCCTTGGCCAGCGCCGGGCTGGGTTCGAGGGTGGCCAGGCTGGCGGGATCGGTGAGCAGCGCACTGATCTCGTAGCGCTCGATGGCCTGCACCTGCAGGCGCTCGAACGTCGAACGGGGGAACAGCGTGCGCGCCTGCTCCAGCCAGTTCAGGGCGGTCAGCTGGCTGTCGTCCAGCGAGCCGCCGCGCCCGCCCTGGACGTGGCCGCGGCGCTGGTATTCGCGGTTGTAGAGGTAATCGAGGGTCTTCTCCAGGCGCGCATCGGCGGCGTCGAACTTCGCTTCATGCAGCGCGCGGTCGGCGTAGCGGCCGAGGATCAGGCGCCAGCGCCGCGCCGCTTCGAGGTCACTCATGGTGAGGCTCCTGGGCCCAGGCCAGCAGCCCGTCGCGCTCCAGCGAGCGCTTGAGCGCCAGCTGCAGGGCGGCGCCGGCGAGCAGGTCGTGGCTGTCGAGTTCGTGGTGGGCGCTGTCGAGTGCGGCCCCGGTGATGCCGTTCAGCTGCGCCAGGTGGTCGGCCAGGCGCCCGGTTTCGCGGGGCTTGAGGCGGGTGAAGGCGAGGCGCAGGTCCGGCAGGTGACGGACGAAGGTGGCCTCGTCCCAGTCCGCCACCAGGGCGTTGAGCCGGTGGGCCAGGTCATCCACCCGCAGGATCAGCTCCGGTGCGGCCTGCAGCAGCCCGTTCAGGTAGCGCACGGCGCCTTCGCTGTCGGCACCGGTGCCGAAGCGCCGTTGCAAGGCGTCGGCCAGTTGCTCCTCGCTGCTGCGCCCGTCGATGAAACGCAGCGCGTCGAGCGCCCCGGCGATGCCGGCGGGGGCCACCGTCTGCAGGCGGTCGAGCGTCTCGTGGAGCGATGCCTCCTGCAGGGCCAGGCCGGCCTGGCTGCCGCCCAGGTGGAGGAACTCGCGCAGTCCGAGCAGGGCGTCGGTTGCGGCGCTTTCGCGTTCGGCTTCACAGGTGGCGAGGCCGGGTAGCAGGAACAGGGCGGCGGGGAGGATGCGTCGCAGCAGTGCCGGGAGTTGCGGGTACTCGTCCAGGCCGAGCAGGTCGCGGCCGCGCCAGAGCTGCAGCAGGCGCTGGCCGCAGGTCACCACGGAGGCCAGCTCCGGGTCTTCGTCCAGGTGCTCGGCCAGACGGTCGAACAGCCGTGGCAGTTGCTCGCCGAGGCCGATCGACCCGGCTCGGGCGAGCAGTTGCGCAGCGCGGCTGGCACTGCGGCCCTGGCCGCTGGCCTGCAGCGCCTGCTCTTCATCCAGCAGGCGGCGGATGGCGACTTCCCGCAGGCTGCTGCCCAGCTCGGAGCGTTCGATCAGGCGGGCCTCGACCACCGGTGACCAGGCGTAGTCCCACTCCTCGAAGAGCAGGTCCAGCCCGGTGCCGTTGACGAAGTCCGGGCCGCCCTGGTGGCGGGCGAAGCCGCTGTCCAGGTAGGCCATCAGGTGCAGGAAGCGGCTCCGCGCGCGGTGCCGGGGCTTGCGGTAGAGGTCCAGCCGGGCGCGGCGCTGGAGGCTGTCGCTGAGGTCGAGGCGGTGGCCCAGGGCCAGGCGCCGGGCTTCTTCCACCAATGGGGGTGCCAGGCTCGATGGGGGGATGTCGCCCAGGCGGTTGCCGCCCAGCTGGTTCTTCACGGCGTCGAGGAAGGCGGCCTGGCCGTCGTCCAGGCTGCCCTTGACGAAGCAGGAATGGATGGCGTCGAGCAGGTCGTAGCGCCCCGGCCCGGGGTGCTGGCGCAGGGCGGCTAGGCCGGCGGCCTGTTGCGCGGCCTGGCTGACGCTGGCGAAGGACAGGGCGTCGGCCAACTGCCGCTCGCGGGTTTCGGCGGCGATGGCGCTGAGGATGCGCGCGGCGATGCGTTGGCGCGCCAGGGCGTCGGCCGGGTCTTCCAGCAGTGCCTCCCAGACCCGCTGGTGGTAGGCCGGCGAGGGCATGCCCGAGGCGTAGCCGTTGAGGGCGTCGAGGCGGTCGAAGCTGTAGCGGATCAGCCAGGCCTGGCTCTCGCCGTCGGCGGCGGGCGTGGGCGCCGGCGGGCTGTCGCTGGCCAGGGCCTCGACCAGGGCCAGGGTGTGGAAACCGCCGGTGACCACCAGCAGGGGGCCGTCGCAACGCGACCGCCAGTCGCGGATGCAGGCGAGCATGTGCGCCTCGCGGGGCAGGGAGCCCTCGGCGGCGAGTACGTCGTCCTCGTAGTCGAGGCGCGCCATGGAGCACCAGGCGAAGGCGTCGCCGAACAGCGTGCGCCAGTCCTGCAGGGCACCGTGGCTGCGCAGCTCGAACAGGTGCTCCCAGAGCTCGTCGTGGTCACGGCAATGGGCTTCGCGGGCCAGCGCCGCGAGGTAGGCGCTGTGGGCCAGGTAGCGCTCGGCCATCAGGCTGCGGCTCTGCTGCGGGTCTTCCTCCACGGCCACCTGGCGGGCCCAGGGCAGGTCGATGAAGGCCAGCCGTGCGCCGAGGCGGTGGCCTTCACGCAGGGCCTGCCATTCCGGCGAGTAGTCGCAGAAGGGGAAGAACGCCGAGCGCGGCGGCGCGTCCGCCGTGGCGCCGCTGCGGTGCTGGGAGAGGATCGCCAGGGGCGGGCGGCTGCGCGGGTCGAGCAGGTCGGGGATCAGGGCGTCGAAGTCGGCCGGCCCTTCGATCAGCACCGCCGCCGGGCGCAGTTCGTCCAGCTGCGCGCGCAGGGCGAAGGCACAGGCCGGGCTGTGGTGGCGCAGCGGCGCGAAGTGCACGCCGGCCGCGGCCAGCGCCTGGCGGTTGCGCTCGGCGGCCTGCAGCCGCGCGGGCAGGCGCGGATCGGCGGCGGGGCTCGATTCGGGCGGCATGGGTCAGTCCAACAGGCCCTTGCTGGCGTCGAAGAAGTGCTTCCACTGGCCGTCACGGCGGGCGCGTTCGCGCACCACGCTGTCCAGGTAATGGCGCAGGCGCTTGGCGTCGTCGCGGTTGTCCTTGAACACCACGCCGAGCAGCTGCCGCGCCAGCTCGGCCGGGCCCAGGCGGCCGTCGCCGAGGTAGCGGGCCTCCAGCGCGGCGGCGTAGGCCACGCTGACCGCCTCGGCGGTGGACATGACCGCGTCCGGCGCCTTGATCGCGGTGCCCTCGCGGGTGGTGCCGCCGCGCAGCTCCTGGAACACGGTGACCAGCAGGCCGATGACGTCGCGCTCGACCACCACCTTGCCGGCCTCCTCGCCCAGCTCCCGCAGCAGCTGGCGCATCACCAGTTCCACCTCGAACTCGCCGTCGGCGATGGGGCGCACCGTCTCGAAGTTGAAGCGGCGCTTGAGGGCGGCGGACATCTCGTGCACGCCCCGGTCGCGCAGGTTGGCGGTGGCGATCAGGTTGAAGCCGGGGCGGGCGTGCAACCGCCCGGTCTCGCCCAGCTCGGGGATCATCATCTGCTTTTCCGAGAGCAGGGAGATCAGCACGTCCTGGATTTCCGGCGGGCAGCGGGTGATCTCCTCGAAGCGCACCAGCTTGCCCTGGCTCATCCCCTGATGCAGCGGCGAGCCCACCAGGGCGCGCGGGGTCGGGCCCTCGGCCAGCAGCAGGGCGTAGTTCCAGGAGTACTTGATGTGGTCTTCGGTGGTGCCGGCGGTGCCCTGGATGGTGAGCATCGAGTCACCGCTGATGGCGGCGGCGAGCAGCTCGGAGAGCATCGACTTGGCCGTGCCCGGTTCGCCCACCAGCATCAGGCCCTGGCGGCCGAGCAGGGTGACGATGGCGCGGTCCACCAGGGCATCGTCGCCGTAGAACTTGCGGCTGACGCCGAGCGCCTCGTCCCCGAGGATGAAGCGTCGCACCGAGCGCGGCGAGCGCAGCCAGCCGGGCGGCAGGTCGGCGCCGGCCTGCTGGTCGGCCTGGGCCAGGCGTTGCAGTTCCTCGGCGAAATGCTGTTCCGCAGCCTGGCGGAGAACGGTGCTTACCATGGGGTCTTCTTCTCCCACTGGGGATCGAAGCCGACGCAGGCATCGGCGGCGGCGCGGTAGTCGGCATAGGTTTCGGCGAGCAGGACCGGCGGGATATCGGCCAGCGGCAGGTTGTCGCCACCGGACCAGCGACGGCCCATCTTCTCGAAGGAGAGCCGGGTCAGCGCGGCGGGGACGTTCTCCTCCGGCAGGCAGTTGCCGGTGAAGCCGATGTTCACGCGTAGGCCCAGGCTGTTGAATTCCTTGAAGTAGTGGTCGAAGAAGCCGCCGTCCTCGGCGGCCGCGCGCTGGTAGCCGAGCTTGGTCAGCGTGCCGCGCAGGGTGAAGGTGTCGCTCAGCCAGCCCAGGCGGTCGCCGATGGCGTTGC
Source organism: Pseudomonas sp. USHLN015 (assembly GCF_037153275.1). Lineage (NCBI taxonomy): Bacteria > Pseudomonadati > Pseudomonadota > Gammaproteobacteria > Pseudomonadales > Pseudomonadaceae > Pseudomonas > Pseudomonas sp. USHLN015. The sequence continues at coordinate 385,873 of NZ_JBBCKP010000004.1, forward strand.
CGCTCTCCTGGTCGGCGACGGCTTCGGCGCTGATCTCCGGCAGCTGGCGCGACATCTGCGCGAACAGCGGCTTGACCTTGTAGTCCTTGAAGTGGCGGACCCAGGCCTTGGCCGTCTCGGCGTCCACCAGGGCGGCGTGGGCGAGGCGCACGAGGCTGCCGTCAGCCAGCTCCACCTCGTCATCGTCGAGGTCGATCAGGCTGCCGTCCTCGGTGGGGCGGAACAGGCGCGTCGCACCCTCGGCGCCCACTTCGGCCCAGACCAGGCGCTGCAGCAGGTGGCGCATGATCGGGTGCTGCTGCAGGTACTCGCGCCATTCCGCCACGGGCCACAGGCGCGCCGCGCACATGGCTTCGTAGAGGCGCTGGCTTTGCAGGTCGATCACCTGCTTGAGCTCCTTCTTGCTGGTGGAGAACTGCGTCTTGGCTTCCTTGATCAGCGCCGGGTCGTCGCTCTTGCGCGGCTCCGGCAGGGCCTTGACCACCTTGCCGTCGGGGTTGCACAGCTCCAGCTTGAGTGCGGCATCGAGGCGCGCGGTGAACAGGCGCTCGCCGTACTGCAGGGCGAGCACGCCGTTTTCGTCGAAGCCGGCGCTGGGGATGGTGCGGTCGGCCAGTTCGTCGGCGCTCCAGCCGTTGCGCTGGGCGATCTGCTCCACCAGCTCGCGGGCGCGTGTCTGTACCGAGGCGGTGCGGTGGCGGCGGGCGATGGACAGCAGCAACTGGATCACCAGCGGCTCGTTGCTGTTGGCGGCGGCGCTGAGCATGGCTTCGATCTGCGAGCGGCGCGGGTAGTGGTCGCGCATGTAGGCCTGGATCAGGCTCACCTGCTCGTGGCCGGTGGTGTGCCAGGTGAGGGCGAGGATGCCCTTGTCGGCGATGGCGCTGCCCAGGTAGGTGCCCAGATGCTCGCGCTTGAGCGATTCGAAGGCCTGTTCCTGGGTGATGTCGGCGTATTCGGGCGAGTACTTCGCCCAGGCCTGGTAGTTCTGCATCTGCCGCGCGACATTGGCCTGGGCGTAGGCGATGGCCTCTTCCAGGGTCGGGTTGCGGGTGTCCTGGGCGATGAAGGCCAGCAGCAGGCTCTTGCCCAGGGTGTTGCGGCTGGCGGGGGCCAGGCGCTCCAGGTAGCGGTTGAGCAGGCCGTTGCCGGCGGGCTCCTTGAGCTTGCAGGCGAGGATCACCCACCAGCGCAGGATGGCCGGCTCCACCGGGGTGCCGTCGAGCCACTGGCAGGCGGGCAGGTGGTCGAGGTCGAGCCAGGCGAGGCTGGCCGGCGGCTTGGCCTGCAGGCCTTTGTGCGCCTCGGCCAGCAGCACGTCCGGGGCCAGGTGGCCGGAGATGTCTTCGCCGAGGCTTTCCAGGGTGGTGAGCAGGGCGGCGCGCACGGTTTCGCGCTTTTCCTTGGCCAGGGTCGCCTTCAGCGCGGGAATCGCCTCGCGGTAGCCCAGGCGCTGCAGCCATTCGGCGGCCAGGGTGCGGATCTCCTGCTTGCTCGAGGCCAGGGCTTCCACGGCGCGGTCGCCGATGTCCGGCAGGGTCTCCAGCAGTTGCTGGGCTTCGGCGCGGTTGGTCTTGCTGCTGCCCAGGGCCAGCTCCAGCAGCACGGGGATGAAGCGCGCCGGCAGGACGGGGAACTGCTCGAGCAGGGTCAGCGTGGTGGCCACGCTGTAGCTGTAGCGGCCCGGAGCGGGGCGCAGGCCGAAGGCCTCTTCGATGAACTCGGGGTGCTCGGCGAAGAAGGGCCAGACGCGCTCGGGGGCGATCTGCCCGAGGGGCGAGTTCCAGGCGAAGCAGATATCCGCCGTGGCCCGGGCGGGGTCGTCGTGGCCGCAGCGCTGCAAGGCGTCTTCCAGGGTGCGCAGGTCGAGGCGTTGCAGGGCGTCGCCCTTCAGCCAGTCGGCTACCTGGTACCAATTGAAGTGGCGGTTGCTCGGGGCGCGGAGGACATGCAGCAGGTTGACCTCGGCGTTGGCGGCCAGGCGCCCCTTGTATTGCAGCACCGCGTCGATGCCGGCCGGGGTCTTGCCGCGCGCGCCGCCGTTGAGGCGTTCCAGGGCGTCACGCAGGTCGGACTCGCCGAGTGCCTGGAGCGACTTGTAGGTCTTCTGCCGCCAGTCCCACTTGCGCTTGTGCTCGAGGTTCTGGCGTACCTCCTCCTCGGCGGCGAGGCGGCTTTCCTCCAGCAGCTCGGCGAGGTTCTGCCGCAGCAGCTGCAGGACGGCATCGCCCAGTCGGACTTCGGGGCAGCGTTCGAAGTCGCCGGCCTCGGGCAGCTCTTCCTGCTGGGCGCGGGTCTGGCTGTCCAGGCGTGCCAGGGCACTGGCCAGTGCCTGTTGCACGGGCTTGGAACTCTCCACCTCCAGGCGGGCCTGCAGCAGGGGGCGGGCTTCTTCGCCTGCGCGGGCGAGCATGTCGGCGGCCTGGGCGCGTTCGGCGTTGTTGCCTGCTTCCAGCAACTGCTGCAGGTGGGAGAGCTTGACCTGCAGCGGCAGTGTCTCCACCTGAGGCGCGGCTTCGGCGCGGACGCTCTTGGCGGCGCTCACCGCCAGGCGCACCAGTACGTCGGCGTAGGCGTCGGCGAGGGTGCGCTGGCTGCCGAGCAGCTTCACCAGGGTCAGGCAACCGCTCGCCGACAGCCGCGAGGGCAGGGCGCGGGTGCTGGAGGGGTGCTGCAGCAGGTATTCGCCGGTGCCGGGCAGGTTGGGCAGCGCGGCGAGGTCGCGCCAGTGGTATTCGTTGAGGTCGCGGCGGTCGAGGATCAGCAGCAGGGCGTCGTCGGCCGGCAGGTCGTCCACCGCCAGCAGGCGTACCAGCAGGTCGAGGTTCCAGTGCTTGCGCAATTCCTCGCCGTGCTTGTTGCCGAGGTTCTTCAGGGTCGTGTGCAGGGCGTCGACCGCCAGGTAGATGAGCCAGTCGGGCACCTTGGCGATGCGCACCAGGTTGGCGCCCTGGCAGGCGGCTTCGAGCACCTTGCCGAAGCGGGCGAGGGCGAGCACGTCGGTCCCGGGGGTTACGACATAGAGCCGGGCGCGGGCGTTGGCGGCGGCGTTGATGCGCTTCTTGTGCTTCTGCGCGTCGTTGCGCAGGTTGCCGGAGGGGTGCCACCAGCCCAGCGTGGCGGGCATGTCGAGGAGCACGACGGCCTCCTCGGCCGGCACCTTGCGCAGGTCGAGCAGGACGCCTTCGTCCTGGCCGCTGAGCACGTGGGTGGCGGCGCGCTCGGCCAGGCCGGGCACCAGGATGTCGAGCACCTCGAGGCTTTCGACGACGTGCTTGGCAAAGGGCGTGGCCGGGGTGGAGGTGGTGGAAAGGCCGATTTTTTCCAGCAGCTTCTGAAACATGGTGAACCTGTCCTTGGCGATGCGGTGCCCGATGGTAATTCATCGGGGCGGTTCAAGGCCTCTGTCACGGGCGGTCCAATGTGCATTTCTGTTGCTCAGCTCATGTTTTTCCGGCGCGGGGCCATCCTGGGGATGTGCGAGGTCGATGGGGTGGCTTGAGAGGTTGTCGGTCCTGGTCTTAACTCGTGGACGTAGCGCCCATAACCACAACAAGGGGATGCCATGAGCGATCACACCGAGGAATCCAGTTCTGACAGCGGCATCGACGCTGTCGCCATCTTCTGCCTGATCCTGATCGCGGTGGCCACCGCGGTGTTCTGGGTCAGCCACCAGTAACCGACCCGCCGCCCCCTCTGGCAGCCAGCCACGGAACCCCGCAGGGCGTTGCCGCCCTGCGCGGGTTGCAGGCGGTATCCATGGGCTCCGTCTGTTTTGGTTGTTGCGGATTCAACAAGCTCGGGCACGGTGCCTTTCGGCTATGCATGGCACCCTGCCACGACCACCGCGTGGGTTTCGCTTCGCTCTACGCCACGCTACGGATGCGCTGCGCGCGCATCGATGACGACTCTGGTCAGGCGTGAGGGCTCCCGATGCCCTCAGTCGGGGCGTCAGAGCCCGGCGAGGTGCAGCACCAGCTTGACCACGCCGAACAGCGTCAGCGCGAAGACCAGGGTGAAGAGCACCCCGAGGATGATGAAGTGGCTGGGCTTGCCGCGGCTGAAGTCGCGCGAGCGATTCTTGCCGCTCTGTACCCCGAAGGCGGCGGCCGCGACGCTGTGCAGCATCTCGCGGAACGTCAGGGGGCGTTGGTTTTCGTCGTTGCTGTCGTCCATGGTGCACCTCCGTGGGGCACAAGCTTAGCTCGCCCCCGGCAGGCTGCCCGGATCAACGTGCGCGATGCAGCAACTGGCGGGTATCGAGCGTCCCGGCGCGAGCGCGCAGTTGGCCGCAGCCTCCGTCGATGTCCTGGCCGGCGGAGTTGCGCACCTTGGTCAGCACGCCACGGCTGTGCAGGTAGCGCACCAGTTCGACGATGCGTTCGCCGCCCGGGCGCTGGTAGTCGTCGGCTTCCAGGCTGTTGTAGGGAATGAGGTTCATCACCGCGAACTTGCCCTTGAGCAGGCGCAGGATGCCGTCCGCTTCCTCCAGGCTGTCGTTGATGCCGGCGAGCAGCGTCCACTGGTACTGGATGGGGTAGTCGGTGGTACGGGCGTAGGCCTCGCCCAGCTCGACCAGTTCCTCGGGGCTGATGCGCGGCGCCTTGGGCAGCAGGCGCTCGCGCAGCTCGGCGCGGCTGCTGTGCAGCGACAGCGCCAGGGCCGGCTTCACCCGTTGCTGCGGCAGGCGCTCGAACACCCGGGGGTCGCCCACGGTGGAAAACACCAGGTTCTTGTGGCCGATGCCGCCGTCGGTGCCCAGCAAGTCGATGGCCTCCAGCACGTTGTCGAGGTTATGGGCCGGCTCGCCCATACCCATGAACACCACCTTCTTCACCTTGCGATAGCGCCGCGCCAGGGCTACCTGGGCGACGATCTCCAGGCTGCCGACCTGGCGCAGCAGGCCGCTCCTGCCGGTCATGCAGAACACGCAGCCCACGGCGCAGCCGACCTGGCTGGAAACGCACAGGCCGTCGCGCGGCAACAGCACGCTTTCGACCATCTGGCCGTCGGCCAGGCCTACCAGGAGGCGCGCCGAGCCGTCGGCGGCGGGGTGTTCCGAGCGCAGCCGCGCCAGGTTGTCCAGCTCCTCGGCCAGGGCCGGCAGGCCTTCGCGCACGCTGATGGGCAGGAAGTCCTGGGCCTGCTGGCGCAGGGTGCAGGCGTCGAGGGGCTTGCCCTGCAGCCAGGCGCGTATCACCCGGCCCTGGTGGATGGGCTTGGCGCCGAGGGCGGCGAGGCGGTCGTGCAGGTCTTGGATGCGCATGGGGCGCGAATCCTACCACCGGCGTTGGCGCTTAAGTAGGGGCGCCCTGCCGGCGCAGGCGCCCCTCTGCGTACCGCGTCCTTCAGCGGCCCCGGCTCAGCTCCGCCAGGCGCGTCGCCGACTGGCGCATCGCCTGGCCGAGGGCGTCGAGGTCGACGGCATCGCGGGCGTTCTCCTCGCTGGCCGAGTGGATGCGCACCGCCAGTTCGTTGATTTCCTGGGTCACGTGGCTCTGTTCCTGGGCGGCGACGGCGATCTGCTGGGCGCGCTGGGAAATGTCGTCGAAACTCTGAACCGTGGTGGACAGCGCCGCGGCGGCGCCTTCGGCTTCCTCCACCGCGTGGCGGGTGCGTGCCTCGCCGGCCTGCATCGCCTGTACCGCCTGGCGCGAAGCCTGCTGCAGGTTGGCGATCATGCCGCTGATCTCGTTGGCCGAACTCTGGGTCTTGGCCGCCAGGGAGCGCACCTCGTCGGCCACCACGGCGAAGCCGCGCCCCTGCTCGCCGGCCCGCGCGGCCTCGATGGCGGCGTTGAGGGCCAACAGGTTGGTCTGCTCGGAGATGGCCTTGATCACGTCCAGTACGGCGCCGACCTGCTGGCTGTCCTGCTCCAGGCGGGCGATCACGGTAGCGGCCGCCGCCATTTCGCTGGACAGCGACTGGATGGAGCGGCTGTTGGAGGCGACCTTCTGCTGGCCGTCGTTGACCACGGCCTGGGAGCGTTGCGCGGTGTCGGCGCAGTCGTTGGTGTTCTGCGCCACTTCGTTGGCACTGGAGGACATCTCGGTGATGGCCGCCGCCAGTTGGGTGTTCTCCTGGCGCTGCTGTTCGGCGCGCTGGAGCAGGGCGCCGCTGAGGCGGCCCAGGCTGGTGGCTTCGTCCTGCAGGCGCCGGGATTCGTCGGCGATCACCTGGAGCATGCCCTGCAGCCGGCCGGCGTACTGGTTGACCGAACGGCGCAGGCCGCCGATCTCGTCGTCGCGGAGGATGGTCAGCGCGCCGCCATGGCCCTGGCCGCTGCCGAGTGCGTCGATCTGTGCGGTGGTCTCGCCCAGTTGCTCGAGGATCTTGCGCCCGGCCAGCCAGACGAAGAACAGCAGCAGGCCGAGCAGCGGCAGGAGGAAGGCCAGCAGTTCATAGGTGAGCGCCTGGGCGAGCCCGGTGACCCGTGCCCTGGGCGTGACCAGGCCGACGGTCCAGTGGGTTTGCGGCATGACGAAGAGATTGGCCTGGCTGGCTTCGCCGAGCACCGCGTCGTCATCCAGGGTCACGCTGGCGGTGCCACCGGAGCCGAGCTTGCGGCGGGCTTCCGCCAATGGCGCCAGCCAGGCTTCGCGACCGGCGAGTTCGTCGAACTTCTGCATGCTGGCTTCGGCGGCGCTGCCCGGCAGGGGGAAGAACAGGATGTTGCCGGCCGGGTCGAGGGCGAAGGCGTAGCCCCCGGTGACCTTGCCCTGGTCGCGGAGGAAGGCGGCCAGGTCGTCGAGGCGCAGGTCGATGGTGCTGACCCCGGCGAAGCGGCCCTGCAGCTTGTACGGCACGCTGCAGGTGACCATGGGCACCTTGCTCACCGGGTCCTGGTAGGCCTCGGACCAGACGCAGGCATTGCCCGCTGCGCTGCGCGCGCCGGTGTACCAGGCGTCGTTGTGGTAGCCGGGGCCGTCGGGCTTGTTGTAGTCGTCGGAGTATTCCAGCGCGCCACCGGCGCCACGGGCCCAGAAGAAGCTGCGGCGGGCGGTGCCGTCGGCGAAGGCGTTCGGCTCCGGCCAGATGCCGCCGCCGGCGATGGCCGCATCGCCGCCGTTGTCGATCAGGTTGGGGAAGTTGTCGCGGTACAGCGCCTCTTCACGGGGCAGGACCTCGGCCAAGTGCGCCATGCCGACGGCCAGGCCTTCGATGCCGGCCAGCTTGAGGCCGAGCTGGCGGACGATGGCGCTGCCCGTCTGCTCGATCAGGGCGTTGCTTTCCGCCACCACCCGCGGCTGGCCGCGGAACACCATGATGGCGAAGACGGCGAGTGCGGTGAGCAGCAGGAGAAAGATCGCGCCCAGGGTCAGGCGGCTGGAGATGCGGTCAGGCAGCAGAGACATTCGGTACTCCTCGATTCCCGAGCTGGAAGGCGGCACACGGCGGAGGCGCGGCAGGCTCTTCTTATGCAATAGCAGTGCCCGCGCGGTTGCGCCTCTAGAAGGCGTGTCGGCAGATGTCGGGGTTCCTGCAGCGATTTCGGAGGAGCGGTCGTTTCTGGGGGCGTTCAGGGAGTGGTCGAGCGTGCCTTTGGCATCGCGGTGATGGGTTTCGATTCGCTCGCGGAACGCCGCCCGACCCATCCTACGAAGAGCACCAAGCCGCGCGGACTGGGCACCCGTGGGATGGGTAGAGCCCCGCGAAACCCATCGTTGCGCCGCTGGGAGCCAGAAAGAACAGGGCCCGCATTGCGCGGGCCCGTTCGTGATCAGTAGTCGTAGCCGAGGTTCGGCGCCAGCCAGCGTTCGCTCACGGCCTGGTCCTGGCCCTTGCGCTTGCTGTAGCTCTCCACCTGGTCGCGTTCGATCTTGCCGACGGCGAAGTACTGCGCCTCGGGGTGGGCGAAGTACCAGCCGCTGACGGCCGCCGCCGGGAACATGGCGTAGTGCTCGGTGAGGAACACGCCGCTCAGGCCGGCCTTGTCGAAGCTGGCGCTCGGGTCCAGCAGGTCGAACAGGGTGCCCTTCTCGGTGTGGTCCGGGCAGGCCGGGTAGCCGGGGGCGGGGCGGATGCCGTTGTACTGCTCCTTGATCAACGCCTCGTTGTCCAGGTGCTCGTCGGCGGCGTAGCCCCAGTATTCCTTGCGCACGCGCTCGTGCAGCCACTCGGCGCAGGCTTCGGCCAGGCGGTCGGCGAGGGCCTTGACCATGATCGAGTTGTAGTCGTCGCCCTTGGCCTCATAGGCCTTGGCCACTTCCTCGGCACCGATGCCGGCGGTGGTGATGAAGCCACCGACGTAGTCGACCACGCCGCTCTCCTTGGGCGCGACGAAGTCGGCCAGGCACAGGTTCGGCTTGCCGTCGGGCTTGATGGTCTGCTGGCGCAGGTGGTGGAGGGTGGCCAGCGGCTTGCCCTGGTCGTCGCGCACTTCGATGTCGTCGTGGTTGACCTGGTTGGCCGGCCAGAAGCCGAACACGGCGCGGGCCTTGATCAGTTTCTCGTCGATCAGTTTCTTCAGCATCGCCTGGGCGTCGGCGAACAGCGCGGTGGCGGCTTCGCCCACCACCTCGTCGGTGAGGATGCGCGGGTATTTGCCGGCCAGGTCCCAGGAGATGAAGAAGGGCGTCCAGTCGATGTATTCGGCCAGCACGGCCAAGTCGATGTCTTCCAGCACGCGCACGCCGGTGAAGCTGGGCTTGGGCGCGCGGTAGCCGGCCCAGTCGAAGTCCGGCTTGTTGGCGATGGCGTCGGCGTAGGCCAGGCGCTCGGTGCGGGCGGCGCGGTTGGCGGTGCGCTCGCGGGTTTCGACGTAGTCGGCGCGGGTGCGCTCGACGAAGCCGGCCTTGAGCTCCTTGGACAGCAGCTGGGTGGCCACGCCCACGGCGCGCGAGGCGTCGGTGACGTAGACCACGGCGTCATTGCTGTACTGCGGGTCGATCTTCACCGCGGTGTGGGCCTTGGAGGTGGTGGCGCCGCCGATCATCAGCGGCAGCTGGAAGCCCTGGCGCTGCATCTCGCGGGCGACGTGGACCATTTCGTCCAGCGACGGGGTGATCAGGCCGGAGAGGCCGATGATGTCGCACTTCTCGTCGCGGGCGGTCTGCAGGATCTTCTCCGCCGGGACCATCACGCCGAGGTCGACGATGTCGTAGCCGTTGCAGCCGAGCACCACGCCGACGATGTTCTTGCCGATGTCGTGGACGTCGCCCTTGACGGTGGCCATGAGGATCTTGCCCTTGGCCTCGGGCTTGTCGCCCTTCTCCGCTTCGATGAAGGGGATCAGGTGGGCCACCGCCTGCTTCATCACGCGGGCGGACTTGACCACCTGCGGGAGGAACATCTTGCCCGAGCCGAACAGGTCGCCGACCACGTTCATGCCGGACATCAGCGGGCCTTCGATCACCTCGATGGGGCGCGCGCACTGCTGGCGGCACTCCTCGGTGTCTTCGACGATGAAGGCGGTGATGCCCTTGACCAGCGCGTGCTCCAGGCGCTTGTCGACCGGCAGCGAACGCCACTCCTCGTTCTCCACTTCCTTGGCCGCGCCGTCGCCCCGGTACTTGTCGGCGATGGCCAGCAGGGCCTCGGTGGCGTTGGGGCTGCGGTTGAGCACCACGTCCTCGACGGCGTCGCGCAGCTCTTTGGGGATCTCGTCGTAGATCTCCAGCTGGCCGGCGTTGACGATGCCCATGGTGAGGCCGTTCTGGATGGCGTAGTAGAGGAAGACCGAGTGGATCGCCTCGCGCACCGGGTTGTTGCCGCGGAAGGAGAACGACACGTTGGACACGCCGCCCGAGCTCAGGGCATGGGGCAGGTTGTCGCGGATGTAGGCGCAGGCGTTGATGAAGTCGACCGCGTAGTTGTTGTGTTCCTCGATGCCGGTGGCCACGGCGAAGATGTTCGGGTCGAAGATGATGTCTTCCGGCGGGAAGCCCACTTCATTGACCAGGATGTCGTAGCTGCGCTGGCAGATTTCCGCCTTGCGCGCCTCGGTGTCGGCCTGGCCGGCCTCGTCGAAGGCCATCACCACCACGGCGGCGCCGTAGCGCTTGCACAGCTTGGCGTGGTGCTTGAACTGCTCGACGCCTTCCTTCATGGAGATGGAGTTGACGATGCCCTTGCCCTGGATGCACTTGAGGCCCGCCTCGATCACCTCCCACTTGGAGGAGTCGATCATGATCGGCACGCGGGAGATGTCCGGCTCGCCGGCGATGAGGTTGAGGAAGCGCACCATCGCCGCCTTGGAGTCGAGCATGCCCTCGTCCATGTTGATGTCGATGACCTGGGCGCCGGCTTCCACCTGCTGCAGGGCGACTTCCAGCGCCTCGGTGTAGTTCTCCTCGCGGATCAGCCTGGCGAACTTGGCGGAACCGGTGATATTGGTGCGCTCGCCGACGTTCACGAACAGCGAACTGCGATCGATGGTGAAGGGCTCCAGGCCCGACAGGCGGCAGGCCTTGGGGATCTCCGGGATCACGCGTGGCGGATGCTTGGCCACGGCCTTGGCGATGGCCTCGATGTGCCCCGGGGTGGTGCCGCAGCAGCCGCCGATGATGTTGAGGAAGCCGCTGGCGGCGAACTCCTCGACCACCACGGCCATCTCGGCCGGGGTCTCGTCGTACTCGCCGAAGGCGTTGGGCAGGCCGGCGTTGGGGTGGGCGGAGACGTGGGTGCCGGCCTTGCTCGCCAGCTCGGCGAGGTAGGGGCGCAGTTCCTTGGCGCCGAGGGCGCAGTTCAGGCCCACGGAGATCGGCTTGGCGTGGCTCACCGAGTTCCAGAACGCTTCGGTGGTCTGGCCCGAGAGGGTGCGGCCGGAGGCGTCGGTGATGGTGCCGGAGATCATGATCGGCAGCTCGACGCCCAGTTCCTCGAACACGCCCTGCACGGCGAAGATCGCCGCCTTGGCGTTGAGGGTGTCGAAGATGGTTTCGATGAGGATGAGGTCGGCGCCGCCTTCCATCAGGCCACGGGTGGCCTCGGTGTAGTTCTCCACCAGCTCGTCGAAGGTGACGTTGCGGTAGCCCGGGTCGTTGACGTCGGGGGAGATGGAGCAGGTGCGGCTGGTCGGGCCGAGGACGCCGGCGACGAAGCGCGGCTTGTCCGGGGTTTCCAGGGTCTTGGCGTCGGCCACTTCACGGGCCAGGCGCGCGCCCTCGACGTTCAGCTCGTACACCAGGGACTCCATGCCGTAGTCGGCCTGGGACACCTGGGTGGCGTTGAAGGTGTTGGTCTCGAGGATGTCCGCGCCGGCGTCCAGATAGGCCTTCTCGATGGCCTGGATCACGTCCGGGCGCGACAGCAGCAGCAGGTCGTTGTTGCCCTTGACGTCGCTCGGCCAGTCGGCGAAGCGCGTGCCCCGGTAGTCCTCCTCCTGGAGCTTGTAGCTCTGGATCATGGTGCCCATGCCGCCGTCGAGGATCAGGATGCGTTCCTTGAGGGCTTTGTGAAGGGCGTGCAGGCGGGCGCTGCGATCGGTGAGCGGGCTGGGCATGGAGGACCTGACTAGCTGGGCGGAAAAGGTCGCAAAGCATAGCAAAGATGAAGGGGATCGACCGCCCGCCGGCTGTTGCATGAATATGGCTCATGTTGCTGTGGGCCGAAGCCGGGCGGCGCCCTGGTGGGCATGGAGTGCGGGGATGCGGGCGGGGCGGGGGTGTGCGGGGAGCGCGGCCGTGGATGAGGCGGGGTCATCCACGGCGCGGGGTGGATCAGCCGCGGCAGCTGGCCGTGGCGTAGACGAAGTACTTCACCAGGTCGCGGTCGGTGCGGTTCCAGACCTCGCCCACCGAGCGCAGGCCCTGGCTCTGGCCGACCGCGCCGGCGATGCTGCCGCACCAGACGCGTGGGTACTTGCCGCGGTACAGGGTGCCGCCGATGACCACGGCGACGTGGCCGTTGTTGCGCGCCGGGTTGTGGTCGCTGCCCTTGATGCCGGCGATCACGAAGTAGCCCTGGGAGGCCTTCTGCGCGGCTTCGTCACCGCTGGCCAGTTCCTTCCAGCCGGTGGCCTGGGGCAGGCCGCCCATGATGGCGTCGGCGTTGCCGCCGGGAATCGGTACGCCGAGGGTGGCGGCCACCGACTGCAGGAAGCCGGAGCAGTTGTTCTTGTTCTGGGTACCGGCGATGAAGCTCTGGTCCCAGGCCGCGGTGCAGGCATTGACGATGCAGGTGTCGAGGCTCATTGACTATCCCTATCAGGGTTTGCAGAAAGGCTGTACGGGTTGCTTTGCTTGGGTCTTGCAGCTGCCGCTGTCGTCGCAGTCGGCGCCGAGCACCAGCTCCTCGCCCTCGACGCTGGCGCGCTTGCCGGTGATGTCCTGGCGGTGCAGCACCTTGCAGGTGGCGGTGTCGTAGGCCACCAGCTCACCGTTGGAGCCGCTGAACTCGTAGGTCACCAGGCGCTTCTCGTCGCGGCTGAGGAACAGCGGGTCGCGGGCCCAGATGCCCCCGTCCTCGATGTTGCAGCTCTTGCCGCTGGCCTTTTCCAGCAGCACCACCGGCGGCTCGGGGAAGGCGTCGGGTTCGGCGATGTCCGGGTTCTCGTTGACGAAGCGCACCTGCAGGCGCTGGCCGTCGCCAACGAATGTGCTGGGCGCTTCGGGGCTGGCCACCAGCTTGAGCGGGGCGAAGCCGCAATCGGAGGCCTGGGCGCAGGCGCTGAGGGTCAGGGCGGCGAGGGCGCCGGCGAGGGGTTTCATGGTCAGGATCTCCTGTGGCATGGCTGGAGCCGGCCGGGGGCGGTCGGTTGCAGTCAGGAGGGGCGGGCGCGCCGGACGGCGGCCCTGGAGCACGTTCCCTGTAGCTGCGCCGACATCATCCCTGGTGGCCTGGCGTGTCGGCAGGATACGCCGGTGGCCGGCGGCGGGGGATGACGGCGTTCACGTCTGCGCGGCTTTGCGCGCCCCGGCGGACGGACGGCGGCGCTGCGGGGTGAGGCCGGCGGCGCGGATTGTCGATGTGGGTCACGAAAGCCCGTTCCTGCGCTTCACAACGGGGGTGTGGCTGTTGCAGATTGATGCTGGCACCTGGCTAGTGCAGCAGGCGAGGCCCTCGACGTCGCGATTGACGTCCTCCCGCACGACAGACTGAACGCATACAAGGAAGCAGTTCGATGGAACACGCGAAGAAAGTGATGGAAATGGCCGGCTACTTTGCTGGACATGCGGTACAAGGCGTCGCCAGCGGCGAGATGCTGATCCCCATCGTCGGCTACCTGGGCACCGACCAGCAGACCAGCATGGTGCGGCTGCTATCGGACAGCTCGGTGGAGGCCATGCAGCAGGGCGAGGCGCGCATCACCAGCCTGGACGAGGACAAGCTGGGCGCGGTGTTCATCCGCGACGGCCTGGTCACCCTGCCCACCGGCAAGACCGACTGCCTGATCGTCGACATCCGCTTCGCCTCGGACAAGCAGCGCCATTTCCAGTGGCTGCTGCCCTACCGCAACGCCGGCCATGAAGCCGGCTTCGCCGTGCACAAACCCAAGGCCTCGGCTGGCGCGGGTTTCTCCAACGACCAGCTGCAGGAGCTGGCCGCAGCCTTCTTCGATGGCCTGGAGAACAACGAGGAAGCCCTGGAGGTGTGGAATAGCAACTTCGTCGAGCAGGCGGGCGAAAGCTCCGGGTTCCAGGGCCAGGAGAACACCCAGTTCACCGCCGAGGAGTTCCAGGCCCTGCGCCGGGCGCCCTTCATGGTGTTCCTGCTGGTGGCCGCCGCCGACGGCAAGCTCGACAACAAGGAGGCGCAGGCCTTCGTCAAGCAGCTGGGGGAGTCGGCCAAAAACGGCGGCCAGCTGTATTCGCGCATCATCACCAACGTCATCACCGACGTGCCGCAGCTGCTGACCGAACTGCTGACCACACCCCTCAACCATGCCCAGGAGCTGCTGCGCATCCGCCTGATCGTCGAGACCAAGGTGGCGCCGGAGGAAGCACAGGCGTTCAAGCAGGCGTTGCTGGGCCTGGGCAAGGCGGTGGCTTCGGCCTCCGGTGGCTTCCTCGGCTTCGGCAGCAAGATCAGCAAGGAAGAGAAGGCCACCCTGGAGCGCATCGCCGCCGGCCTGGGCCTGACCTACAGCTGACCCGCCCCGGCGGCGGGACGATGGGCTGCGCCGCGAGGGGCCGCCCCATCCTTGGCTGCCGCTTCGCTGCAGCGCAGCGCGGATGCCGGTAGAATCGGTCGTCCGTTCGCCAAGGAAAAGGTCCATGCCGTACCGCGCGTTGTTCGCCGCCGCCCTTCTGTTCATGAGCGCTGCGGCGTGTGCCGAGGAAGTTTCCTACACCCGCGACATCCAACCGATCTTCACCGAGAAGTGCGTGGCCTGCCATGCGTGCTATGACTCGCCCTGCCAGCTCAACCTGGGCAGCGGCGAGGGTGCGGCGCGCGGGGCGACCAAGCTGCCGGTGTACGACGGTACGCGCACCCGCGCACAGGCCACCACGCGGCTGTTTTTCGACGCCCAGGGCGAGGCGGCGTGGCGCGACAAGGGGTTCTACTCCGTGCTGCAGGGCCAGGCCCCGCAGGCAGCGCTGATGGCGCGCATGCTCGAGCTCGGGCACAGCACGCCGCTCACGCCCAACGCCAAGCTGCCGGAAGACCTGGACATCGGCATCAATCGCCAGAACCAGTGCCCGACCCCGGACGAGTTCGACGACTATGCGAAGAAATTCGCCCACGCCGGCATGCCTTTCGCAGTGACCGGCCTGGACGACCAGCAATACCAGACGCTGCAACGCTGGCTCGCCGCCGGTGCGCCGGTGGAGGCGAGCACGGTGACGCCGACTCCGGACGAGGCACGGCAGATCGCCGAGTGGGAGGGGCTGCTCAATGCCCGGGGTGCCCGCGAGGTGCTGGTGGGGCGCTGGCTGTTCGAGCACCTGTTCCTCGCCCACCTGTACTTCGATGAGGGCAAGAGCGGGCATTTCTTCCAACTGGTGCGTTCGCGCACGCCCAGCGGCAAGCCCATCGATCCGATCGCCACGCGCCGTCCCAACGATGACCCGGGCACCGATTTCTACTACCGCCTGTGGCCCATCCAGGGCGTGATCGTGCATAAGACGCACATCACCTACCCGCTGAGCGATTCCAGGCTGGCGCGGGTCAACGAGCTGTTCTTCGGCAGCGACTGGACCACCGACAAGGTGCCGGGTTACGGCGCGCAACGCCGGGCCAACCCGTTCGAGACCTTCGAGGCCATCCCGGCCCAGGCGCGCTACCAGTTCATGCTGGATAACGCCGAGTACTTCGTGCGCACCTTCATCCGTGGCCCGGTGTGCCGCGGGCAGATCGCCACCGACGTGATCCGCGACAACTTCTGGGCGCTGTTCCAGGACCCGCAGCACGACCTCTACGTCACCGATGCCGCCTACCGGGGCGAGGCGACGCCCTTGCTGGCGATGCCCGGGCAGTTCGATGAGATCGGCGGGTTGCTGAGCCTGTGGCACAGCTACCGCGACAAGCGCAACGCCTACGAGGAGCTGCGGCGCGACGCCTACGCCGATGCCCCGGTGCCCACCTGGGCGGATATCTGGAGCGGCAACGACAACGCCCTGCTGTCCATCTACCGCCAGTTCGACAGCGCCTTCGTGCGCAAGGGGCTGATCGGCGAGGTGCCACAGACGATGTGGCTGCTGGACTACCCGTTGTTCGAGCGCACCTACTACCAGTTGGTGGTGAACTTCGACGTGTACGGCAACGTTTCGCACCAGGCGCAGACGCGGTTGTATTTCGACCTGATCCGCAATGGCGCCGAGGTCAACTTCCTGCGCCTGATGCCGGCCGAGTCGCGCACCGCGATCCTCGACGACTGGTACCAGAACAGCGGCAAATTGAAGATGTGGCTGGACTACGAGGACATCGACGACGACACGCCCACCGGGCTGTTCCTGCCGGTCGAGCGCGCCAAGGGCTCCTTCGCGGCGCAACTGCTCAAGCGCTACGCCGACCTCAATGCAAGGCCCGACCCGATCAACCGCTGCACCACCGGCAACTGCTACCGCCTGGGCATCGACCCGGCGCTGCAACAGGCCGAGCAGGCGCTGAGCCAGCTGGTCAGCCGGCCTGCGGCGGGGCTCAAGGTGATCGACCAGATGCCGGAGGCGACGCTGTTGCGCGTCGAGCTGGCGGACGGGCACCGCGAGGTCTACAGCGTGCTGCGCAACCGCGCGCACAGCAACGTGGCCTTCATGATGGGCGAGGAACTGCGCTACCAGCCCGGGCTGGACACCCTGACCATCTACCCCGGCGTGCTGACCAGCTACCCCAATTTCATGTTCAACCTGCGCGCCGAGGAGGTGCCGGCGTTCGTCGCCGCGCTCGGGCAGGTGAAGGACACGCCGGCCTTCGACAAGGTGGTGGAGCGCTGGGGTATCCGTCGCAGCCACCCGCAGTTCTGGCGTTATTTCCACGACCTCTCGGCCTACATCCACGAGACCGACCCGGTGGAGGCGGCCGTGCTGGACATGAACCGCTATCAGAACTTCTGAGGATTTGTCGCGAATTATTCCTACTAAAACACTAGGACTTTATCCGTAGGACCTGATTGGCGTACACTGCGCCCCATGTTTGCGAGGAGTTGCCATGAGCGCCATCACCATTACCCAGGCAGCCGAAGACTATCTGGCTGACCTGCTGTCGAAGCAGAACACCAGCGGTATCGGTATCCGTGTCTTCATCACCCAGCCGGGCACCCAGTACGCCGAAACCTGCATCGCCTACTGCAAGCCGGGCGAGCAGAAGCCCGAGGACACCCCGCTGGCCCTCGCGTCCTTCACCGCGTGGATCGACGGCCTGAGCGAACCCTTCCTCGAGGACGCCGTGGTCGACTACGCCACCGACCGCATGGGCGGCCAGCTGACCATCAAGGCCCCGAACGCCAAGGTGCCGATGGTCAACGAGGACAGCCCGCTGAACGAACGCATCAACTACTACCTGCAGACCGAGATCAACCCCGGCCTCGCCAGCCACGGCGGCCAGGTGAGCCTGGTGGACGTGGTCGACGAAGGCATCGCCGTGCTGCAGTTCGGCGGCGGCTGCCAGGGTTGCGGCCAGGTCGACCTGACCCTCAAGGACGGCGTCGAGCGCACCCTGCTCGAGCGCATCCCCGAGCTGAAGGGCGTGCGTGACGTGACCGACCACAGCAACCGCGAGAACGCCTACTACTGAGGCGTTGAAGCGGTAAGGAAAAAGGCAGCCCCCGGGCTGCCTTTTTCATGTCCGCAATTCCCCCGCGGGGTGGCGTAGAGCGCAGCGAAACCCATGCTGCCCGATGCCCGGGGACACGCCGGATCGATGGGATTCGCGGAGCTCTTCCCATCCTACGGCCAACGGTAAGGCTCATGACGCGGTTTGGGCCTGGGCGGCCCTGCCGCGACGCACCATGAACAGCGCCAGCAGGACCACCGCCACCAGCGGCAACATGCCGAGGTTCACCGCGCTCCAGCCGAGCCCGGTGATCAGGGCGCCGGAGGCGAAGGAGGCGCAGGCGGCCACCAGGCTGTTGCACAGCTCCATCAGGGCCTGGGCCTGGCCGCGCTCCTCGGTGGCGTGCCCTTCCGCCAGCAGCGTGGTGCCGGCCACCAGCATCAGGTTCCAGCCCAGCCCGAGCAGGAACGAGCTCACCAGGAAATACGCCATGCCCAGCCCGGCCAGGGCGATGCCGGCGCTGAAGAGCAGCAGCACGGCGCCCGACAGGGCCACGCGGCGGCTGCCGAAGCGGTCCACCAGCGGGCCGGCGGCGAAGGCGGGGAGGAACATGCCGAGCATGTGCCAGCGGATCACCTCCGACCCGGCTTCCAGCGGCAGGCCGCAGAAGCTCATGGCCAGGGGCGTCGCGTTCATCACCAGGATCATCAGCCCGTGGCCGATGGCGGTCGTGGCGATGGCGGCGCGGACCAGCGGGCGCTTGAGCAGGGCCTGGGTGGCCGCCCAGCCGGCCTTGGGCGGCCTGGGTGCCTGGCCTTCACGCAGCAGGCGCAGCAGTGCGAGGGCGACCAGCGCCAGGGCGGCGATGGCGAGGTAAGCGCCGAGGAAGGGCGTTTCCAGGGCGTTGCGCGACCAGAGCGCCAGGCTCGGCGCCAGCAGTGCGGCGCAGATGCCGCCGCCGACCACATAGGCGGTGGCGCGGCCCTTGTGCCTGTCGTCCACGGCTTCCTGGGCGGCGAAGCGGTAGTACATGGCCGAGGCCTGGTAGGCGCCGATCGGCAGCGCGCCCAGGCACAGCAGGGTGAAGTCGCCAAGCCAGACGCCCAGGGCGCTGACCAGGCCGCCGAGCACGCCGGCGGCGGCGCCGAGCATCAGCCCCGGGCGGCGACCGTGGCGCTGCATGAACAATGACAGCGGCTGCACCGCCAGCAGGTTGCCCAGTACCAGCAGCGCCAGCGGCAGGGTGGCCAGGGCGTTGAGCGGCGCCAGTTGCAGCCCCACCAGCGAGGTGAGGGTGATGCCGATCATCGAGCAGCTCCAGTACAGGGCCTGGCCGGCGAACAGCAGACGGATGCTCGGGTTGCGCAGCAGCATGGGGACCTCAGCGGCTTACCAGTATTTGGGGTAGCGGGCCTCGCGGCTCGCGTTGTTGTAGACCAGCGCCACCAGAACCAGCAGCAGGGCGCCGCTGAGGGTGGGGTAGAGCAGGAAATCCCAGCCCGGCTGCAGGAGGAAGACGATCACCGGATTGGAGCCGGCCGGCGGGTGCACGGTCCGGGTCGCCATCATCAGGGCGATCGCGCTGCCCACCGCCAGTGCCACGGCCCACCAGTGCGGGCCGCAGACATACAGGAAGGCCAGGCCCGTGAAGGTGCTCAGCAGGTGGCCGAAGACGACGTTGCGCGGCTGCGAGAAGGGCACGTCGGGGAAGCCGAAGACCAGCACGCAGGAGGCGCCGAAGGAGCCGAGCAGCAGGCTCAGGGTCAGCGCGTCGCCCAGGCCGGCGATGCTGGCGATGGCGAGGAAGCCGCCGAGCCAGGCGATGAACACCTGGCGCGCGGCGGGGCGGGGGGGCAGGGCGACGGCGTCGCCACGGAATTTCTTCATCAATTCGAGCATGGTCGTCTTCCGGGTTCAGGCGCGCTTGGCGCAGCCAGCGGGGTTGTGGATGCGCTGGCTCGATGGCGGATTGGCGGCGAGCTTGGCGGCGGGTCGGATGGGGCGCCCGACCAGCTTGCCGGCGCAGTTGGGGCAATGGCCGGCGAGGTGGGTTTCGACGCAATCGCTGCAGAAGGTGCACTCGAAGGAGCAGATCATCGCCTCGGCGGAGTCGGGCGGCAGGTCCTTGTCGCAGCATTCGCAGTTGGGGCGCAGTTCCAGCATGGCGGTTTCCTCAGGGCGTGGTGGGGCGTCCGAAGCGCTCCGCATATTCCTGCGGGCTGATGGACAGGTGCTTGTGAAAGGTGCGCCGCAGGTTCTCGGGGTGGCCGAAGCCGGTGAGGCGGGCCACGGTGGCGATGGAGGCCTGGGCGTCCTGCAGCAATGCGCGGGCCGCCTCCAGGCGCACCCGTTCGACGTACTTGCCGGGCCCCATGCCCAGCTCCTGGACGAAGGCCCGGGACAGGCTGCGTGGAGCCATGCGCGCCTGGGTGGCCAGTGCCTCCAGCGACAGGTCGCCACCGAGGTTGCCGGGGATCCACTCCAGCAATGCGGCCAGGCGCGGCGTGCGGCTGGGTTCGCAGTTGAGCAGCGCGCTGAACTGCGCCTGGCCGCCGGGGCGACGCAGGAACAACACCAGCCGGCGCGCGACCGCCAGCGCCATGGTGCGGCCGAGGTCGGCTTCCACCAGGGCCAGCGCGAGATCGATGCCGGCGGTGACCCCGGCGGACGTGAATACGTGCGGGTCGCCGTCGCGGCCGTCGGGGGCGTAGGTGTGCAGGCGATCGCCCTGCACGTCGATGTCGCAATAGCCGCCGAGGGCGGGCACGTCGGACCAGTGGGTAGTGGCGCTGCGCCCGGCCAGGAGGCCGGCGGCGGCGAGGATCAGCGCGCCGGAGCAGATGGAGCCGAGCCGTCGCACCCGGGGCTCGGCCTCACGCAGCCAGGCCAGCAGGGGCGGGTTGCGGCACATGCGCTCGACGCCCATGCCACCGGCCACCAGCAAGGTATCGAGGCTGGCCGGGTCGACTTCGTGATAGGCGGCCTCGGCGACCAGGGCGAAGCCGGCGGAGGTTTTAACCGCGCCGGCCTCGGTGCCGATCAGGCGGATCCGGTAGGCATCGGGGAGCCCCTGGCGCTGGCGTTCGACGTTGGCCGAGGCGAAGACCTGCAGCGGGCCGGTCACGTCCAGGCTCATCACATCGTCGAAGGCCAGGCAGGCAATGGTGCGCAGGGTGTCCATGGCGGATTCCATCAGGTTGATGGCGCCAGTCTGCGTCCTGCCGGGTTTGGCGACAATGACAATAACCCCACAGATATTGCCAAGGTGCTGGCCGGGGCGTTCAGCCCGCCGGGTCGGTGTGCAGCGCCTGGAGGAAGTTCATCAGTGACGCTTCCTCGGCGCTGAGGCCCTTGCGCTTGCGGGCTTTCTTCAGGCCCTGCAGCTCGCCGGCGAGGAAGGCGTCGATGATGGCCGGGTGGACGTAGCACTTGCGGCAGACGGCGGGGGTGTTGCCCAACTCGCGGGAGACCTGGCGGATCACCTCCACCAGGTGCTTCTTGGCGCTCGCCTCGTTCTGCCAGCGGTGCTTGCGCAAGTGCTCCAGGGCCAGGGCGCTGCCGGCCCAGGTACGGTAGTCCTTGGCGGTGAAGTCCTCGCCGGCGTGGCCGCGCAGGTAGTCGTTGATGTCGTGGGAGCTGACGGTGCGGCGTTCGGCACCGTCGTCGAGGTACTGGAACAGGTGCTGGCCGGGCAGTTCCAGGCAGCGCCGGAGGATGCGCGCCAGTCGCGGATTGCTGAGCTTCACGCTGTGCTCGACGCCGCTCTTGCCCTTGAACTCGAAGCGGATGCTGCTGCCCTTCACGTCGACGTGGCGGGTGCGCAGGGTGGTGAGGCCGAAGGATTTGTTGTCCCGCGCGTAGCGGCTGTTGCCGATGCGGATCAGGGTGCGGTCGAGCAGGGCGACGACGGCGGCCATGACCTTGTCGCGGCCCAGGCCGGGCTCATCCAGGTGCAGGTCGATCCGCCGGCGCAGGGTCGGCAGGGCCTGGCCGAAACGCAGCAGGCGCTCGTACTTGGCGGCGTCGCGTATCTCGATCCACAGCGGGTGGTAGCGGTATTGCTTGCGCCGACGGGCATCCCGCGCGGTGGCCTGGATATGGCCTTGTGGGTCGGCGCAGATCCACACCTCCTGGTAGGCGGGCGGGATGGCCAGTTTGTTGATGCGCTGGATCTCCAGCTCGTCGCGGATGGGGCGGCCGGCGAGGTCGATGTAGACGAACTTGCCGCGCTGCAGGCGCCGGGCGAAGCCGGGCATGCTGTCTTCGACGTAGCGCAGTTGCGGCGGCAGGGCGGGTGGTGTTGCGGCTGTCATGCGTGCGCCTCCACGGGTGAGGCCTGGTGCTTGCGGCCCAGGGCGTGCGACCAGGCGTGGCCGTCGCAGCGGGGGCAATGGGCGTCCTGCCCGCGGGCGAGGCGCTGGGTGAACCCGCATCGGTTGCAGGCGTAGAGGCCGTCCTCGCTGGGGCGCTCCACGGTCTGGCGCAATTGGCGGGGTAGCACGGAGAGGCCTTCGCGCACCTCGCTGTCATCGAAGAAGTAGAGGCTGACATCGCCATTCACTTCGAGTATGGCCAGCCTTACCTGGCCCAGGTGCTCGACGCTCTGGCGGCGCAGCTCCATGAAGAACTCGTCGCTGGAGATGTTGTGACGGGCCAGGGCGTCGATGTTGTAGAGGCCGTCGCGGATGATCACCACCGGTTCGCCCTCCAGCCAGGCGCCGAAGCGGCGGCTGTGCTCCATGGCGTAGGTGGTAACGCGGTACAGCACCAGCAGGGTGACGAAGACCACGAGGACCGGCAGCAGGGGCACGTCTTCGTAGAAGGAAACGTCGCCGGCGGCGGAGCCGAGCGTGAGGATCACCAGGACCTCGAACAGGGATATCTGGCGGACACCGCGCCGTCCGGAGACCTTCAGGAACGCGAACACCACCATGAAGGCGAACAGAGCGCGCAATGCGACTTCGGCGAGGAAGCCGAGGGGGAACTGATCGATGAGGATTCGCTGCCAATCGAATGGGCTCATGGCCTGTGTGCTCCTTGCGCGGGTCGAAACGAGGCTTCGCGGGCGGTTGCCGCATGTGCTCGGGGCTGCAAGGTTATGGACAGCGAAGGCGGGGAAATTTCGTCAGTGACAGACGAGGCGGCGTCGCGATGACGCCAGGGCGGGCAGCCGGGAAGCTGCCCGCCGCGCAGTGGGCACAGCGCTGGAAGGTGTTACTCGGGCATTTTCCAGGGGTCGAGGCTGTAGCCCTTGCGGCTCAGCTCCTCGCGGGACTGCTTGAGGATGCTGGCCAGTTGTTGGGGGTCGCAGTAGGTGCTGCTGGCGATTTTCGAGCGGCCCAGCAGGCGCGTGCTGGTGCGGTCGATGACGCTGAGGCTGAGCTCGCCGTTGCCATCCTGAGGGGCCCAGGCCACGCACTGGAAGGGTTGGAAGGCGCGGCCGGCAATGATCAGGGCTTCGTTGACGCGAAGTGTTGCGTTCATGGGGTGGGTCTCTCCGTATTGTGCCCAACGAGGTCGACGGGGCCGGTCGTATCGACCGTTGCCTGCCGTCGTGGATATGGATGGCGAAACCTGACCAGGAAGTCACAGCGGGTCGTGAATAAATAACTATTTGTCGCGGCAATGAATGGAATGGCGATAACGCTCTCGAAAAAGCGTCATTTCCGTGCGCTCGACGGCCCGGCTCGGGTATACAGATGCGCCGTGTACCGGGCCATCCGCGCCGGTATGATCCCTTCCATGTCCGCCATGCACCTGTGAACCATCGGGGTAGATGCAGTGCCTATTCGCCGTAACCGATCCCTTGCCGGCTGTGCCGTGCTCGCGTTTTCCATCCTGCTGGCGGCCTGTTCCGCCCAGCCCACTACGCCGGGGCTGCGTGGCCTGCCCGAGGCGGTTGAGCTGAGCAACGTACCGTTCTTCGCCCAGCACGCCTACCAGAGCGCGCCGGCGGCGCTGGCAGCGCTCTTCACCCAGCAGGGGGAGACGGTGACGCCGGGCATGGTGGAGAAGGAATTGCGGCTGCCGGAACGCGAGGAGGGTCTGCAAGGGAACCTGGCCGATGTGGTGCACCGCCACGGGCTGCTGGTCTACCCGCTGGGCGACCAGGTGGAGGACCTGCTGGTGCAGGTGGCGGCGGGCAATCCCGTGCTGGTGCACCTGCGTCAGGGTTATGGCTGGTTGCCGTCCTGGCGATATGCGCTGGTGGTGGGCTATGACCGCCACAAGCAGGTGTTGCTGCTGCGGGCCGGCGGTGAGCGGCGCCTGCCGATGGGCTTCTCGGAGTTCGAGTCGGACTGGGAGGGGGCGGGCCACTGGGCGGTGCTGCTGCAGGCACCGAACCAGCTCCCGGTGCAGGTCGATGCCGAGCGCTGGAAGCAGGCGGCCGACGCCCTGGCGGGTGCCGGCCAGGCCGATGCGGCGAATATCGCCAGGAAGCAGCTGCGTTGAATGCCCGCACAGGGCTTCTGCCCCAGTAAAAATCCACGCTCGTGGAACGTGGACTTGCGTTGGCTCCCTAAGTGAGAAGGGGCCAGCCAGGCTTCGGAGTTTGGACGTAGGGTGCCACGCGCCTGGAGAGCCTGCCGGAAGCACCGTGCGGCGGTGCGCACGGCACGCCCCACAGCATGTGTTCATCCAGCGGGGCCCTCAATTCAAATCGTCACAGGCAGAGCCGATGACTCGTGACCGCGCCCCGGGAACGTGGTTTCCCGCGTTCCAATGAAAAACGGCGCCCGAGGGCGCCGTTTTCATGTCGCGAGGATCAGATCCCCAGCTTGTCACGCAGGCTGTAGTACCAGGCACCGATGGCGCTGAACGGGACCTGGAACAGACGGCCGCCCGGGAAGGGGTAGTGCGGCAGGCTGGCGAAGGCGTCGAAGCGTTCCGCCTGGCCGCGCAGGGCTTCGGCCAGGACCTTGCCTGCCAGGTGGGTGTAGGTGACGCCGTGGCCGCTGCAGCCCTGGGAGTAATAGATGTTGTCGCCGATGCGGCCGACCTGGGGCAGGCGCGAGAGGGTCAGCAGGAAGTTGCCGGTCCAGGCGTAGTCGATCTTCACGTCCTTGAGCTGCGGGAAGGTCTTGAGCATCTTCGGGCGGATGATCGCCTCGATGTTCGCCGGGTCACGCGCGCCGTAGACCACGCCACCGCCATAGATCAGGCGGCGGTCGCCGGAGAGGCGGTAGTAGTCCAGCAGGTAGTTGCAGTCCTCGACGCAGTAGTCCTGCGGCAGCAGACTCTTGGCCATTTCTTCCGACAGCGGTTCGGTGGTGATGACCTGGGTGCCGCAGGGCATGGACTTGGATGCCAGTTCGGGCAGCAGGTTGCCCAGGTAGGCGTTGCCGGCCACCACCACGAACTTGGCCTTCACCCGGCCTTTCGGGGTGTGCACGACCGGGTTGGCGCCACGCTCGACGCGGATGGCGGGGGATTGCTCATGGATGATGCCGCCGAGGGATTCCACCGCTGCCGCCTCGCCGAGGGCCAGGTTCAGCGGGTGGATGTGGCCGCCGCTCATGTCGAGCATGCCGCCGATGTAGTTCTCGGTCGATGCGACTTCACGGATGCGCTTGGCGTCCAGCAGTTCCAGCTGGGTATGGCCGTAGCGTTCCCACAGCTTCTTCTGGGCTTCCAGGTGGCCCATCTGCTTGGGCGTGATGGCAGCGAACACACCACCGTCCTTGAGGTCGCACTGGATGTCGTACTTGGCGATGCGCTCGCGGATGATGCGGCCACCCTCGAACGCCATCTGGCCGAGCAGTTGGGCGTCCTTCGGATTGGTGGTGCGCTCGATCACGTCGATGTCGCGGCTATAACTGTTGACGATCTGGCCGCCGTTGCGACCGGACGCGCCGAAGCCGACCTTGGCCGCCTCGACGATGGTGACCTTGAAGCCGTTCTCCAGCAGGAAGAGTGCGGTGGACAGGCCGGTGTAGCCGGCGCCGATGATGCAGATGTCGGTCTCGGTCTCGCCGACCAGCTCCGGGCGCTGCGGTACCGGATTGGCCGATGCTGCGTAATAGGATTGGGGGTAGGGAGTGTGCGTCATCTTGAATCTCTGTTTTTTATTTTTTACGGATGGCGTGATGCTACCCGAGTTGAAAATGGCCGGCTAGGGGCTGTGCAAGATATTTAACGCAGCGTCGAACAACAAAAACTTCACTTTTTCAGTCAGTTAGCGAAAAAAGTTGTTGACGCCGAAATGCATCGCTGTAGAATGCGCACCCATCGAAGGCACATAGCTCAGTTGGTTAGAGCACCACCTTGACATGGTGGGGGTCGTTGGTTCGAGTCCAATTGTGCCTACCAAATCGAAGCCGCTCAGGCGGTGCAAAGAAGGCGATCCGAAAGGGTCGCCTTTTTTGTTGTCCGCAAAAAATCCAAGCATGCGGCAGGGGGCAAGCACTGCCTCCCACTCCCTTCCGCTGCTCCTCCTCGCGCCGCCAGATGTCCATATATCGGAAATATGCTGCCGCTTCGCTTGGTTATGTCCGTGCGCTATCTAATCTTCATGGGCATTCACCAGCGAGGAGGCGGGTGCCATGGGGAATCGAGTCGGGTTCGTGCGCCGGGCGGCAATGGCGGCTGCCGGGGCGTTGCTGTTCTCGTCGGGTGGAGTCGCCCAGGCGGGTGATATTGGTTTCGGAATCGGTGTCAGCTATGTCTTTGGCGGCGGCGTTGCGGCAGGGATAAAGGCATTCGGCGATGACGAGGACGCTATCGCGGTTGGCTCGGTCGGGCTCGATTATCTATTCGCCTCGTCTGCCTTTCGGCCAAACATAGGAATGACCTACCAGGGCGAGGGGTATTTCAGTGGCGGTGATGTCGGCTACAACCTCATCACGGAAAGGGTGGATTTTGCTGCGGGGGCAGGTTGGGCGGATGAGGATGATGCCCATGCCCTGTTCGCGTCGGAGAAGCCTGTCTTCCTTCCGTGATGCGTGCTCGGTCCGGCGCGGTTCCGATGGATAAAAGAATGGGAGCAGTGCGGTATGCCCGCGCTGTCGAGGGTGTGGTGCGATGCGGTCGCTGGGTTCAGATATCGGCGATGAGCATGCCGTGCATTACACGGTAGAGGCCGTCGTTGATCCTGATTGTCAGTGGCTCCCGGCCGATGATTCGTGCCCCTTCCTTGAGCAGTTCATCGATGTGCGCACGCAATGCATGAAAGTTCCGTTGTTCCTTCACGGATTGGTCTCCCCTGGAGAAGATGCGAGCAGAATAGCAGTAGCTGTGACAGGGCTCGTATTCTGAAATTCCGTTGCGCTTCGAAGGTTTCAACTCTCGCGTGGAAGCATGGTGCGGAGATGGGCGCCAGTCATGGCGGAGGGAGTGCCGGGCGTAACGCCCGGACTCGATCAGGCGGCTGCGGAGTGGCTGATCAGCATCCCGCAGTTGACGCGATACAGATGGCCGCTGACCTTCAGGGTCAAAGGGTCGCGGCTGATAATGCGGGCTCCGTCCCTGAGCAGCTCATCGATGTGGGCGCGAAGAGCAAGGAAAGTACGTTGTTCCTTCATCGTATGACTCCTTGGTCGATTTATTCGGCGGAGCATATCAGTGCAACTGTGAACTGATATGGATTCTTGTGTGATTGTTGTCACATTTCGATGATGGCAATTGAATGTCAGTTCCGGGCCGGGGCTCGTCCTGGCAGTGGGTCATGGGGCGGCGTTTGATGAGTGTCGTGTCGAAGTCATGTCGCCTGCTTCTAAGCCACTGATTCTTTTGTGCTAAAGTGCCGCCCTTCGCGGTTCTTCCTGCTCCTTCCGTGTTCTTCGCGTCGCCAGCGCCAGTCGTCCTGCCTATATAAAGGCGTGCCGCTCGCGTCCGCGCTTGTCACTGTCACGTGTTTCTGGAAGCATCCGCGGTTCTCGACACCTCCAGTGACCCTGGTTCGGCTCGGTTGGCCTTCGGGCTCTGCCATCGTGTGGCAGGCATACCACCGGATCAATTACTGGCTCATCCCAACCCATGTGGCCTTTGGTAGAGGTCACCACTAGGAGAGGAGGCGCCATGCCCATCATTACTCTTCCCGACGGCAGTCAGCGTTCGTTCGATCACCCCGTGTCCGTGCTCGAGGTGGCGCAATCCATTGGCGCCGGCCTGGCCAAGGCCACCGTCGCTGGCAAGGTCGACGGCAAGCTCGTCGATGCCTGTGACCTGATCGAAAACGACGCGACCCTGCAGATCATCACCCCCAAGGACGAGGCTGGAGTCGAGATCATTCGTCACTCCTGCGCTCACCTGGTCGGCCATGCCGTCAAGCAGCTCTATCCGACCGCCCGCATGGTGATCGGCCCGGTCATCGATGAAGGCTTCTATTACGACATCGCCTTCGAGCGTCCCTTCACGCCCGAGGACATGGCCGCCATCGAAAAGCGCATGGCCGAGCTGATCGACAAGGATTACGACGTCATCAAGAAGGTCACCCCGCGCGCCGAGGTGATCGAAGTGTTCAAGGCCCGTGGCGAGGACTACAAGCTGCGCCTGGTCGAGGACATGCCGGATGAGAAGGCCATGGGCCTGTACTTCCATGAGGAGTACGTGGACATGTGCCGGGGCCCGCATGTGCCCAACACCCGCTTCCTGAAAGCGTTCAAGCTCACCAAGATTTCCGGCGCCTACTGGCGCGGCGACTCGAAGAACGAGCAGCTGCAGCGTGTCTATGGCACTGCCTGGGCCGATAAAAAGCAGCTGGCCGCCTATGTCCAGCGCATCGAAGAGGCCGAGAAGCGCGATCATCGCCGCATCGGCAAGCAGCTCGACCTGTTCCACCTCCAGGAAGAAGCCCCGGGCATGGTGTTCTGGCATCCCAACGGCTGGACCCTGTACCAGGTGCTGGAGCAGTACATGCGCCAGGTGCAGCGCGAGCATGGCTACGTTGAGGTGCGCACGCCCCAGGTCGTGGATCGTATCCTCTGGGAGCGCTCGGGCCACTGGTCCAACTACGCCGAGAACATGTTCACCACGGCTTCCGAAAGCCGCGACTACGCCGTCAAGCCGATGAACTGCCCGTGCCACGTGCAGATCTTCAATCAGGGCCTGAAGTCCTATCGCGACCTGCCGCTGCGCCTGGCCGAGTTCGGTGCCTGCCACCGCAACGAGCCGTCCGGTGCCCTGCACGGCATCATGCGCGTGCGTGGCTTTACCCAGGACGATGCCCACATCTTCTGCACCGAAGAACAGGTGAAGAAAGAGGCGGCCGATTTCATCAAGCTGACCCTGCAGGTGTATGCGGACTTCGGCTTCAGCGATATTTCGATGAAATTGTCGACTCGCCCGGCCAAGCGCGTGGGATCCGACGAGCTGTGGGATCGCGCCGAAGGTGCCCTCGCGGACGCCCTGAACGAGTCCGGCCTGGCCTGGGAATACCAGCCGGGGGAGGGCGCTTTCTACGGTCCGAAGATCGAGTTCACCCTCAAGGACTGCCTCGGCCGTAACTGGCAGTGCGGCACCCTGCAGTACGATCCGAACCTTCCGGAGCGTCTGGATGCCAGCTATATCGCCGAAGATAACAGCCGTACTCGCCCGGTGATGTTGCACCGTGCCATCCTCGGCTCCTTCGAGCGCTTCATCGGCATGCTCATCGAGCACTATGCGGGCCTGTTCCCGGCGTGGCTCGCTCCGACCCAGGCGGTGATCATGAATATCACCGACAAGCAGGCTGATTTTGCCCTCGAAGTGGAAAAAACCCTCAACCAAAGCGGGTTCCGTGCCAAGTCCGACTTGAGAAACGAAAAAATCGGCTTTAAAATCCGCGAGCATACTTTGCTCAAGGTTCCCTATCTCCTGGTTATTGGAGATCGGGAGGTTGAGACACGATCCGTTGCTGTGCGAACCCGTGAAGGCGTCGATCTGGGCTCCATGCCCCTCGACCAATTCGTCACTACGCTTGCGCAGGCGGTTTCCCGGCGTGGTCGCCAAGAATTGGAGTAATCATTATTAAGCGTGAAATGAGACAAGATAAACGAGCTGCACCCAAGGCCCCGATTAACGAGAATATCTCGGCTCGAGAGGTGCGACTGATTGGTGCAGACGGCCAGCAAATTGGCGTCGTCTCGATTGATGAAGCGCTTCGCGCTGCTGAAGAAGCAAAGCTGGATCTGGTGGAGATTTCCGCTGATGCAGTGCCGCCCGTCTGCCGAATCATGGACTACGGCAAGCACCTGTTCGAGAAGAAGAAGCAGGCTGCTGCGGCGAAGAAGAATCAGCACCAGCAACAGATCAAAGAAATCAAGTTTCGTCCAGGGACGGAAGAAGGGGATTACCAGGTAAAACTACGCAACCTGGTACGTTTCCTTAATGAGGGAGACAAGGCCAAGGTATCGCTTCGATTCCGTGGTCGTGAGATGGCTCACCAGGAGCTGGGCATGGAGCTGTTGAAGCGGGTCGAAGCCGACCTCGCCGAACTCGGCACCGTTGAACAGCATCCTAAGCTGGAAGGACGCCAGCTGATGATGGTCATCGCTCCCAAAAAGAAAAAGTAACCACCAGGGCACTGGCAGGCCTTGCGGTTATGCGTAATCACTCAATGCGGAGTATCCGAACATGCCAAAGATGAAAACCAAGAGCGGTGCAGCCAAGCGTTTCCTCAAGACCGCTGCTGGCTACAAGCACAAACACGCTTTCAAGAGCCACATCCTGACCAAGATGTCCACCAAGCGTAAGCGTCAACTTCGCGGTAGCGAACTGATGCATCCGTCGGACAAGGCAAAAGTCGAGCGCATGCTGCGCGTTCGTTAATCGGTCAAGATTCTAGAGGAAATTACTCATGGCTCGTGTAAAGCGCGGCGTCATCGCTCGCAAGCGTCACAAAAAGATTCTGAAACTCGCCAAAGGCTACTACGGCGCACGCAGCCGCGTGTTCCGCGTTGCCAAGCAGGCGGTGATCAAGGCTGGCCAATACGCCTACCGTGACCGTCGTCAGCGCAAACGTCAGTTCCGCGCTCTGTGGATCGCTCGTATCAACGCTGGTGCTCGTCTGAACGGTCTGTCCTACAGCCGTCTGATCGCTGGCCTGAAAAAAGCGGCCATCGAGATCGATCGTAAGGTTCTGGCCGATCTGGCAGTGAACGAAAAAGCGGCGTTTGCTGCGATTGTCGAGAAAGCGAAAGCCGTACTGGCTTAAGTCCCCGACAATCACCGGGCCATCCCGGTGCTGAACGTCACCAATAGGGGAAGAGCCTTGCGCTCTTCCCCTATTTCGTATCTGGAGTCTGTACATGGAAAATCTGGATGCGCTGGTCTCTCAAGCGCTTGAGGCAGTGCAACAAACCGAAGACGTGAACGCCCTCGAGCAGATTCGCGTCCATTACCTTGGCAAGAAAGGCGAACTGACTCAGGTGATGAAGACCCTGGGCGACTTGCCGGCCGAGGAACGCCCCAAAGTCGGCGCGCTGATCAATACCGCCAAAGAGCGCGTTCAGGACGCCCTGAATTCCCGCAAGGACTCGCTTGAGCAGGCCGCCCTCGGCGCTAGGCTCGCGGCCGAGCGTATCGACGTAACCCTGCCTGGCCGTGGCCAGGTCTCCGGCGGCCTGCATCCGGTCACTCGCACCCTGGAGCGCGTCGAGCAGTTCTTCACCCATATCGGCTACGGCATCGCCGAAGGCCCCGAGGTCGAAGACGACTACCACAACTTCGAGGCGCTCAACATCCCAGGCCATCACCCGGCCCGCGCGATGCATGACACCTTCTACTTCAACGCCAACATGCTACTGCGTACCCACACCTCGCCGGTCCAGGTGCGCACCATGGAATCCCAGCAACCGCCGATCCGCATCGTCTGCCCGGGTCGTGTCTACCGTTGCGACTCGGATATCACCCACTCGCCGATGTTCCACCAGGTCGAAGGCCTGCTGGTCGACGAGGGCATCAGCTTCGCCGACCTCAAGGGCACCATCGAGGAATTCCTCCGCGTGTTCTTCGAGAAGGACCTGGGCGTGCGCTTCCGTCCCTCATTCTTCCCCTTCACCGAGCCTTCGGCCGAAGTCGACATGCAATGCGTCATGTGCTCCGGCAAAGGCTGCCGCGTGTGCAAGCAGACCGGCTGGCTGGAAGTGATGGGCTGCGGCATGGTGCACCCCAACGTGCTGCGCATGTCCGGCATCGACCCGGAGAAATACCAGGGCTTCGCCTTCGGAATGGGGGTCGAGCGTCTGGCCATGCTCCGTTATGGCGTCAATGACTTGCGTCTGTTCTTCGATAACGACCTGCGGTTCCTCGCGCAATTCCGCTAGGCCCGCCGTCAGAAACGCGACCCTTGCCCGCATCGGCGTCGCGCAGTTCAGTTGAGTGACCCCCGCCCATGCGGGGTGACGTTGGCCAGGCCCGCTATCGGGCTTTCCGTCACCCCAGCGATGCGGGCCTGCTGAGCCGCCGACCACCGATGCACGCAAGGCCGAAACGAATCCTTAGGAGAGCTGGATGAAATTCAGTGAACAGTGGCTGCGGAGCTGGGTAAGCCCGCAGGTATCCCGCGACGAACTGGTGGCCCGTCTGTCGATGGCCGGCCTGGAAGTGGACAGCGTCACCCCCGTTGCCGGTGCCTTCAGCGGCGTGGTCGTGGGCGAGGTGCTGAGCACCGAGCAGCACCCCGATGCCGACAAGCTGCGCGTATGCCAGGTGAGCAACGGCAGCGAGACCTTCCAGGTCGTGTGCGGCGCCCCCAACGTACGCCCCGGCCTGAATATCCCCTTCGCCATGATCGGCGCCGAGCTGCCGGGCGACTTCAAGATCAAGAAAGCCAAGCTGCGCGGCGTCGAATCCTTCGGCATGCTCTGCTCGGCCAACGAACTGCAGATCAGCGAAGACCACGGCGGTCTCATGGAGCTCGCCGCCGATGCGCCGGTGGGTGAAGACTTCCGCCGCTACCTGGAGCTGGACGACGTCGTCATCGAACTGGGCCTCACCCCCAACCGTGGCGACTGCCTCAACCTCTCCGGCCTCGCCCGCGAAGTTGGCGCGCTGTACGACGCCCCGGTCACCCGCCTGGCCATCGCCCCGGTCGCTCCGGCCCACGACGAAGTGCGCCCGGTCGAAGTTCTCGCGCCCAAGGCCTGCCCGCGCTACCTCGGCCGCGTCGTGCGTAACGTCGACCTCTCCAAGCCCACTCCGCTGTGGATGGTCGAGCGCCTGCGTCGTGCCGACGTACGCAGCATCGACGCCGCCGTCGACATCACCAACTACGTGATGCTCGAACTCGGCCAGCCCATGCACGCCTTCGACCTCGCCGAAATCAACGGCGGCATCCGCGTGCGCATGGCGGAGGAGGGCGAGAAGCTCGTCCTGCTCGACGGCCAGGAAGTCAGCCTGCGTGCCGACACCCTCGTCATCGCCGACCACACCCGTGCCCTGGCCATCGCTGGCGTGATGGGTGGCGAGCACAGCGGTGTGAGCGACAAGACCCGCGACCTGTTCCTCGAAGCTGCCTTCTTCGACACCATCGCCGTGGCCGGCAAGGCCCGTTCCTATGGCCTGCACACCGACTCCTCGCACCGCTTCGAGCGTGGCGTGGACTGGCAACTCGCCCGCGAAGCCATGGAGCGCGCCACTGCGCTGCTGCTGGAAATCGTCGGTGGCGAAGCCGGCCCCATCATCGAGAGCGTGAGCGAAGCCGACCTGCCGAGCATCGCCCCCATCACCCTGCGCGCCGATCGCATCGCCCAGATGCTGGGCATGGAGATGGACGCCGCTGAAGTCGAGCGCCTGCTCACCGCGCTGGGCCTGGGCGTCACCTCCGTCGGCCAGGGCCAGTGGAAGGTGGAAGTCCCCAGCCACCGCTTCGACATCAGCCTGGAAGTGGACCTGATCGAAGAGCTCGGCCGCCTCTACGGCTACAACCGCCTGCCGGTTCGCTACCCGCAAGCGCGCCTGGCGCCCAAGGCCCGTGCCGAATCCGCCGTCGAACTGCCGGCCCTGCGTCGCCTGCTGGTTGCCCGTGGCTACCAGGAAGCGATCACCTACAGCTTCATCGATCCCAAGCTGTTCGAGCTGTTCAACCCCGGCGTGCAGCCGCTCATGCTGGCCAACCCCATCTCCGCCGACATGGCTGCCATGCGCTCCTCCCTGTGGCCGGGCCTGGTCAAGGCGCTGCAGCACAACCTCAACCGCCAGCAGAGCCGCGTCCGCCTGTTCGAAAGCGGCCTGCGTTTCGTCGGCCAACTGGAAGGGCTCAAGCAGGAAGCCATGCTCGCCGGCGTCGTCTGCGGCAAACGCCTGCCCGAAGCCTGGGCCCACGGCCGTGACGGCGTGGACTTCTATGACGTGAAGGCCGATGTCGAAGCGCTGCTCGGCGCCGCCGGCGCGCTGGATGACTTCGACTTCGTACCCGGCGAACACAATGCCCTGCACCCGGGCCAGACCGCCCGCATTGAGCGCGACGGCCAGCTGGTCGGCTACCTCGGCGCCATCCACCCGGAGCTGGCCAAGGCCCTGGACCTGGATCAGCCGGTCTACCTGTTCGAACTGGTACTGGCCGAAGTCATGCGTGGTCGCCTGCCCAAGTTCCGCGAGCTTTCGCGCTTCCCCGAAGTGCGTCGCGACCTGGCCCTGCTGGTGGATCGTGAAGTGGCCGCCGAGGCCGTACTCGACACCATCCGCGAGGCGGCAGGCGAGTGGCTGACGGACCTCAGGCTATTTGACGTCTATCACGGTAAAGGCATTGATCCGCTTAGAAAAAGCCTGGCCGTCGGCTTGACCTGGCAGCATCCATCGCGCACTCTTAACGACGATGAGGTGAACACCACAACGCAAAACATCGTCACCTCGCTGGAAGAAAGGTTCAACGCCACGTTAAGGAAGTAGCGTATGGGGGCTCTGACGAAAGCTGAGATGGCTGAACGTCTGTACGAAGAGCTTGGCCTGAATAAACGGGAAGCCAAGGAACTGGTGGAGCTGTTTTTCGAGGAAATCCGTCAGGCGCTGGAGCATAACGAGCAGGTGAAGTTGTCGGGTTTCGGCAACTTCGATCTGCGGGATAAGCGTCAGCGTCCGGGGCGGAACCCGAAGACAGGAGAGGAAATCCCGATCACGGCTCGCCGTGTCGTGACGTTCCGTCCGGGGCAGAAACTGAAAGCCAGAGTCGAAGCTTATGCTGGAACCAAGTCATAACGACGAATTGCCGACAATACCCGGCAAACGTTACTTCACCATTGGCGAGGTCAGCGAGCTCTGCGCAGTCAAGCCCCACGTGCTGCGTTACTGGGAGCAGGAATTTCCCCAGCTCAACCCGGTAAAGCGGCGCGGCAACCGGCGCTACTACCAGCGCCAGGATGTGTTGATGATTCGGCAGATCCGGGCGCTGCTTTACGATCAGGGCTTTACCATCGGCGGGGCGCGCCAGCGCCTCTCCGGCGACGAAGCGAAGGACGACACCACTCAATACAAGCAGCTCATCCGGCAGATGATCGCCGAGCTTGAAGACGTCCTCCTGGTTCTGCGTAAGTAAAAAAATCTGAAAAAAACCTTCCACAATTCAAAAGCTTAAAGTATAGTTCGCTCCGTTCCGCAAAGCGGGGCAAGCAACAAAGTCGGGGCGTAGCGCAGCCTGGTAGCGCACTTGCATGGGGTGCAAGGGGTCGAGTGTTCGAATCACTCCGTCCCGACCATATTCAAAATAATCCAGTCACTTAGCGGTGACTGGATTTTTTTTGGGCGCGGATTTTTCGATGCTCCCTAGAAAATTGCTTTCTGATTGCCAGTTGATATTGGCTTAGAGGTAGACTGGGTCCAGCTACATCGCTCGGGTTGTCATGCTGCATGCCATTCTTAACTTCATCAGCAGGTCTTGCGTGACGTGCCGCTGCTACGCTCGCGGTTTAGGGGGGCTAGCAGCGAAGCCCGTGTTCGATGAATCCTCCCATTGGGGATAAGTTTCGAGCGAGACACCAAGGCTCAGCATGCCGCCTCAGTGAACTGGGTGGCATGAAGGCATAAAGGATTTAAATTTAGAATGAAACAGGCTACCGCCCAAGTTTTGCCTTTTAGGCAGCCACTCATTACCTCGATTGAGTGCCAAGACAACATCGAGTACATGCATGCCTTGCCAAAGGAAAGCATGCAGCTCATTGTCACTTCGCCGCCGTACAATATTGGTAAGGAGTACGAAAAGCGTACTTCTCGCCAAGTCTATATTGAAGAACAAGCTGCGACGATTGCAGAGGCCGTACGGCTTCTTAGTCCTCAGGGCTCGATTTGTTGGCAGGTTGGTAATCACGTGGATGACGGCGAGGTTTTTCCCCTCGACATCCTTTTGTACGACCTTTTCAAAAACCATGGTCTGAAGCTGCGTAATCGTATTATTTGGAGTTTCGGGCATGGGCTTCATTGCCAGAAGAGATTCTCTGGGCGTCATGAGGCAATTCTTTGGTTCACGAAGGGGGATGACTACACGTTCAATCTCGATCCTGTACGTGTTCCGTCTAAGTACCCAAATAAGAAGTATTTTAAAGGGCCGAACCGCGGCAAAATTTCCAGCAACCCTCTCGGAAAGAATCCGGCCGATCTTTGGGAGATTCCCAACGTCAAGGCCAACCATGTCGAAAAAACGGTTCACCCTTGTCAGTTCCCAGTTGCCCTGATTGAGCGTTTGGTGTTGGCGCTGACTAACCCCGGGGATAATGTGCTTGATCCTTATCTTGGGGTGGGCTCTTCAGCGATTGCTGCATTAAAGAACGGACGACATGCTTACGGCTGTGACGTGATGCCAGAGTATGTAGATGTCGCACGTGACCGCATAGAGCAATTATTTGCGGGGACATTACGGACGCGACCGATGGACAAGCCAATTTATGATCCTACAGGGAAGTCAGGCGAATGAAGCTAGCGTTCACTTATGTGCATCACAATGGTGATACTGAATGGCAGAAGCGTGAGCTCTATGATTGGGTTACTGATATCTTTGAGGCCCCATCTATTAAGCTTGGGCAGCGGTGTACTGGCGATATTAGGCAGCATATTTCTAATGAGTTTCAAGCTGAAGGTTGGGCGCAAGATGTCAAAATCGATCAGGAATTGAATCTGACGATTTTCTCATTAAAAGATGACCTGGCCTTCCAGCTGCAGACTGGCAATATTAGTCGTGCACCGTACGATCTCTTAAAGTTACAGCACCTTCATCAAAGTAAAAAAATCGAAGCCGCAGTGCTCGCGGTACCAACTAAAAATGCTGCAGCTAAGATTGGGAGCAATATCGCGAATGCTGAGCGCGTGGCCAAGGAGTTGGCGGTATTTGATCGTGTAATAACCGTGCCGATTTTGCTCATTGCTTTTGAGTGATAAAAACCAAGGAGGGGGTTATGTCGTACACTGTAAAGCTTATTGCTCCTGCGGAAAGAGAAATTCTCATTGAGAATGCTCGTAAGAGTTCAATTCGAACAGAAGCATTTTACGACTTTAGAAGCACGAAATATGATCTGCCTGTAGTCCGGGTTGGAGTAGATTTACCTGTTTATAGGATGGAAAATTTTCGGACCTATACAGATCAGCATGAGTACCTTGCTAAAGAAGGGGAGTCGGGGGGATTCTTCTTAAATGGTCAAGAGGTCGAGAGCGTTCAGCAAGTTCAGCATGCGCTTTTGCTAAGATTAGCGAAGAAAGGGGTCTCAGACTCTGTCGTTCCTGTAATCGATGTTCTTGCGAAAGAGGGACAGCGCGAGTCAATCTTGATTACCGCTTCCGGTGTGGTCGTAAACGGTAATAGACGCCTAGCTGCTATGCGAGAGCTGGGCATAGCGCATGTCGAGGCAATGGTCTTGCCTGCAGATGCCACTGCTGACGAGATAGTCGATATTGAGGCCAGTCTTCAAGGTAAGCCGGAAACTAAGCTTGATTACGATTGGATCGGAGATGGCCAGCTAATCAATCGCTTGATTGGTATGTCGCGTACCCCAAAGCAGGTTGCGGATCGGCTTCATCGCAGTGAGAAAGATATAAAGAACTCCCTTCAAGCCCTTACTGAGGTAGACCTCTATCTCAAAGAGTGGGCTCATGCTGAGGGTGAGTATAGTCGTGTCCGTGAGGATGCTGAGCAGCTGTTCAAAGATTTACCGAAGCAGCTCGAAGGCAAGGACGCAAATCTTGCTCAGGCGAGTCGCATAATTGCATGGACTCTTTTCGATAATCGAGAAAAATTCTCTGGCAGACTTTATCTTTTTAACCCGGCCTTTGGGAAGCTTGCGGAAGATGTCTTGGATCGTGTTGCCTCTGATCTAGGAATTTCTACAAGCTCTCAGGACAATAAAGAAGAAGGTGAGTTTGACAGTGGTGATTTCAGTATTGATCTCGATGATGAAGACGGTGGAGTGTCTTATGACTCTGTCATTGATGCGTTAAAAGACGAGAGTACCCGCGATGAAGCAGTCGAGGCTCTAATCGAGGCCGCCCAGAGTGCCATAGAGATGGATAAGGGGCAGCGGTCTGGAGAGGCAGCTCTTAAGTCTCTATCACAGGCTAACGGTAAGATCGCATCGGTTGATCTTTCACGAGCATCTCCCGAGACTTATCCTAAAATAAAAAAACAACTCGATACAATTGAGGGGTTGTGTGAGCAGCTCCGAATGAAACTTGCTGATTTGGAATAGGCGATCTTTTATGGTCTCCTCTCCGTCTGAGCTGTTAATTGAATACGATCCTGTTCGTATTGTTGGGCGTATAAGGCGTTTGAATCAGGATAGCGATTCTCCGATCTGGGAGCGGTTACGCGCTCATTTTGCAGGGCGCCCTGATGTGTCTGTCTCTCCGCTCAGTATCGAAATGGCCTGGCCAGATATTTTGGGAGTTATCCGCGAGTTTGGCAGCCGCTCGACACAGCAAACATTGAATTTCCGCTTCAGGCCTTTAGATTCTTCCGCCGGAAAAATTGCTTCATTTGTTCGTGAGTTGCATGCCACGCGCGAAAAACGGAGCAAGCTTCAAGTTGAGCTAAGTTCCGAGGAAATTGATAGCCGTTTGAGAAGAATAGGCTTCACTAAGCGATCACTTAAATCTTTCCAGTATCGTGACATTGCACGTCTTCTTGCGTTACCACATGGTGCGAATTTTTCCGTTCCAGGTGCAGGAAAGACAACCGTAACCTTTGCGCTTCATCTCCTGGTGGCAACACAGGGAGAGCACCTGCTTGTAATTTGTCCGAAGGCAGCCTTCCCGGCCTGGAGGTCAATTGTTAGTGAGTGTATGGACAAAGACGCTCCGAACGGTGGGGCAGAATCATTTCTTATCCTCGATGGGCGGGAAGATGAAACTGATCGCGCTCTGAGGAGCGGCGCTCGGCGCTTTGTGATGTCCTACGATTTGCTTGTTCGACAGCAATCAACGATCTCAGCCTACCTCGCCCGTCAGCCTGTGCACGTCGTTCTTGACGAGTCTCATCGCATGAAAGCTGGTATGGCTTCTCAAAGAGGCGCATTTCTCCTTAGTGTTTCTTCTCTTCCTGTGCGTCGAGACATTCTTTCTGGTACCCCAATGCCTCAGGATGCCAACGATTTGGCCTCGCAGTTAGGCTTTCTGTGGCCAGGTCAAGGCCTTGATCTTCGTTTGCAAAGAGGAGCTAAGCCTAAAGATGTTCTTGGCCAACTCTATGTTCGGACTACTAAGCAGGAGCTTGGACTTCCTGAGGCGACTCGCCATTTTTATCCCATCAAAATGGCAGATGGGCAGCTGGCTCTTTACTCAGTAGTACGCAGTGAGGCTTTACGACAACTTACAAAGGCAGTTCGAACCAGTGGTGGTCCTGACTACCTAAAGGCGCGAAAATCTGTTATGCGCTTACTTCAACTATCTGTTAATCCAACCTTGGCTCTCCAGGCAATGGTTGCCGATGACGCTGCAGTCGATTCAGGGATTGTGGATAAAGTAGTTGAAGAGGGTCCTTCTGAAAAAATGAAGGCAGTAGCTGATCATGCTCGGCAACTTGCCCAAAAAGGAAAAAAGTCAGTAATTTGGACCATCTTTACAGGAAACATACTTGACCTTGAGGTCATGCTCGCAGACCTTAATCCAGTTTCTCTATATGGCGGCGTTCCTTCAGGAAGTGCATCCGATCCGAGTACTCGTGAGGGACGTTTACTGCGATTCCATTTAGATGATGAGTGCAAAGTTTTACTCGCTAACCCCGCAGCTGCTGGCGAGGGCATAAGTCTTCACACTGTCTGTCATGATGCTATTTATCTAGATCGCAGTTACGTATCGACGCATTATCTTCAATCTATTGATCGCATTCACCGTCTTGGGTTACTGCCTGATACAGAGACCAATATTCACATATATCAAAGCAAAGCTCCGCGAGAGCTTGGCAGTATTGATTTGTCAGTTTCACGAAGGCTGGCAACAAAAATACGCAACTTACAACAGCTTCTTGAGGATCCGGATTTACATAGAATTGCTCTGGACGAAGAGGAAGCCGATGATCCAATAGACCTCGATCTCGATCTACAGGATCTCGTTGATCTAGTAGCTGAACTGGAGGGGCGTTCGTCTGCAGGGGAGGAAGAGGATTGATTAATCTCCCATTCGTTCGCTTGTTCTCTATGCCTGCGTTTGAAGGTCTCCGGGTATTACGTATTTTTATCCTGCGGAGACCTGATGAGGATATCAATCGTCTTGTTGAAATCATCAAGCTCACAGAGCTTAATGCTGCCAGCTATGATTTTGATGCTTCGATTGTTCTTCACGATATAGTTCCAAAAGATGCAGCCCATACGGGTGTTATGTTTTACCGTATTTGCGTTGAAGCAGTCTTGCTCGTTGAGTTGCCTGAATGGGCCAAGCTTATGACTCTTGGTCGGGGGCGTTTTATTAAGCGCCTCAGTTCTGAGGATTACCGCGATATACGTAGCCTTTTTCGTCAGGCCAAGCTCCTTGAAGATCCTCCATCATCAGAAGATGTTGCGTGGTGGGATAATATTCAGGCACACGTGCGACTTCAAAATGACGCTGAGAAATTGCGTCGAGCTCGAGTAGCAGAGCAGCTTTCAATTCAGTATGAAAGCACGCGCCTAGCTAAGTTAGGGCTCCCTCTAGAGCCACGTTGGATGGCGATCGAGGATAATACAGTTGGATATGATGTGCTTTCCTATAATCCAGGACAGTTTGGGCCGTTAAATAAGCTAATTGAGGTTAAGTCGAGCATTGCTTCGCCGCTTCGTTTCTTTCTTACCCGCAATGAGTGGGAGCAGGCGAATAAATTTGGCAAGGCTTATGTTTTTCACGTATGGGATCTTCAGAGGGAGCCTGCCGTGCTATATGAGAAGACAGTTGAGCAGATTGCCCCGCATGTGCCTCAAGATAACAAAAAGGGGCAGTGGAAGACCGCTGTGATACCAGTAGGTGTATAGACTAAATTTGCTTTGAGCAGATTTTACTGTTTGTGGCTCAAGAAGTAAGTTATAACCAGTGATTAGGCAAGTCCATTCCGTAGTTCTTCGCTACAACCGACAGCATGGTGATGATCTCAGCATGTCGGATCTGCTCAGCAGCCTGCCAATTTCCGCGGCGATCTAGTAGGGTCTTTAACTCGCTCAGGTTGTACATTCCGATGCGATGAAAATTGCCCCAGCTGGGGATACCGAAAAGATTATAAATGGTCACCGTCGCATCGCGTTCGCTAGCCAATCGCTTATCGCCACTCAGTTTCCCAGCGGCTTCTTCAGCTTCGTCTCTATCGTCGTAGGTATTGAGTAGTTTCATGTTCGTTTTGATGTCGTTTTGAGTGCATGGAGGTTACCAAAGCAGCGCCAGTCACACTATATGGGGCGGCTATGCATAGGAGACGGCGCTTACTTTTAATATCTCTAGTCAATCCTAAGCGCGTCAGACGCTGTACTCAGCGATCTGTTGGCGATTGAGAGGGCATCAGAACTTCTGCATCCCCAACCCCACCAACACCCGCCCATGCACCACCAAATCCCCAGCCCCCACAACCCGCGCCTTGTGCTTGCTGTTATCCGCGATCAACTCGATTCGGCCCTTGCCCGCCAGTTGCAGGCGGCGGATGAAGGTGTGTTCAGCCCAGCTGACGAGGTAGATGCCGTCATCGATGAAGCTATTAACGCCGCAGTCGACTATTACTGCGTCGCCCTCACGTAGTGTTCCTTCCATTCCCTTGTCCCAGCAGGTCACCACGGCCAGTTGCTCGGCGCTGCTGTAACGCACGCCCTGTGCCAGCAGGTAGGCCTCGCTGACGGTGATGCTGCGCACGGCTTCGCTGTAGTCGGTAGGTAGATGTGCGCCTTCGATGGAGTGGAAGTCGAAGTGGGGGATGCGGAGTTCGCCTTCGTCTGCCTTGCGCAGGCGAGGGGAGGAGGCACTTTCGGTTGCCTGGTCGAAGCGGTTTTCCAGGCTCTCGGCGATGGCCTTGGCTATGCGCTGCCTGGCTGCGCTGTTGAGGCTTTTGTCGGCGTGTGTCTTGAGCATCTCCAGCACGAGTTCGACGGTGTCCTCTTTCGCCTCGGCGGCGGCTGAGT
This sequence comes from Pseudomonas sp. USHLN015, assembly GCF_037153275.1. Classification (NCBI taxonomy): domain Bacteria; kingdom Pseudomonadati; phylum Pseudomonadota; class Gammaproteobacteria; order Pseudomonadales; family Pseudomonadaceae; genus Pseudomonas; species Pseudomonas sp. USHLN015. Next base: position 427,431 of record NZ_JBBCKP010000004.1, read on the forward strand.
TGGCAGCGTGAGTGCTCTTGCTGGGCGAGCCAGACGGATGACCTTCTCCCATGGCGAGCCATGCAACATCACAGTCGAGGGCTTTTGCAAGCGCGACCAGATGCTTCCCGCCGGTCTGGTTGGCGCCGGAGGTCCAGTGGCTGACTGCGCTTTTGCTGACGCCGACGAGTTTGGAAAGGTCGAGTGCACTCAACCCCAGGGCGTTCATGCGTGCTCTGATGCGATCGGAAAAATCCATGGTTGAGGATGCTAAACAGCGTCTGGTTTAGTTTCCTTGTCATGGTTGGTTTATTTTTCTAAACTTCCTTGGTTTAGAGAGCTAAAACTCTTCCGTGGCACTTCGTGCTGACGCCGAGGACTCAAAGGAATGCACAGCTATCTCAAGACATGGACCCACGACATCACCACCATCCTCACCCAACCCCCGGGCCAACCCCAGCTGCTGGCGCTGACCGACTGGCTGCAGCGCACCGCCCCGGTCGATCACGTCTCGCTGTTCCTCTTCGAAGGCAGCGATGCGCCCTTGCCGCTGTTCCACACCTTGCCCGCCGAGCTGCAGGCCACCTTCATCGACGACTACCGTGGCGGCGCGTACCTGTTCGATCCGTTCTTCCTCGCCTGCACCTTCGAGCGGCCGGATGGCCTCTACAACATGCGCACGCTGGCGCCGGGGAGCTTTCGGGACAACCACTACTTCCAGCTCTACTACCACCGCCTGGCATTGAGCGAGGAGCTGGGCTTCTTCACCACGCCGGCACCGGGTTGCCGCGCGGTGTTGTCGTTGATGCGTGGGCAGGGCGGGGCGGCGTTCAGCGAGGAGGAGCTGGAGCTCCTGGGCACCGCGGCGCCGGTGGTGCGGGAGGTGGTGCGCCTGGCCTGCGAGGCGAGGGGCCAGCCGCCGGTGGATGCGCTGCAGCCCAGCGACCATGTGCGCGAGGTGTTCAGCCTGTTTGCGCGGGAGCTGCTGACGCCGCGCGAGTGCAAGGTGGTGCAGCTGCTGTTGCAGGGCTATTCCAGCAGCGAGATCGCCCAGCAGCTGCGCATCACCCGGGGCACGGTGAAGGTCCACCGGCGCAACCTCTACGACAAGCTGGAGATCGGCACCCAGGCGGAGCTGTTCGGGTTGTTCGTGCGTGAGCTGATGGGGGCGCGGATGTTCAGCCGGCCGCAGCGACGCAGCCGCGCTCAGTCGCGCTCTGCTGTCAGCCGTAGCCAATGAGCACCATCCTTGCGCGCCATCGAGCGCTGCATCCATGTATCTGTCCGCCTGCCTTGGCGGGCCCGATCCAGGCGTATTGATAAACTCCATGCATCAATGGATGCAAACAAAGCACTTATCGTTTCAAAGTGCGTCACTCAGAATCCGGCGGCAGAAAGCGCTAATAAGCCCAAACAAGACCGCTGGAGAAACACCTCATGCATGCCTCCCCCAAGCCAGGCTCGTCTGCCGCCCGTTCCAAGGCGGGCGCTGTATTCCGAGTCACGTCCGGCAACTTTCTCGAACAGTTCGACTTCTTCCTCTTCGGCTTCTACGCCACGCAGATAGCGGCCGTCTTCTTCCCTGCCTCGAGTGAGTTCGCCTCGCTGATGATGACCTTCGCCGTGTTCGGCGCCGGCTTCCTGATGCGCCCGCTGGGGGCCGTGATCCTGGGCGCCTACATCGATGATGTCGGGCGCCGGAAGGGGTTGATCGTCACGCTTTCCATCATGGCCAGCGGTACGCTGCTGATCGTTCTCGTCCCGGGCTATTCGAGCATCGGCCTGTGGGCTCCGCTGCTCGTGCTCGTGGGGCGGCTGCTGCAGGGCTTCTCGGCGGGCGCCGAGCTGGGCGGTGTGTCGGTCTACCTGGCGGAGATGGCCACGCCGGGGCGCAAGGGCTTCTACACCAGCTGGCAGTCCGCCAGCCAGCAGGCGGCCATCGTCGTAGCCGCCGCCCTGGGGTACGGCCTCAACCAGCTGATGGCGCCGTCGATGGTCGCCGACTGGGGCTGGAGGATTCCGTTCGCCATCGGCTGCATCATCATCCCCTTCATCTTCTTCCTCCGTCGCAGCCTCCAGGAAACCGAGGAGTTCACCCGCCGCACCCAGCGCCCGACGATGAAGCAGGTCTTCGCCACCCTGGCCGCGAACTGGAGCATCGTCCTGGGCGGCATGCTGATGGTGGCGATGACCACGACCGCGTTCTACCTCATCACCGTGTATGCGCCCACATTCGGCAAGACGGTGCTGAATCTCAGCACCACCGACGCCTTGCTCGTCACCCTGCTGGTCGGCCTCTCGAACTTCTTCTGGCTCCCCATCGGCGGGCACCTGAGCGATCGCTTCGGGCGCAAGCCCATCCTCATCGCCATGACCACGCTGGCCATCTTCACGGCCTACCCGGCGCTGTCGTTCCTCGCCCAGGCGCCGAGTTTCGAGCACATGCTGGAGGTCCTGCTGTGGCTGTCGTTCATCTATGGCCTGTACAACGGCGCGATGATCCCGGCCCTCACCGAAATCATGCCGGTGGAGGTCCGTGTCGCCGGCTTCTCGCTGGCCTACAGCCTGGCCACCGCCGTGTTCGGCGGCTTCACCCCCGCGATTTCCACCTGGCTCATCCACCTGAGCGGCGACAAGGGCGCGCCGGGCTACTGGGTGACCTTCGCCGCGCTCTGCGCCCTCTGTTCCACCCTCGTGCTCTACCGCCGGAGCGCCTCGCGCGCGCCCGTCCCCGCTTGCTGAGGATTGATTTCGATGAAGGTATTTTCAAAACGTCTCGTCGCGCTCGCCTTCGGCCTGTGCGCGATCCATGCAACCGCACGCGCGCAAGAGCTGAACGTCATGACCTCGGGCGGCTTCACCGCGGCCTTCAAGTTGCTGAGCCCGCAGTACGCGCAGAGCAGCGGCGATACGGTGAACACCATTCTCGGCCCCTCCATGGGCAATGCTCATGAGGCCATCCCCAATCGCCTGGCGCGAGGGGAGCACGCCGACGTCGTGATCATGGTCGGGTATGCACTGGATGAGCTCATCAAGCAGGGCAAGGTGGACCCGGCCTCCAGGGTCGAGCTGGCGGATTCGCGCATCGGCATGGTCGTGAAGCAGGGCGCCCCCAAGCCGGCGATCGATACCGAGGAAGCGCTGAAGCGGACGCTGCTGAACGCCCGGTCACTTGCCTATTCCGATAGCGCCAGCGGGGTCTACATCAAGAACGAGTTGTTCAGGAAGCTCGGCGTCCAGCAGCAGGTCGGCCCGAAGGCAAACATGATCGAACGGATTCCGGTTGCCTCCACCGTCGCCTCGGGTGAATACGAGATGGGCTTCCAGCAAGTCGCCGAACTCTTGCCCGTGCCGGGCGTCACCTTCGTCGGCAAGATCCCGGAGTCGCTGCAGTCCGTAACCCGCTACTCCGCCGGTATTCCCCGCAATGCCGAGCACCCGGAGAGGGCGAAGGCGTTGCTGGCCTACCTGTCCTCGTCGGCGGCACAACCCGTTGTTCGTTCCACCGGCCTGGATTCAATCCCCCGCTAGCCTGGCCGGCATGCTCCGGACCAGCCGTTCCAGCTCGAGCGCAGCGGGCGTCAGCGTACGCCCGCGCCGCTTGATCAGGCCCACGTTGCGCAGCACCTGCGGCTCTTCCAGCGGTACGGCCTTGAGAATCGGGTGAGGGGTACGCGGCATGGCGATCGATGGGACGGCCGCCACGCCCAACCCGGCCTCCACCAGGCCTATCGCCGTGGTGACGTGCCGGGTCTCGCAGATGCTGTCCTTAGCGGGGTGCAGGCGCTTCAGCGCCTGGCTCATGATGAGGCGGTTCCCGGATGTCTTGTCCAGGGCGATGTAGTCGTGCTCATACATCTCCGACCAGGTCACCGAGGCCCGGTCCGCCAGGGGATGGTCACGCCGGCAGGCCATCACATAGCGCTCTTCGAGCAGCAGGTCGAACGTCACTTCCGGGCTCAAGTGCCCACTGAAGCTGACGCCGAAATCCGCCTCGCCACTGGCCACGGCGCCGTTCACTTCATGGGCGCTCGCATCCACGACCGTGATCCTGATGCGTGGATACAACCGATGAAACTCGCTGATCGCCTGCGGCATGAAGTAATAGGCCGCCGAAGGCACGCAGGCGACCGTGACGCGCTCCGTCCTGCTGGAGGCGATATCGCTGATGCTCATCAACGCGTTGTCCAGCTCGTCGAGCACCCGCTCCACTTCGGGAACGAAGGCGCGCCCGATCGCCGTCAGGCTCACCCGGCGAGTCGTCCGCTCGAACAGCTTCACGTTGAGGGCGGATTCGAGTTTCTCGATGCGCCGGCTCAGTGCCGGCTGGGTGATCTTCACCGCCTCGGCCGCCTTGCGAAAACTGCCGTTCTCCACCACGGCCCGAAACGCCTGGAGGTCGTTCAAATCGAAGTTGATGCTCATCCGAGTCACCGTATTGATAACGGGGGTGCATCAATACCATGTTTGGAAATGTCCGGGGCGATGGGATTCGGTTCGGTTCTCCACCTGGGCTGTGCCAGGTCGGGGAGGGCGCTTCGGCCAGGTGGCCCGCAGATTCCGGCGCAGTGATCGGCGGGCTCCCTGGCTGTATCGCTCGTCGGCCTCGGCCAGGTCCACTTTCCCTACTTGCCTGCTATTGACCTCAACTTAGCTTGAGGTTTTATCGTCCTGCCCGTTCTTGCCCGCCACCCAGAGCGCGGCAAGCGTCTTTTGCAACCAACAAGGACCCGGAATGGACACCCAGACTTCATTGATGATCTTCCAGGCCACGTGCTTCCTCGGATTCGCGCTGTGGCTCGGCATTGCCCTGGTCAACAACCTGCATGGTTTCGCCAGCTCCGTGGGGGCGGTCGGGGCGACGCTGTCGATGGCGCCCTTGCGCCAGCCGCCCGTGGTCGACATCCCCTTGCTCAGCCGGGCACTGGTTTCGCCGACGCTGCATCGCCTGGCGCTGGGGGTGATCGTGGTGCTGCAGGCGGTGGCCGTTCTCGCCGTGTGGGCGGGTTGCTACCTCCTGCTGTTCGGCGGTGGGCTGGAGGCCGCTCGACCCTGGTTGAACCTGGCGCTGAGCGTGGCCCTGGCCTCGCTCTTCGCCATGCTGCTGGGCGGGCTCTGGTTCGCCTACTGGATACGCCAGGAGGGCCTGCAACTGACGCACCTGGTGCTGGTGATCTGGGTGTTGCTGAACTTCCTCGTGCTCAATCTGCGCTGGAGCTGACCTTGTGAATATGATGGTGATAGGCGCCAGCCGGGGCCTGGGTCGTGCGTTGGTGGAGGGGCTGGGCAAGCCGGGGGACCGGATCGTGGGCGTGTCGCGCAGTCGGCCGGATCGGCTGGCGGTCGCCGCAGGCGTCGACATCCAGTGGATCGAAGCCGACCTGGCCGAGCCGAAGGTGGCCGTGGCGCATATCGAGGCCCAGGCACCGGCGGAGCTCGATGTGCTCATCTGCAACATCGGCATCTGGGAGCCGCAGGCCTTCAGCGAGGGGTATGACTTCCTGAACGACAGCGATGAGACGCTCGCCAGGTTGGTGGAGGTGAACATCACCGCCACGCTGTTGTTGCTCAAGCGCCTGGTGCCGCGGCTGCTCGGCTCTGCCAGGCCGCAGCTGATCCTCACCGGCTCCACCTCCGCCCTGCATCGCAGCGGGCGGCCCGAGGTGGCGTTCGGTGCCTCCAAGTTCGCGCTGAACGGGATGGCCGATGCATTACGCGAGGGCTTCCGCGAGCAGCGGCTGGCGGTGACGGTGCTGCAACTGGGCTACCTGAATACCGATGACGGCCTCGCCACTCCGCTGGATGAGGCGGCGGCACGAGGGGAGGGGCAACTGATCCCGCTGCACGACGTGGTCACCCTGGTCGACGCATCGTTGCGCCTGTCGACGGCGTCCTTCGTGCGCGAGCTGGTGCTGCCGGCGATGGCGGACGAGCGCTTCTGAGGCGGATCAGGGGAAGAGGGTAGAGGGCTTGTCATGAGAGCGGACGCCGCCAACGGGCGCGGAGAAGCGTGGGGCGATCCGCTATGATCGTGCGGTTGCTGACAGGAGGTTCACCGATGCCAACGCCGTCCCTGCAAGCCAAGAGGGCTTATTACGCCAAGGCGCGCCGGTCCAACTACGCGGCCAGCCTGCGCCTGGAAGGGTTCGAGACCACGCCAGCCGATGGCGAGCGAAAGCTGCCCTCACGTGAGTCCGTACTGAGTGCCTACCGCCCCAGGCAAGACTGATGGTCGACAAGTACGGTACGGGCCAGGACCCGTACTGCTACCCCGCCACCCGGGTCCTGCGCAATCGCCTGGGTCTGACCAGCGACGTGGCTCTGAACCGAGCCGAACGCTCCCTCTCCGAGATCGCTGCCAGCGAAATCGAATTCGCACTCCCCCCCTATGACCTGGCAGCACTTTAGCGAATCCATCGGCAACTGTTTGCGGATGTTTATGACTGGGCTGGCGAGCTCAGAACGTTGGATATCTCCAAAGGCGATACTCACTTCTGCGTCCAGCAGCGCATAGAACCTGAAGCCGGCAAGATCTTCGCGGCCCTGGAGAAGGCCTCCTGGCTGGAGGGGTTGCCCCGTGACGACCTGGTGATTGCGGCGGCTGAGTACTTTGGCGACCTGAACGTGATCCACCCCTTTCGTGATGGCGACGGTCGTGCCCAGCGCATTCTCTTCGAACACCTCATCGTCAATGCGGGCTATGAAATCAGCTGGTGGTCGGCAGAGGCGGACGAGTGGCTGCGGGCCAACATCGAGGCTGTGTTCTGTGACTACCGGGGCCTTGAGCGAATCTTCGAGCGCTGCATTGGCGGGCCCATCGCTTAGCGTGCGGCGGGTCTGTCGTGTGCGGACTTCCGCCTCCGCTCTGGCAGGTGCCCCTTCCGTATGTGTCCGTGTTTCCAACGCCACCCGCATCGCGCCTTACATCCCCGCCATCGCCTCTCTACCGCCAACGCCATAGGGCCCGTTCTCCCTGCATTGCTAGCGTCGCTTTCGCCCATTCGGGGCTCGCTTCAGGGAGAAGCCTTCATGCCGAGAATCGTGCGTATAGCGGACATCATCGACGACAGCCCGCTCTCCTGGTTGCAGGTGCGGGTGCTGGTCCTGTGTTTTCTCATCGTGTTGCTGGATGGCTTCGACACGGCCGTGATCGGCTACGTCGCGCCGGAGCTGATCCTCGAGTGGGGGCTTGAGCGCAGCGAGCTGGCGCCGGCCTTCGGCGCAGGGCTGTTCGGCATGTTGCTGGGGGCGGTGTGCTGCGGGCCGCTGGCCGATCGCTTCGGGCGCAAGCGTGTGCTGCTGGCCGGCATCCTGGTGTTCGCCCTGGGCACGCTGGCGGCGGCGTTCTCCACCTGGCTGGGGCAACTGGTGGTGTTGCGCTTCGTCACCGGCATCGGCCTGGGCGGCGTGCTGCCCAACTGCATCACCCTGTCATCGGAATATTCACCACGGCGCCGGCGGGTGCTGCTGGCCACCCTGAGCTATTCGGGGTTCATCCTCGGCCTGGCTCTGGGTGGCAGCGTGGCGGCCTGGTTGATGCCGGCGCTGGGCTGGGAGGGGATGCTCGCCCTCGGCGGCCTGGCGCCGCTGGTCCTGGTGCCGGTGCTGATGCGCTGGCTGCCGGAGTCGCTGTACTTCCTGGTGGGCCACAAGCGCCAGCGCAAGGCGCTGTTGCGCCTGGTCACCGCCATTGGCGGCAGGGACAGCTGGCGCGGCGCGATCCTGGTGGGCGACCTGCCCGAGCAGCCGCGCTCGCCGGTGTCCGTCCTGTTCCAGCGGGAACGGGTGCTGCGCACGCTGATGCTGTGGCTGACCTTCTTCTGCGGGCTCTTCGTGTTCTACCTGCTGACCAACTGGCTGCCCACCATCCTCCGTTCCAGCGGCTACGAAGCGAGCGAGTCGGCGCATATCGCCTCGATGATTCCCATGGGCGGGGTGCTCGGCAGCATCGCCATGGCGCTGGTGCTGGACCGCGTCGGGCCCCGCTGGGTGCTGCCGTTGCAGGCAGCGTTCTCGGCGCTGGCCCTGGGGATGATCGGCGCGCAGCTGGGCAGCGCCAGGGAGCTGATGCTGATGGTGTTCATCGCGGGCTTCGGCCTCAGTGGGCTGCTGGCCAACCTGAGCATCGTCGCCGCCACGCTGTACCCGGTGGATGCCCGGGCCACGGGCGTGAGCTGGGCACTCTCGGCGGGGCGCGCCGGGTCCATCGTCGGCTCCATGCTGGGCGCCTGGCTGTTCGCCCAGGCAGGCAGCCTGCCGGGTTTCTTCCTCTGGCTCGCGGTGCCGGTGCTGGTGGCCAGCCTGGCGCTGGCGGTGCTGGGCTATCGCCGCCGCGCCTTGCTGAACGTGGCTCCGGAATGACGCTTCCCGATCGGCCGGCGCGCGCTCTTTTGCGTCGGCCGCCTTTCTACCCGGCTCGCCAGCGGTCCACCTCGGCCGAGCACTCCTCTGGCGAGGCCGGAGGGGAGTGGGCGGTGCTGAATGTCGCCGCCACCGCGCGTCGCCGGGGGCCTGCCCCGGGCGACGCTCACAGCCAGGGCCCACGCAGGCCCATGAGTGAAGGAACCACCATGAACGAGGCAACGCTCTACATCGACGGCTGCTGGGTCCGCCCGAGCCGTCCCAACCGCTTGAGCAGCATCAACCCCGCCACTGAAATGACCCTGCAGGAGGTGTCGGCGGCCGGCATCGAGGAGGTGGACCTGGCGGTGCAGGCCGCGCGCCGTGCCTTCGAGGGGGAATGGGGCCACACCCGGGGTGCCGTGCGTGCACGCTTCCTGGAGGCCATGGCCGATGACCTCGAACGCCGTGCCGAGGAGCTGGCCCTGCTGGAGGTACTCGACAACGGCAAGCCGCTGCCCGAGGCCCGGCAGGATGTCGCCGAGGCCATCGCCTGCTTCCGCTACTACGCCGGGCTGGCCTGCGAACTGGACGAGCGCCAGGAGCAGCCCCTGGCGCTGGACGACCCACGCTTCAGCTGCCGCATCCGCCACGAGCCGGTGGGCGTGGCCGCGCTGATCGTGCCCTGGAACTTCCCCCTGCTCATGGCCGCCCGCAAGGTGGCACCGGCCCTGGCGGCGGGCGCCACCTGCGTGCTCAAGCCCTCGGAGCTGACGCCGCTGACCGCCTTGCAGCTGGGCCACACCGCCCATGCGGTGGGCCTGCCGCCGGGCGTGCTGAATATCGTGCCCGGCCGTGGCGATGAGACGGGGCAGGCCCTGGCGCAGCACCCGGAGGTGGACAAGCTGGCCTTCTCCGGGAGGCTGATCACCGGCGCCAGGCTGGTGGCCGATACCGCTGCCGACTTCAACAACCCGACCCTGGAACTGGGCGGCAAATCCTCCCTCATCGTCTTCGACGACGCCGATCTCGATGCCGCCGTGGAGTGGGCCCTGTACGGCATCTTCCGCAACCAGGGCCAGGCCGGCAGCGCCACCTCGCGGCTGCTGGTGCAGCAGGGCATCGCCGAACGCTTGCTGGAGCGGCTGGTTGAGGCCGTGCGCGATATCTGCATCGGCCCCGGCACCGAGCCGGGCGTGCAGATGGGGCCGCTGGTCAGCGCGGCCCGCTACAGCCAGGTGATGGAGGTCATCGCCCAGGGCCGGCAGGACGCGCGCCTGCTCACCGGCGGCCGCCGCCCGCCGGGCTTGCACATCGGCTACTTCATCGAGCCCACGGTCTTCGACGAGCCCCACACCGGCAGCCCCCTCTGGCGCCACGAAATCCTCGGGCCGGTGCTGAGCGTGAAGCGCTTCGGCACCGAGGAGCAGGCCGTGGCGATGGCCAACGACAGCCTCTACGGCTTCGCCGCCGCCGTGATGAGCACCGACCTGGACCGCGCCCGCCGCGTCGCCGGGCAACTGCGGGTCGGCGTGGCCTGGATCAACTGCTCGCAACCGGCCCTCGTCCAGGCCCCCTGGGGCGGCACCCGCCTCAGCGGCCTCGGCCGCGAGCTGGGCCCCTGGGGGCTCGACAACTACCTGGAGGTGAAGCAGGTGACCGAATACATCAGCGAGGAGCCCTGGGGGTGGTACGGGCGCTAGGGCGGGGCCGGCAACGGGGGGCATGCAGCCCTGCGCTACACGAACAACAAGAAAGGGGTAACGCAATGCAGAACTCGACAATGCGCCGTGGGCTCAATGCCCGGCATATCCGCTTCATGGCCCTCGGCTCCGCCATCGGCACGGGGCTGTTCTATGGCTCGGCGGCGGCCATCCAGCGCGCCGGGCCTTCGGTGCTGCTGGCGTACCTGATCGCCGGCGCGGCGGTGTACCTGATGATGCGCGCCCTGGGCGAGATGGCCGTGCGCACGCCGGTGGCCGGTTCGTTCGGCCACTATGCCAACCGCTACCTGGGGCGCTTCGCCGGCTTTCTCACCGGCTGGACCTACGTCTTCTCGATGCTGATGGTGTGCCTCGCCGACGTCACCGCCTTCGGCATCTACATGGGCCTGTGGTTTCCCGATACGCCACGCTGGGTCTGGGTGCTGGGCATCGTTTTCGTCATCGCCGCGATCAACCTGTGCAACGTGCGGGTGTTCGGCGAGCTGGAGTTCTGGCTCTCGCTGCTCAAGGTCGTGGCCATCGTCGCGATGATCCTCGCCGGGTTCACGGTGCTGGTGTTCGGCATCCGCCTGGGCGATGCGGGCGGGGTGGCCTCCTTCGCCAACCTCTGGGCCCATGGCGGCTTCTTCCCCAATGGGCTGGAGGGCATGGTGGCGTCCTTCACCATCGTCATCTTCGCCTTCGGCGGCATCGAGGTGATCGGCCTCACCGCCGGTGAAGCGCAGGACCCGCAACGCATGATCCCCAAGGCCATCAACTCGGTGCCGCTGCGCATCCTGCTGTTCTACGTGCTGACCCTGCTGGTGCTGATGGCCATCTACCCCTGGCCGAAGATCGGCAGCCAGGGCAGCCCCTTCGTGCAGATATTCAGCGGGCTGGGCATCGACGCCGCCGCCACCCTCCTCAACCTGGTGGTGATCTCGGCGGCCATCTCCGCCATCAACAGCGACATCTTCTGCACCGGCCGCATGCTCTACGGCATGGCCGGCAATGGCCAGGCGCCGGCGTCCTTCGTCCGGCTCTCGCCTGCCGGCGTGCCCTGGATGACGGTCCTGGTGATGACCCTCGCGCTGCTCGTCGGCGTGCTGCTCAACTACCTGCTGCCCAACGAGCTGTTCCTGCTGTTCGCCTCCCTGGTGACCTTCGCCGTGGTCTGGGTGTGGCTGATGATCCTGCTTTCCCAGGTCGCCATGCGCCGTCGGCTCGACGCGGAGGAGGTCGCCGCGCTGCGCTTCCCGGTGCCGTTCTGGCCCTGGGGGCAGTACCTGGCGATCGCCTTCATGCTGTTCGTCTTCGCCGTGATGGCGAGCTTCCCCGACACCCGCACCGCGCTCTATATCGGCGGCCTCTGGCTCATGCTCCTCGGCATCGCCTACCTGATGAAGGGGCCTGGCGACGAGCCGGCCGATGCGGCATCGACCCTTCGTCCCTGATCACGCACGCAAAGGAAATCGCCATGACCCGGCACCGCTACGAATTCGAGCTACCCCATTCGCTGATCGAAGACTTCCACCGCGACGGCGCCATCTGCGTGCGCCAACTGTTCAAGGCCCAGGAGGTGGCGCTGCTCAGGCAGGGCATCGAGCGCAACCTCGCCAACCCCAGCGAGCGCGCCAAGGTCGCCAGCCGTCCTGACGACCCGGGCTGGTTCTTCGAGGACTTCTGCAACTGGCGGGAATTCGACGAATACCGCCGCTTCATCTTCGAGAGCCGCGTCGGCTCGGTCGCCTCGCAGCTCATGGGCGGCGGCACCGCGCGGCTCTACCACGACCACCTGCTGGTCAAGGAACCCAACACCCGCCAGCGCACGCCCTGGCACCAGGACCAGCCCTACTACAACGTCGAGGGCCGGCAGAACTGCAGCATGTGGATGCCCGTCGACCCGGTGGCGCGCGCCTCCACGCTGGAGTTCGTCGCCGGCTCGCACCTTGGCCCCTGGCTCATGCCGCGCACCTTCCTCGATAACCAGGCCCGCTGGTTTCCCGAAGGCTCCCTGGCCGACCTGCCGGATATCGAAGCCGACCGCTCCCGCTGGAACATCCTCGGCTGGGAGCTGGAGCCGGGCGACGCGGTGTTCTTCCACATGCTCACCCTCCACGGCTCCGGCGGCGTGGGCGGCAACCGCCGACGTCGCGCTTTCTCCCTGCGCTTTCTCGGTGAAGACATGCTCCACGCCCCCAGGCCCTGGAACACCTCCCCGGAGTTCCCCGGTCTGGCGGACGAACTGGCAGCCGGCGCCCCAATGGAACACCGCCTGTTCCCGGTGCTCTGGCCGAGGGTTTGAGGGAGAGAGGTGTGGGTTGGGCCGAGGCACGAGGCCCAACGTGCGGGGTTGAGCCTTGTACCGGAGCTTCGGTGGGCACATGGCCCGTGCTTCAGCGCGTGGATTGCCCCGGACTGAAGTCCGGGCTACGGAAACGGACTGTGATCAGGCCGACAACAGCCGCGCCCTGGCCTCGGCATATTCGCGCTTGAGCTGGGCGATGTACTCCGCCGCCTTCTGCACCTTGTCGATCGGGGCGATGCCCTGGCCGCAGCCCCAGATGTCCTTCCAGGCCTTGGCCTCGCTGCTGCCGAAATTCATCTTGCTCGGGTCGCTTTCGGCGAGGTTGTCCGGGTCCAGCCCGGCCGCGAGGATCGAGGGCTTGAGGTAGTTGCCGTGTACGCCGGTGAAGAGGTTGCTGTAGACGATGTCATCGGACGAGCACTCGACGATGGCGCGCTTGTAGCCCTCGGTGGCGTTGGCTTCCTCGCAGGCGATGAAGGCCGAGCCGATGTAGGCGAAGTCGGCGCCCATCGCCTGGGCCGCGAGGATGGCACCGCCGGTGGCGATGGCGCCGGAGAGGGCCAGCGGGCCGTCGAACCATTGGCGGATCTCCTGGATCAGCGCGAACGGGCTCTTCACCCCGGCATGGCCGCCGGCACCGGTGGCGACCGCGATCAGGCCATCGGCGCCTTTCTCCACCGCCTTGCGGGCGAAGGCGTTGTTGATCACGTCATGCAGCACCACGCCGCCATAGGAATGCGCGGCGGCGTAGATGTCCTCGCGGGCCCCCAGCGAGGTGATGACGATCGGCACCTTGTACTTAACGCAAAGCTCCATGTCGTGCTCCAGGCGGTCGTTGCTCTTGTGCACGATCTGGTTGATCGAGAAGGGCGCCGCCGGGTTGTCGGGGTTCGCGCGGTTGTAGGCGTCCAGCGTCTCGGTGATCTCCGCCAGCCAGTCCTCCAGCAGCGAGGCGGGGCGCGCGTTGAGTGCCGGCATCGAGCCGACCACGCCGGCCTTGCACTGTTCGATCACGAGTTTCGGGTTGCTGATGATGAACAGCGGCGAGCCGATGACGGGGAAGGGCAAGCGATCCAGCGGGGCGGGGAGCCGGGACATGTGTATTCCTACCAGTCTTTGAATGAGAAGAGTTTGCAGACTGTCGTTCCGCTTCCCTTCCGGTCAAGCACCGGTTCGCGGGTTCGGCATGAAGGCCCCCGGGGTTGGCGGGAGTGCAATGCCCGCCCGCGCCATCACCCGCGAACACGGCGGCGAACTGCACCTGCACAACCGCCCCGAAGGCGGCCTGCGCGCGCGGGTGGAGTTGCCGTGGGGCTGATGGGCGCAGAAGGCCGCTCTTGTAGGTTGGGCTGAGGCACGAAGCCCAACGAGCCAGGCCGAGCCTTGCCCCGTTGGGCCTCGCTACGCTCGGCGCCAACCTTCATCGTGCGCCGCATGCGTGAGGCGAAGCCGCCACGGGCAACCTATTTCTGCTCCTTTAGGCTTGGCATGATCTTGTCTGCACATATTCCAACCAACTCGGCTCTCAACGGCTTACTTTCGGTTGGATCCAGGCCCTCAAGCATCCTAGGGATATTTCGCAGGCAGACATCGAGTGCGGCGGCACCAGCTACAAGCTTCTGGGCCTCAGAAATATTCTGGGCTGCGACTCCAGTGGAGAATACTTTCCCGATTCGTACATCGACGCCGGAGTCTTTCTGTTTGTTGGCGTCAGCTGGATCGCCTTTGGAGCCCGCCGTTGAGTCCGAGTTAAAGGAGCCATAGACGGAGATAGCATCTCGTTTTTGGATGCTGGCCAGTTTCTCAAGGGCGCCTTTCACTTTGGCTTCCTGATCTCTGGCTACGGTTTCAGCGATTGCCAGTTCTCTGTTGGCGGCGGAGTATTTCTCACTGATCTCTTTTTCTGAGGCCTTGATGGACGTTGTGTCTTTATCAAGGACTTCCTTTAGGTCGGCCGCATATTGAGTGCTGGGGTCGACGCCGCCTTCGGTCTTGCATGCACTCAGAGACTTAAGTAAGTCCGAGATTTTGTCTGCATCTGTTGTGCCTTTACATGGCGGTGACTTCAATTCAGTCCTCAGGCTTTCGACTCTGGATGTTGCAGTCGATATCGCATCCAGTTTTGCCTTGAGTTCCTGAGCCTTTGTTTTCTTTGAGTCCAGGTCAGCCTGATACTTGAGGAACCGCTGCATGTCCTTGGATTCCTGAGTAGTCAGCAGTTTTGCTGCTGCATCCGCACTGGCTTGCTGGCCGTAAATCCCATAGATCTCCTTGATGGCATACAAGCTTTCATCAAAGGGCTTTCCTGAGCTGACCGCATCCTTGAGTCCCGGATTCGAAACCGCCACCGGCGCATAGGCGGCATCCAGAATCTTCACCCCGACAACCGCTTCCAGCGACTCCGGCTGCGTGGGCGCAACGCCGAGCTTCACCCCCACGACCTGCGCCGATGTATAGGCCAGTGGCGCCTGCTGCAGCGGTGCGCAGCCGCTGGCGCTAATCAGGCTGACCAGCAATGTGCTCCCCAATGCTGTTGCGGATTTCAGTGATTGGCGCTTTGCATACATGGTCCGGCTCCTGGGTCTGGAAGGAAAAGTCGTTCTTGTTGGCGCTGCTGTTTATCGAGATGAGCAGGCACGCCGAGGCATCCTCCCGCTCGACCGTGACTTGCTCGAAGTCGCCGAAACCGAGAGACAGGGCCTTGTTCGAAGCGGCGATGCCGTACGAGCGTTGGTGGACGTAGAGAGGTTTCTTGCCCGGGTCGATGCGGATGTAGGCGATGCCCGGAAGGTAGTGCGTTTCCACGGTGCCGGACTCGCCGACCACATGGACAACGGTGCATCCGGTGCCAAGGGCGAAAGCACTCAGGCCGGCGAATAGGCGCGCACGGCCGATGATGCGGAGCACGGCTCCCATTGCTTTCATGGTCCAGATTCCCTTCTGCCCAGTGCTTCGCGTTCGATAGGTAGTGAAATGGCCGCCAGAGTATGGGGCGAACCAGAGCGTAGCTATTAATTGGCCACTATCAAGCTGGCCTTAGGATCGGAGAGGTCCGCTCTTTGGGTTTTGGGGCGCTGTGTAGGAGTGTCCTTGACCAAATGGCCGATCAAGTAACCGACCATGTAACCGATCAGGTAAACCCTGGAGCGTGCCGTTGGGCCTCGCTGCACTCGGCGCCAACCTACGCTGAGTCGGGCATGCCGCTAGATCTTGCCAAGAATCGCCTGCAACCCCTTCTGGTCCGCCTCGCTCACCGTGCCTTCCAGCCCGCAGCTGCTGAACTCCACCTTCCCGCCGGTGGCGAGGGTCTTGAACAGGCCGAGGTCCACTGTCATCACCACCTTCTCGCTGGAGGTTTCGTCGTCGACCTGCAGCTCGCCGTAGCCTTCGTTGGCGACGGTGCCATCGACCTTCCAGGTGATTTCCCCGCACGGCTCCATGACGGGCGTGCGGGTGCGGTGGACGATCGCCAGCGTGGCGAAGCTGGCCTTGCCGTCCTTCGGCACGAGTACGGTGGCGTTGAGCCCGGCGGGGCCTTCGAGTTGGGTGTCGCTGGTCCAGTTCAGCACCGTGCCGCCGAGCATTTCTTCGGCCTGCTCGGTGAGCGTGCCGGCGAAGACGGGGGTGGCGGCGAGGGTGAGCAGCAGGGCAGAGGCGGTGCGCAGCATGGGGGTGATCGTCCTTGGTCGAGGGAGCGGGTTGGGACGCGCAGTGTGCGGTGCTGAACGCCGCTGGGGCTACCTCTTTTGTCAGCGGGTGAGAAGCAGGAGGCCCAACCTGCGGGTTGGATTTCGCAGCGTTGGGCCTCGCTGCGCTCGGCGCCAACCTACAGGTCGCTCCGTGCGCTATTTGCGGTGGGATTTACCAGCGGTAGGCGACCCCGGCCGTGACCTGGCGTTCAGCACCGTAGAAGGCGGCGTAGGTGTAGGTGAGGTAGTCCTCGTCGGTGAGGTTGGTGACGTTGAGGGTGAGGTCCCAGGGGCCCATGGCGTAGCCGAGCATGGCGTCCACCAGGGTGTAGGAGGGCGCGACGATGCTGGTGTCGAACAGGCCGGGGACCTCGTCCACGTAGCGCACGCCGGCACCGGCACGCAGTTCGCCCGGCCCGACCTGGCCGAAGCGGTAGTCGCCCCACACGGAGAACATGTTGCGCGGCATGCCGCCGCTCTTCTGGCCGGCTGCGCTGCTGGTGGTCTGCTGGGTCACTTCGGCCTTGGTATAGGCGTAGGAGGCGGTGATGCTGGCGTTGGCGCCGATGTCGGCCTTGGCCTCCAGTTCCAGGCCACGTGAGCGCACCTCGCCGGTTTGCACCTGGAAGCCGTTGTTCACGGGGTCCGTGGCCAGCACGTTGCTGCGGGTCAACTGGTAGATCGCGGCGGAGTAGAGGGCGTTGCTGCGGGGCGGCTGGTAGCGGATACCGGCTTCGTATTGCTCGCCTTCGGTGGGGTCGAACTTGGTGCCGGCGTGGGAGGTGCCGATCTGGGGTTCGAAGGATTCGCTGTAGCTGACGAAGGGCGCCAGGCCGTTGTCGGCGAGGTAGACCAGGCCCACGCGCTTGGTGAAGGCGTCGCTGTCCTGGCGTGAGCGGTCGTTGCCGTACAGCGCGTCTTCCTTCTGTTTGGCCCAGTCCTGGCGGCCGCCGAGCAACAGCACCCACTTCTCGTCGAACTTGATCTGGTCCTGCAGGTACACGCCGCTCTGGCGGGTACGGTTCCTGGAGCTGTACGGCGCTGGGCCGAGGGGGGTGAAGATGCCGCCGTAGACCGGGTTGAAGACATTCAGCGGGGTCAGGTCATAGTCGTAGCGGTCGGTCGTCAGGTGGCGATCGCCGTAGTCGACGCCCGCCAATACGGTCTGCTCGAGGCGTTCGTGATGGAAGCGCGCTTCCAGTTGGGTGTCGACGACGAAGTTGCGTGAGTCGTCGACGCGGTCCTGGGCGCCACGCGCGACGGTGGTCATCTGCGGGTCGATGAAGCGGTCGAGCCACACCGACGGCATGTCGTTCTCGGATTCGAAGTAGCGCAGGTTCTGGCGCACCTTGAGGTCGTCGTTGAAGGCGTGCTCGAAGCGGTAGCCGATATCCCAGGCGGTGATCACCGATTTGTCGTATCCCGGCTCGCCGGTGAAGGTGTGGCGGGAGATATGGCCGTTGGGGTTGGGCCGCACGGTGCCTTCTGCGGGCAGGCCGTAGACGTAGGCGGTGCGGCTCTTCTGGTAGGTGGCGAGCAGGGTCAGGCTGGTGGCGTCGTCCGGTTGCCAGGTGAGGGACGGGGCGATGTAGGTGCGGTCGTCCGGCACGTGGTGGGTGGTGGTGTCGCTTTTGCGCTCCAGGGCGGTGAAGCGGTAGCTGAGGGTGTCGGTCAGGGCGCCGGCGTGGTCGGTGGCCAACTGGTGGCGGTCGTTGCTGCCGGTTTCGGCCTTGATCTCGTGCAGCTCCTCGCGGGTCGGCAGCTTGCTCACCACGTTGATGATGCCGCCCGGCGCGGCCTGGCCGAACAGTACCGAGGAGGCGCCGCGCAGCACTTCCACGCGCTCCATGCCGTAGGGCTCCTGGGTGCCGTCGTAGATGTTGCTCATGTAGCGCATGCCGTCGCGGAAGGTGCTGCCGCTGATCTGGAAGCCGCGCAGGACGAAGGTGTCGGTGAGGCGGTCATCGGCCTCGGTGGCGATCACCCCGGCGGTGTAGCCAAGGGCGTCGCGCAGGCTCTGGGCGTGGATGTCGCTGATCTGGTCGCGGGTGACCACGGAGATGGATTGCGGCGTTTCGAGGATCGGTGTGTCGGTCTTGGTAGCGGTGCCGGCGGCCGTGGCCACGTAGCCGCTCACCGGGCCCAGGGCGGACTGCTGGCCGCTGGCGTTGATGTCGATCTGCGACAGGTCGAGGGTGCCGTCGCCGCTCGGGCGTTCCAGGGTGATGCTGCCCGCGCCGTGGCGGAAGTTCAGCCCGCTGCCCAGGAGGAGCATGCCCATGGCCTGGTCGGCGGTGTAGCGGCCGCGCAGCGCCGGCGCTTGCCCGGTGAGTGGCTCTTCGGTGGTGCGCAGCACGGCGATGCCGGTGGTGGCGGTGAACTCACCGAGGGCGTCGAGCAGCGGCTGGCTGGCGATATCGAACTGGAATTGCGGCTGGCGTTGCTCGCTGGCGGCTTGGGCGCTGTGGGCCTGAAAGGGCGCGGCAATGGTGGCGAGCAGGGCGCTGGCGAGCAGCGTTCGGGCCAGGCGGTGTCGGTTGGTCATGCAGTGGTTCTCCCCCGTAAAACGGCAAATGCGAATTATTCACTGCCGATACAACGGGCGAGACCGGGACACCCCTCAAGGATTTTTCAATTTTTTTGCATCAGCGATGCAACACCACCGCCAACCCCGGGATCTGCGTGGTCTTCAGGCCCAGTTCGGTGCTCAGGGCGCTGAGTACAGCGTGGGGGTCGCTGGCGCGGAAGGTGCCGGAAATACGCTGGTTGCGCAGGCCTTCATCGAGCAGCACGACGGGCGGATGGCCGAGGTGCTGGAGGCTGTCGAGCACCTCGCCGAGGCTGGCGCGATCAAAGATCAGCAGCCCGCGTTGCCAGGCCAGGGCGCGGTCGCTGTTGACCGTTTCCGGGCCATGCAGGCCGGTGCCGTCGAGGCTGGCCTGCTGGTTGGGGACCAGGGTGACGAGCGAGTCGGCGGCGGTGCCGCGTACTTCGACCCGGCCACGGCTGACCGTGACCCGCTCGGTCTGGCCGGCGGCGTCGACGGCGAAGGCGGTGCCGAGCACCCGGGTGCGCAGCCCCGGGCTTTCCACCACGAAGGGGCGGTTGGCGTCGTGGCTGACGTCGAACCAGGCGCGGCCGCGCAGCAGGGTGACGCGGCGCTCGCCCGGGCTGAAGTGCAGGTCCAGGGCGCTGTCGGCATCCAGCAGCACGTGGCTGCCGTCGGCCAGGGTCAGTTGCTGCTGGGTGCCGGGGGCGCTGGCGTAATCGGCCGCGTAGCGTTGCAGCAGGCCGGGGTCGCGCCAGAACAGCGTGCCCACCGCCAGGCCGAGCACGCAGGCGGCGGCGAGTGCCGGCCAACGCTGGCGCCTCACCGGGCGACGGCGGTGCCAGCCATCGCCGGCGAGTTGCCGGGCGGGCTCGCCGAGTTTTTGCCAGAGCCGCTCCACCGCCTGGAAGGCTTCGGCGTTGGCCGGTTCGCTGTCCAGCCAGTGGCGGAAGTCCATGCGTTCGCTCGCCGACAACTGCGGGTTCTGCAGGCGCACGTACCAGCGGGTCGCCGTGTCCTGACGATCCTGCCGTGCTTGCTGTTCGGGCGAGGTCTTCACTCTGCTTGCGTTCCACGAATCGAGGGGGCTGTCATTACAAGGTGCGACACCGGGTCAGCCCTCCGTGCGCTGGCAATGCTGGAGGACGCGGATGATGTCCTTCTCCACCGTGCTCAGGGAGACCCCGAGCCGCTCGGCGATGCTCGCATAGGAAAGGCCATCGACGCGACTGAGCAGGAACACTTGCTGGCAGCGACGGGGCAGCCCTTGCAGGCGGCGCAGCAGGTGTTCGAATTCCTGGTGCGCTTCGGCTTGCTGCTGCAGGTCGATGGTGTCGTCTTCGTCGCCCTGTTCCCGGGCATGGCGGCTGCGCACCTGGCGTGCCCGCAAGTGGTCCAGGGCGAGGTTCTGCGCGGTGCGGAACAGCAGGCTGCGGTCGCCATCGCCGAGCTCCCGGTCCCAGAGCCGCAGGAAGGTGTCCTGGGCGAGGTCCTCCGCCGTGCTGCGGTCACCGACGATGCGTCGGATCAGCTGCAGCAGCCGGTTCTGCTCGCGCAGGTAGAGGGCCAGGAAGGGCGACGACTTGCTCATGGGCGGGCAGGCGACGGTTCGGTGGATGAAGGGAGTGCGAGATTAATGCGTATGCAATCACTTCTCAATTACATCTTTGCGCACCCCTACCGCCTCGCCGGCCCAGCGGATTCATCCGGCTTGCTGCCCCGGTGGCTCCAGCGGCAGGCTAAGGCGGAAGCAGATGGGCGCGTCCCCGCCGGTGCTTTCCAGGGCGATCTCGCCACCGTGAAGCGCCGCGATGCGCTTGACCAGGTAGAGGCCGAGGCCGGCGCCGGGGGATTGCTGGGCCTGGCTGCCGCGGAAGTATTTCTGGAACAGCAGCGGCGCCTGTTCGCGGGGGATTTCCGGGCCTTCGTTGACCACGCGGATGTCGAGCATCCCCGCGTCCGTGCGCTCGCGCACGTCGAGGCGGATGACACTGTCGGCCGGGGCGTGGCGGTCGGCATTGGCGATCAGGTTGCGCAGGGCGATGCGGGTCAGGCCGGTGTCGCAATGCAGCGTCTGGCGCTGGCTGTGGTACTCGATGCGGGTGCGTCCGGGGGGCACGTCGCTGGTGCTGCGCGCCAGCAGCTCGGGCAGGTTCTCTTCGGTGCGGCGCAGCTCGGTGCTGGTCTCGGCCATGCGGTCGTGGTTGAGGTAGTTGTCCACCAGGGTCAGCAGGCGGGTGGTGGATTCGCGGATGTTCTGGCAGCGCTGCTCGTTGCGCTCGGGGGCGCTGCCGAGGTTGCGGGCGATCTGCTGGGCCGAGGTGGCGATGATCGCCAGCGGCGTGCGGAATTCGTGGGAGACCATCGCCACGAAGTCGCGCTGCTCCTCGCGGATGCGCTGCTCCTGGCGCAGCAGCTCGCGCAGCTCGCCCTCCAGCTCGGTGCGCCGGCGGATCTCGTCGCGCAGTTCCAGGGTGCGGGCGTCGATCTGGCGTTCGAGGTGGGCGTTCTGGTCCTGCAGCACGTGCTTGAGCCTGCTCTCGGCGCGGCTCTTTTCGTCCTTCAGCTTCCGGTAGTGATTGATGATGCGCATGCTCATCAGCAGCATGTGCAGGAGGGTGCCGAGCGCGGCGGCGTTGTCGGTGGCGAAGGAGGTGGGGACGATGCCGAGGTTGCGCAGGAAGCTGACGATCACCCCGGCGTAGTAGATGCCGAAGATGAGCAGGAATACCCGCGCCGAGGCATGGCCCTGGAACAGCATGCGCACGGCCATGCCGATCAGCAGCGGGATGGTCAGCAAGGAGGCGATCTGCACCAGCGGTGCGCCGGTCTGGTAGTGCCCGGCGAGCACCGCCGTGGCGGAGGCGAGGCCGATGACCACGCTGAGCACCGTGAGCACGCGCCGCAAGCTCACCATGTCCCTGGGCCTCAGCTGGCGCTGGGCGAAGATGAAGCCGAGCGGCAGGCTGGCGGCCAGCCCGCAGCCCAGCATCCGGTCGCTGATGCTCCCGGGGATGCCGAAGACCTGTTGCGGCAACCCGTAGCTGAGGCTCTCGATGGCGATGCAGCAGCTCACGTAGATCAGGTACCAGCCGCTTTCCGGCGCGCGGGTCATGCGCCAGAACACGCTGTGGAAGACGATCAGCGCGAGGTAGATGCCGAAGTACAGGCCCGAGCCCAGGTATTCCACGCGGGTGCGGTCGCCGAACTCGGCGGTGGGCATCAGGCGCACGCTCACCGACATGGCGTTGCGCGCCTCCAGCCGCAGCAGCAGCCAGCGCGGCTGGTCGGGCTGCAGGGTGAGGGCGAAGGAGGGCGTGCGGTAGTCCACCTCCCAGTGCTTGCGGTTGATGGATTCGCCGCCCTGGACCACCCGGGGCGCGCCGCCCGTCTCGTAGTCGTAGAGGGTCACGCCGTCGATCAGGGCGTTGTTCAGCGTCAGCATCCAGCGCTCGGGTGATTCGGGGCCGGCCTGCACCTGCAGGCGCAGCCAGATCACGCTGCGGGTGAAACCGGCATTCAGCGCACCGGGCAGCGCCTTCCAGCCGCCGGCCTGCATGGCGCCGGCGGCGTCGAGACGGCCATCGGGGTCGTCCAGGCGCTCCAGGTAGCCCCGGGTGCCGTGAGCGCGTTCGCCCAGTTGCAGGGTGTCGGCGCCTGCCTGCCAGGGCAGCAGCAGGCACAGGCAGAACAGCAGGAAGTGCAGGGGACGGGTCATCGCTCGGCGCCGGGGCTTTTCGGAAGCCGGGGATTCTAACCGGGCAACGGCGCGATTCGCTGCGCCGCTCAGATTCGCTCGGTTTTGCCGGGGCCTGCATGGGGTACGGTGCCGCCGTGTTCCGGGCTTGTGGCCGCCGGGACGCCGTTCGTCAGCAAGGGGCCGCAAGGG
Organism: Pseudomonas sp. USHLN015; assembly: GCF_037153275.1. Taxonomy (NCBI): domain Bacteria; kingdom Pseudomonadati; phylum Pseudomonadota; class Gammaproteobacteria; order Pseudomonadales; family Pseudomonadaceae; genus Pseudomonas; species Pseudomonas sp. USHLN015. The sequence continues at coordinate 449,887 of NZ_JBBCKP010000004.1, forward strand.
TGGATCGTCGTGCAAGAACACAGCCGGGCAAACTCGCCTAAATCCGTCCTGCGCATGGCTGGCGGGGCCGCCGCATCGCTCGCGCACATGCGCCTTCTGGTGGTGGAAGCCGCTCCGGACAGCCAGCCGGACCTGTGCCTGCGCCTGCTCGGCAAGGTCGGCTTCGTGACCATGAGCACCGTCGGTTCCCTGCAGGAGGCCGAGATCGCCCTGTTCGGGCCGCACATCGTCCTGCTGGAGCTGGACGGGGCGGGCCAGGCCGGTCTCGAACTGGCCGCGCGCATCCGCACCCTGTGGCCAGGCATTGGGCTGATCCTGCTTATCGAGCCCGGCCGGCTCGACCAGCGCCTGGCGGGCTATACCCTGGGTGCCGATCACTGCCTGGGCCGCGCCGTGGCCGAAGACGAACTCCTGTCGGCCATGGAGGCGCTGATGCGGCGCCTCGGCATGCAGGCCGCACCGCTGGGCGACTGCTGGGTGATCGACGCGAAACGGCAGGCCCTCAGCGCGCCGGATGGACAGCAACTGGAGCTGAGCCGCAAGGAGTGCCGGGTGTTGGGACTGCTGCGGGAGGCGCCGGAACAGACCGCCAACCGCCGCGTGCTGATCGAAGGGCTGGGCGAGGACTACATGACCTACGACGAACGTCGCCTCGAAGCCATCGTCAGTCGCCTGCGCCGCAAGATCGCCGGGCTCGATGGTGCGCCAGCGCCCATCCGCTCGCTGCGCAACCAGGGGTATGCCTTCATCGGTCGCCTGCTCTGCGCGGGCTGATCCCGGGCCGCTCAGGCGACGATGCGCACCTTCTCGTAGAAGCAGTAGCCGGTGTTGCGCAGGGTCTTGAGCGGCAGTTCCAGCCCGGTGGCCTGCTCCACGTTACGGCGCAGGCGGCGGATCTGCGTGTCCAGCCGGCGTTGGTCGTAGGTCATGTAGTCCTCGTCGAGGGCGCTGACGATCTCCCGCCGCGAGACGATGTCGCCGGCGCGCTGCATCAGGCACTGCAGCACCAGCATGTCCTGGTGCGACAGGCGTAGGCGCTGCTGGTTGGGCGTGCGCAGCTGGCGCGAAGCCAGTTCCAGTTCCCAGCGGGTGCCGCCGCGTTGCAGGCCGAGGCGTCGACGCAGGGCTTCGAGCACCGCCGTCAGCTCTTCGAGGTCGCAGCCCTTGGCCAGGTAGTGGTCGGCGCCCACGCGAAAGCCGGTGACCCGGTGGTCGGTGGAGCCCCGGGCGGTGAAGGCGACGATGCCGAGGGTGCTGCCGCGTTCGCGCAACTGCTGGATCAGATCGAGGCCGTCGCCATCCGGCAGGCCCAGGTCGATGACCGCGAGGTGGTGGCGCTGCTCGTCGAAGGCCTCGGCGAAGCTCGCCAGGCTGTTCGCGAGGGTCACGCGGTAACCACTTTCACCGAGGAACTCGCTGAGTTCCCGGGCGAGGATCGGTTCGTCTTCGAGCAGGATCAGATCAATCATTCACGGCGTTCGATACGGCATCTTCCCTGGTGCGAATTCCGCTTTACCTACATCCATTCGGTAAAGCGCTGTCCTTCAAGTGACAACATTTCCTGCAGCTTATCGAACCTTTATGGGGATGGAAAAGCACGGATTTGTGCCGCTCCGCTTGCCCGAGCGCAGCGGCAGGCGGCCGCGTGAGGCCCGTTCCAGAGCGCCGCAAGCGGTGGATAAAGGGCGCGCGAGGGGGTGAATGTCAGCATTTGTCAGTTTCGCGAGGTGGCAGAAAGCTACCATCGCGATGCCCGGTGCCCTGTCGCCGGACCATCACGATGACCTGTAGCGGTGAGCCCTCCATGCTTTCTACTTTGAAACCCGTCCTTCAAGCGCGGCGAGAGTTGCTCGCCACCTGCCTGCTGCTGTGCTCGGCGAATGCATCCGCGGAACAGGGGTTCGCCGACAGGCTCGAACGCATCCTGCGCGAGCACCAGCTGGTGCGCATGGTCGATGCCGACGTCGAGACCGCCCGCGAGCAGGTCGCCGTCGAGAAGACCGCCTATTTCCCCAAGCTCACCGTCAACGGCAGCGCCGGCAAGCAGCACATCGACCGTGAAAACGGCGGCAACGGCAGCTACGACCCGTCCGAGGCCAGTGTCGGTATCAACCAGCTGATCACCGACTTCGGCGCCACCTCGTCCCGCGTGCAGGCCGCCAAGGTGGTGCTGGTCAAGGAAGAGGCCGAGCGCGAGCTGCAGGTGCAGAACCTGACCCTGGCCGCCATCGAGGCGCAGCTGCAGGTGATCCAGGCCCAGCGCACCCAGGCCTACGCCCGCCAGTCCGAACAGAACATCAAGCAGCAGACCTCCCTGGAGAACGCGCGCATGGAGGCGGGCCGCGGCTACGCCACCGATGTGTTGCAGGCCAAGTCGCAGCTGGCCGGTGCCGAGGCGCGTCGCGTCATGGCCGACAGCCGCATGCGTGAAGCGCTGAACCGCTACCGGGTGATCTTCGGCGAGGCCGCCATCGCCGCCGACAGCCTGGAGGGCCTGGCCATCCCAGGGGCGCGCCTGCCGGCCTCCGAGGTGGACATCATCGAAAGCGTGCGCCAGCAGAACCCCGACGTGCTGGCCGCCATCAAGCGTGCCGAGGTGACCCTCGCCGAGCGCGACGCCGCCCGCAGCAAGGAGCTGATGCCGCGCCTGTCGTTCCGCCTGAGCCAGGCCCACTTCGACGACTACGACGGCTCCCCGGGCCGCCGCGACGACACCAAGGCCATGGTCAACTTCGACTGGCAGTTCGACCTCGGCATGCGTGCCGACCACGTCACCCGTGCCGCCGACCAGGCCGTGCTGAGCGCCGAGGAGAAGGCCGACTACGTGCGCATCCAGGCCATCGAGGAAGCCCGCAACGCCTGGGACTCCTGGCAGACCTCCCGCGAGCGTTCCGAGCACCTGCGCAACCAGGTGAACATCGCCGAGAGCTTCCTCGACCTGGCGCGCAAGGAGCGCGAGATGGGCCGCCGTTCGCTGCTGGACATCCTCAACGGCGAGATCGGCCTGATCAACGCCCAGAGCGACGCGACCGCCGCCGGTATCGACGAGATCATCGCCGCCTACCGCCTGCTGCGCGCCACCGGCCGCCTCAGCCCCGAGCTGTTCCGCCAGCCCGGCATCGTGCTCCCGGCCGAGCGGGCGCTGCCCCTGGCCGCCCTCGATGCCGGCCAGGCCGACGCCCGCTGAGGCCCGTTGCACGACCGATCCGTCCAGCGCACGCACCTGTCCCGGGTGCGTGCGCGTTTTTCCCAGTACAGGCTGTAAACAGCATCCGCAGGAGTAGCCGAGATGGCTGAATTGACGAGCGCGCAGATCGAAACCCTGGTACGTGCCGTTCAGGTGGTCACGGACTTCCTGACCGGCCATGCGCCCGCCGAGGTCACCTCGCTGGAGCAGGCCCTGCAGACCATGCACGACATGCTCCTGGCCGCCGGCGTCCCGCTGCAGATGGCCGCCGCGTTGCGCCAGGCCGTGGCGGCCCAGGCCAACGCCGCTGCCGCCGGCACCGGCGCGGTGGATGCCTCCGCCTGGGTCGGGGCCTGGCTCGCCGATGCCCAGCTCCCGGCCCAGCCGGATGCACCGGCGGAGCGCCCCGACGGCGTCCAGGCGCTGGAGGCGACCCGGTTCCCCGGCCAGCCGGACGGCTCGACCATTCCCGGCCCGGCGCCCTTCGACAGCACCTACCGCCCCGAGATCACCGGCCTGTTCGGCCAGGACATCGACCTCGACCGGCCCAACGTCACCTTCCGACCCGAGCAGGCCGCGCTCACCGGCGACATGACCGGCAGCGGCATGCTGCCGCCCGGCGTCCCGCCGGAACTGGCCATGCTCAACCTCGACGGCATGGGCCCGGGCCTGCTCGGCGGCGTCAGCTCCGGCATCGGCACCGGCGCGGCCAGCCAGGGCACCTCGGGCGTGGCCGGTGGTGGCCTCGGCGTGTTCCCCAACCTGCGGGGCGACACCGGCATCGGCAGCAGCCTGGCTGCCGGCACCAACAGCGAACTGCCGGCGGGCTTCGAGCCGCCGGCCGCACCGACCCTGACCGGCGAGACCAGCGAGCCGGCCTCGGTACTCAGCGTGGCCGGCACCCCCGAGGTGCTCGAAGGCGACGACGGCGACACCCTGGTGCTGGTGTTCACCGTCAGCCGCAGCGGCGGCACTGGCGCCAGCCAGGTGCAGTGGAACCTCGCGGGCCTGGACCCGGCCCTGTTCGGCGGCAACCTGCCGGGCGGCCTGCTGGCCTTCGCCGAAGGGCAGATGAGCCAGGAGATCCGCATCGAGGTGCCCGGCGACTACCTGGCCCAGGGCGACCGCAGCGCCACCGTGACCCTCAGCGGCCCCAGCGCCGGCAGCCAGCTCGGCCAGCCCAGCGCCAGCACCCAGATCCTCGACAACGAAGCCACCGTCAGCATCGTCGCCACCCGCGTGCAGGTGCTCGAGGGCGACGAGGGCGACCAGCAACTGCTGACCTTCGTGATCACCCGTGACAACGGCCGCGCGGCCGCCACCGTCGACTGGAGCGCCAGCGGCCTGGACGCCGCCGACATCGGCGGCGCGCTGCCCTCCGGCAGCCTGGTCTTCGGCGTCGGCGAGGTGAGCAAGACCATCACCATCCCGCTGCTGGGCGACCGCGTGGTCGAGCCCAGCGAAGTGCTCACGGTCACCCTGGGCAACCCCAGCGCCAACCTCATCATCGGCACCGCCAGCGCCAGCACCACCGTGGTCAACGACGACGGCCTGGTGTCCATCCGTGCCAACCAGGCCCAGGTCACCGAGGGCGACAGCGGCACCACCACCACGGTCAGCTTCACCGTCACCCGCACCGATTCCCAGAGCGCCGGTTCGGTGCGCTGGTCGGTCAGCGGCGTCGATGCCGACGACATCGTCGATGGCATCGACGGCGGCATCCTGGAGTTCGCCGCCGGCGAGACCAGCCGCGACATCGTCCTCACCGTGCGCGGCGACCGCGACGTGGAGGAGAACGAGACCCTCACCGTCAGCCTGCAGAGCGACCAGAGCAACCTGCGCGTCTCCGGCGGCAGCGCCAGCACCCAGATCGTCAACGACGACACCGGCGTCAGCCTGCGCGGCGTGACCCTGGACGTGGTCGAGGGCGGGCAGGGCCAGCAGACCGCGATCACCTTCCTGGTGACCCGCTCCGAGCTGCTGGGCCAGGACCTCACCATCGACTGGCGCTTCGTCCGGGTCGGCGCCCACGCCGCCGACGCCAACGATTTCGTCGCCGGGCAGAACCAGCTCGGCATGGCCGACGGCATGCCCAGCGGCAGCGTCACCTTCGCCGCCAACGAGACCCAGAAGCTGGTCACCGTCTGGGTCAAGGGCGACAACCTGGCGGAAACCGACGAGACCTTCGGCATCGTGCTGCACAACCCGCCGGCCGGCGTGCAGGTCATCAACGGCGAGGCCTACGGCACCCTCCGCACCGACGAGTCCACCTACAGCATCGAGGCGCTGACCGCGTCCACCACCGAGGGCAACGGCACCGGTGGCGTGCAGGCCTTCGTCATCACCCGCACCGGCAACACCAGCGGCGCCGGGCAGATCGGCTACCAGATCGCCGGCTATGGCGAGCTACCGGCCGACGTCAACGACTTCGCCGCCGACCAGCCCATGAGCGGCGTCGTGCAGTTCGCCGCCGGCGAAAGCAGCAAGGTCATCTACGTGCGCCTCAACGGTGACAGCCTGATCGAGGGCACCGAGAGCTACACCGTGGCCCTGCAGGCCCAGGACGCCAACAGCCAGATCGACGTCGGCGCGGCCCTGGCCAGCATCGACCCGGACGACCAGGCGGTGTCCATCAGCGCGCGCACCGCCAACGTCCGCGAGGGCACGAGCGCCGCTCCGGTGCTGGAGTTCGTGGTCACCCGCACCGGCGAGCTGTCGCTGCCGGGCAGCGTGCAGTGGCACGTGCAGGGCTACGGCAACAACCCGGTGGACGCCGCCGACTTCGGCGGCACCCTGCCGTCCGGCACCGTCGAGTTCGCCGCCGGCCAGAGCAGCGCGGTGATCCGCTTCAGCCCCACCCCGGACAGCCACTACGAGCCCACCGAGGGCCTGCAGGTGGTCATCAGCACCAGCACCCCGGGCATGAGCGTGATCCAGGATCGCGCCACCGGCAGCCTGATCAACGACGACGCGCGCCTCTCCCTCGACGGCAGCGGCCTGACCGCCGCCGAAGGCAACAGCGACACCCCGCGCCAGCTCAACTTCACCGTGCAGCGCCAGGGCGACCTGACCCAGAGCGTCAGCGTCGACTGGCGCGTGGTGTTCGGCAGCGACGCCGACTCCGCCAGCCTCGCCGACTTCCTCTCCGGCACCGCCTTCAGCGGCACCCTGGAGTTCGGCCGTGGCGTGCAGAGCCTGGTGGTGACCCTGCCGCTGTCCCCGGACAACCTGCTGGAAGCCAACGAAACCTTCCAGGTGGTGCTGAGCAACCCCAGCGCCGGCGCCGAGATTTCCGTCGGCCAGGCCACCGGGGTGATCCGCAACGACGACGTGGTGTTCAACCTGCTGCCCCAGGCCGACAGCTTCGAAGGCAGCGGCGGCACCCGTGAGCTGCGCTATGTGGTCGAACGCAGCGGCGACCTCGCCGGCAGCGACAGCATCACCTGGAGCCTCGCGCCCGGCGCCATCAACGGCGTCGACGGCAGCGACTTCGTCGGCGGCGTACTGCCCTCCGGCACCCTGGTGTTCGCCGCGGGCGTCGATCGCCTGGAGATCGTCCTGCACATCGCCACCGACTCGCAGCTCGAGGGCGACGAGAGCTTCGTCCTCAGCCTCGGCACGCCGAACCCCGGCGCCACCGTGGCCAACGGCAGCATCAACGGCCAACTGCTCAACGACGACCAGCAGTTCTCCATCCAGGCCCAGGCCTCCAGCGTCAGCGAAGGCGGTGACGGCCAGGTGGCCCAGCTGAGCTTCGTGGTCAACCGCAGCGGCTACCTCGGCGGCACCGGCAGCGTCGCCTGGCGCGTGGTGGGCGAGGGCGGCAACCCGGTGGACGGGGCCGACTTCGTCGGCGGTGTGCTGCCCGGCGGCATTCTCAATTTCGCGGGTGGCGACACCAGCCAGACCATCACCCTGCAAGTGGCTGGCGACTACCGCGTGGAGGCCAGCGAAGGCCTGCGCGTGGAGCTCTACGACCCGGCGACCGGCTCCAGCCTGGGCACGGCCACGGCGTCGGCCACCGTCACCAACGACGACACCGGCCTCTCCATCGCCACCACCCGCAGCGGCCTGGCGGAAAGCGACAGCGGCACCGTCATCCATGAATTCACCGTGACCCGCTCCGGCGTCACCAGCGGCACCACCACCGTGGACTGGAGCCTTTCCGGCCAGGTGGACGCAGCCGACTTCGCCGGTGGCGTGCTGCCGGCCGGCACCCTGACCTTCGCCCCGGGCGAGACCAGCAAGGTGATCCAGGTCGCCGTGCGCGGCGACCGTGATGTCGAGGGCGACGAAGCCTTCACCGTCACCCTGGGCAACGCCAGCGGCCACGCCGAGATCATCACCGGGCAGGCCCAGGGCAGCATCGTTTCCGACGACGTGGGCATCAGCATCCAGGCGCAGCAGGCCGAGGTGGCCGAAGGCGCCACGGGCGAGACCCAGGTCCTGCGCTTCACCGTCACCCGCAGCGGCGACCTGTCCGGCCCGGTCAGCGTGACCTGGACCGCCAGCGGCCTGCAGGCGGACGACTTCGCCGCCGGCACCGCCCTCAACGGCCTGGTGCAGTTCGCCGCCGGCGAGACCAGCAAGGTGATCGAGCTGACCCTGGCCGGCGACGCCGTGCTGGAAAGCGACGAGACCCTCACCCTGACCCTGGGCAACCCGGCGGAAAACCCCGCCCACGACCAGACCCAGCTGCTCACCGGCAGCGCCAGCACCCAGGTGCGCAACGACGACGTCGGCCTGTCCATCGTCGCCGACCAGGCCAGCGCCGCCGAAGGCGATGCCGGCCAGGAACGCAGCTTCACCTTCACCGTCACCCGTGCCGGCGACCTGCGCGCCACCAGCGTCGACTGGAAGGTGCAGGTGGGGCAGGGCGTCGACGCCGCCAGCCTCGCCGACTTCATCAGCGGCCAGGACGCCCTAGGCGGCAACGGCGGCCTGCCGTCCGGCACCCTGCAGTTCGCCGAGGGCCAGACCAGCGCCCAGGTCACCGTGCGCGTGTCCGGCGACGGCCACATCGAACTGGACGAGACCTTCGGCGTCAGCCTGGAGGCCCGCGACGGCAACACCGAACTGACCGTCGGCAGCGCCGACAGCCGCATCGACAACGACGACCTGGGCTTCTCCATCAGCCCGCTCGCGGCCGACAAGGCCGAAGGCCACAGCGGCACCACCGCCTTCACCTTCACCGTGACCCGCGCCGGCGACCTGGGCTCGGCCGCGCTGGTGGACTGGTCCCTGGCCGGCATCGCCAATGCCGCCGACTTCGACGCCAGCACCGGCACCCTGAGCTTCGCCGCCGGCGAGGCCAGCAAGACCCTGACCGTGCTGGTCAAGGGCGACCTGGTGGTGGAAGCCGACGAGACCTTCAGCGTCAACCTGGGCAACGCCCGCCTGGACGACGGCACCCCGCAGAACGTGGTGGACGGCAGTGCCGAAGGCGTGATCCGCAACGACGACCAGGGCTTCGCGGTGGTCGCCGAGCGCACCACCGTCAGCGAAGGCACCGGCGGCAGCCAGACCGTGATCTACCGCATCGTGCGCAGCGGCGAGCTGTCCGGCAGCGCCACGGTCGACTACGCCGTCAGCGGCGCCAATGGCGGCGATGCCAGCGACACCCTGGGCGGGCTGCCCAGCGGCACCCTGACCTTCGCCCCGGGCCAGTCCGAGCTCACCGTCAGCTTCGAGCTGGCCGGCGACAGCCGCGTGGAGGGCAGCGAGGCCTTCACCCTGACCCTGAGCAACCCCAGCGCGGGCCTGGTGACTGGCGCCACCGCCACCACCACCGTGCAGGACGACGACACCAACTTCAGCATCGGTGCCCCGGCCGCGCAGGCCGAGGGCACCCAGGGTGCCTTCACCGACATCACCTTCACCGTGACCCGCAGCGGCCTGAGCAATGCCGCCGGCTCCGTGCAGTGGCGCCTGAAGAGCGCCACCGGCCTGGACACCGCCGACTTCGCCAGCGGCCAGGACGGCAACGGCAACAACGGCGGCCTGCCCAGCGGCACCGTGAGCTTCGCCGCCAACGGCAGCGACACCCAGACCATCACCATCCGCGTGCGCGGCGACAACCTGATCGAGGCCGACGAGCTGCTCCAGGTGGAGCTGTTCAACCCGCAGGGCGGCACCGTCGAAGCGGGGCTGGGCAGCGCCAGTACGCGCATCCTCAACGACGACGCCAGCTTCGCCATCGCCGCCGATGCCGCGAGCCTCGCCGAAGGCAACGGCGGCGAGCGCCTGGTGAGCTTCACCGTGACCCGCAGCGGCTCGCTGTCCGGCAGCCGCGACCTGACCTGGACCCTCGGCGGCGGCCTCGACGCCGCCGACCTGGGCGCCGGCCAGGGCAGCACCGGCACCGTCAGCTTCGCCGACGGCCAGGCCACCGCCACCGTGGTCATCCGCGTCAAGGGCGACTCGCAGTACGAGGGCGACGAAGCGGTCACCGTGACCCTGTCCAACCCGCCGGCCAACAGCAGTATCAGCACCGCCAGCGCCACCACCACCCTGACCAACGACGACGCCACCCTGAGCATCGGCGCGTTGTCGGCGGACAAGGGCGAGGGCAACAGCGGCTATGTGGACTTCACCTTCAGCGTCAGCCGTGGCGGCTACCTGAACCAGGCCAGCAGCGTGCAGTGGCGCGTCGACCCGAGCGTTGCCAACGCGGTGGACGGCGCCGACTTCTACGGCAGCCAGCCGGGCGGTGTGCTGCTCGATGGCGACGGCATCCCCTACGGCACCCTGACCTTCGCCGCCGGCGAGAACAGCAAGACCATCACCGTGCGCATCGCCGCCGACAGCAAGCTGGAGGCCAACGAGGTGCTCAAGCTGGTGCTGGAGAATGCCTCCGCCGGCACCGAGATCACCACCGGCAGCGCCACCGGCACCGTGCGCAACGACGACGCCGAGCTGAACATCACCGCCGGCACCACCAGCCGCAGCGAAGGTGACGGCGCCCATGGCACCGGCGCGCCCTTCACCTACACCGTGACCCGCACCGGCAACCTGGACCAGGCCAGCACGGTGAACTGGAGCGTCCAGCACCTGGACAGCAATGCCGCCGACTTCACCAACGGCTCGGCCTACCTGACGCCCTCCGGCACCCTGAGCTTCGCCGCCGGCGAGAGCAGCAAGACCATCACCGTCTACGCCTACGGCGACACCGGCGTGGGCAGCATCGAGGGCAACGAGCGCTTCAACCTAGTGCTCAGCGGCGCCAGCAGCGGCACCTCCATCGGCGCCAACGGCAGCTACCAGAGCACCATCGCCAACGACGACACCCGCGTCACCGTCGAGTGGGTCCAGGCCAGCCAGGCCGAGAAGGTGGCCGGCGAGAACACCACCTACACCATCACCCTGACCCGCAGTGGCGACCTGGCCAAGACCTCCACGGTCAACTGGAGCACCACCGGCCAGGACGTCTGGTCCTACAGCAACGGCCGCTGGGAATACGCGGCCGACGGGGCCGACTTCAATGGCGGCGCCCTGCCGTCGGGCAGCGTGACCTTCGCCAGCGGCGAGACCAGCAAGACCATCACCCTCACCGTGCGCGGCGACGACACGGTGGAGGACGACCAGTGGTTCAAGGTGCTGTTCAGCAATGCGGGCGGCATCGACGAGCTGGTGGCGCCGCAGACCGGCAGCCAGAACATCTACACCAGCGACACCACGCTGCAGACCAACACCAGCGCCAGCGGCGTGTACTTGTTCGGCGAGATCCAGCGCGACGAGGCGGAGTTCTACATCCAGGACACCCCCACCACCGGGCGCACCCGCGTCGAGGGCGACACGGTGGCCGACGGCGGCAGCGCGGCCGATGGCTACATCGAACACACCTTCGCCGTGTACCGCACCGTTTCCACCTCCGGCACCGCCTGGGTGGACTGGGCCGTGCAGACCAGCGTCAGCGGCTACACCGCCACCGACGCCAGCGACTTCTGGAACAACACCGTGCCGTCCGGCCGCGTGGAGTTCGTCGACGGGCAGTCGGTGGCCTACGTCACCATCCGCACCAGGGTGGACGATGCCGGCGAGCAGGACGAGGCCTTCCGCCTCTACCTCACCCAGGCCAGCCCGGGCAGCAGCATCCAGGGCGGCTCCAGCGCCAACCCCGGCTACGTCAACAACCACGTGGTGCTGCAGAACGACGACACCCGCTTCGACGCCAGCGTGGCGCATGTCAACGAAGGGCAGGACCTCGTCTACACCATCACCCGCAGCGGCGACCAGCGCGGCACGGATTCGGTGGACTGGTCCATCCAGCTGGGTGGCTCCGAGAGCACCAACGAGACCAACAACACCCGCAGCACCTGGTACAAGCTCGACCCCGCCGACCTGGACATGGACTGGATCCTGGCCAACAACCCGGGCCTGTCGTGGAACGCCGGCACCCGCACCCTGAGCGGCAGCTTCACCTACACCGACGGCGAGCTGACCAAGACCATCACCCTGCGCACGATCAACGACGGCCTCGCCGAGACCTGGCGCGAGGAAGCCACCCTGGTGCTGGGCAACCCGCAGAACCTGGACGGCGACATCGAGACGCCTTCCATCGGCTCCAGCGCCACGGGCCGCGTCTACGACGACGAGCCGGCCGCATTGCTGGGCGTCAGCGCCGGCAGCACCCAGGTGTTCGAGGGCAGCGCCGCCAGCACCAGCGTGACCTTCACCATCACCCGCACCGTGCAACCCGGCGGCAGCATCGACTACGCCAGCTCCGTGGCCTGGCAGATCGTCGGCAACAACATCAACTGGGGTGGCAACAACGGTGGCCAGGTGAGCGGCTATGGCGGCAACACCGTCTGGTCCAGCTCGCCCTACTACAACACCACCTACGGCGTGGTGAGCTTCGCCGCCGGCGAGACCAGCAAGCAGGTGACCGTGACCTTCGGGGGCGACACCGTGATCGAGCCGGACACCGGCCTGACCATGACCCTGCTGGACCCGCGGACCGCCTACGACAACGGGTTCATCAGCGGCAGCTACCGTGACGAGTACGGCCCCACCAACATCGACCCGGCCCAGGCCAGCGCCAGCACCACGCTGCGCAACGACGACATCCGCCTGTGGATGGGCAGCTTCGGCAACACCACCCCGAGCGTCGCCGGCTACGAAGGCCAGCCGCTGAACTTCACCCTGGTCCGCTCCGGCCGCCTGGATAACGACATCACGCTGAACTACACCCTGACGAACGGCAACACCAACAGCGCCGACTTCGTCAGCACCAGCGGCACCATCACCCTGGCCGGTGGCCAGAGCAGCTACGCCATTTCCCTGGCCAACCTGCTCAAGCTCGACGGCAGCATCGAGAGCACCGAGGGCTTCACCCTCAACCTCAGTGCGCCGGGCGACAGCACCGGGTCCACCGTGCGCTTCGGCGTCGACTCCATCGCCGCCAGCACCGCCACCAGCATGAGCGTCGGCGGCACGCTGTACGACGGCGACACCGCCTACAGCATCACCCCCACCGCCACCAGCCTGGCGGAAACCGGTGCCGGGCAGTCCGCGACCTTCTCGCTGAACGTGGTGCGCAGCGGCTACACCGGTTCCGGCACGGTGAAATGGCGCGTGGAAGGCATCGGCGGCAACCCGGCGGACGCGGCCGACTTCACCGGCGGCGTGCTGCCCAGTGGCACCCTGGGCTTCGCCGATGGCGTCAACACCGGCACCATCACCTTCAGCGTGCGCGGCGACGGCACGGTGGAGGCCAACGAGACCTTCCGCGTGGTGTTCTACGAGGAGACCCTCAACGGCCCGGGCGTGACCCGCAGCCTGTCGCAGAACAGCGCGACGCTGACCATCACCAACGACGACACCGGCATCAGCATCGCCGACGCCTCGATCACCGAGAGCGACGCCAACCAGGTGCTGACCTTCACCGTCACCCGTTCCGGCGTGACCAGCGGCAGCTCGTCGATGAGCTGGTCGCTGCTGCACGACAGCACCAGCGCCGCCGATTTCAGCGGCGCCACCAGCGGCACCCTGAGCTTCGCCGCCGGCGAGACCAGCAAGACCATCAGCGTCACCGTGGTCGGTGATGTCACGCCCGAGCAGGTGGAGCAGTTCCGCATCGTCCTGGGCAGCTTCAGCGGCGATATCAGCGACCCGATCCGCACCACCGCCACCGGCACCATCCGCAACGACGACGCCACCTTCTCCATCGCGCCGTTGCAGGGGGCGACCAGCGAGGGCCAGGCGCAGACCTTCGTCATCACGCGCAGCCACGGCACCGAGCAGAACCAGACCATCAACTGGCAGATCCTGCTCAACGGCAGCGCCGATGCGGCGGACCTCAATGGCCAGGCGATGTCCGGCTCGGTGACCTTCGCCCCGGGCGAGCTGACCAAGACCATCAGCATCCAGTCCAGCCAGGATGCCGTGGCCGAGGTCGACGAGACCTACAGCGTGCAGATCACCCTGGGCGCCGGCACCACCGGCGACACCATCAGCCAGGGCACGGCCGAGGGCACCATCCTCAACGACGACGCCGCCTTCAATATCAGCGCCGACCAGGTCAGCCGCGCCGAAGGGCAGGGCGGTACCACCGCCTTCACCTTCACCGTGACCCGCACCGGCGACACCAGCGGCAGCGCCTCGGTGGCCTGGCGCCTGGGCTCGAGCGTGGCCAGCGCGGCGGACTTCGGCAGCGCCGACCTGCTCGGCGACAATGCCGGCCTGCCCAGTGGCAGCCTGGTGTTCGCCGACGGCGAGTCGAGCAAGACCATCACCGTGCTGGTGAACGGCGACACCCAGGTGGAAGGCGACGAGGCCTTCAACCTGGTGCTGGGCAACGCCAGCGGCGCCCAGATCCAGACCGGCAGCGCCAGCAGCACCATCCTCAACGACGACGCCAGCATCAGCATCGCCGCCACCGACGCCAGCAAGGCCGAAGGCAACGGCGGCACCACCGCCTTCACCTTCACCATCACCCGCAGCGGTTCGCTGGACCAGGCCAAGACCGTCGACTGGGCGGTGGTGGGCAACGGCGCGCACCCGGCCGATGGCAGCGACTTCGCCGTCGGCGTGCTGCCCTCCGGCTCGCTGGTGCTGCCGGCCGGCCAGGCCAGCGTCACCCTCACCATCAACGTGCGCGGCGACCTGCTGGCCGAAAGCGACGAAGGCTTCAGCGTGGTGCTGAGCAACCCATCCAGCGGCCTGGTGATCGGCCAGGCCAGCGCCGACGGCCTGATCCGCGCCGACGACGTGGTGATCGACGTCGCCGCCCCGGCCGCCCAGGCGGAGGGCGATGACGGCCAGACCACCTGGTTCGACTTCGTGCTCACCCGCAGCGGCAAGCTCAGCGGCACCGAGACCATCCACTGGAGCGTCGCCGGCATCGGCGCCAACCCGGCCTCGGCGGACGACTTCCTGGCCACCAGCGGCAGCGTCACCTTCGCCGCCGGCCAGGAGCAGCTGACCATCCGCGTGCCGGTGCGCGGCGACTACAGCGGCGAGGCCAACGAGGACTTCCGCCTCAGCCTGAGCAGCGCCGACGGCGTGGTCTTCACCCAGGCCACGGCGGACGCCACCCTCGTCAACGACGACGTTTCGGTGACCATCGTCGCCAGCGACGCGCGCCACGTCGAAGGCCACGACGGCCTGCAGACCGTCTACACCTTCACCGTCAGCCGCAGCGGCAACCTGGATCGCGCCACGAGCCTGGACTGGAGCCTGCAGGGCCTGGCCGATGCCGCCGACTTCCTCGGCGGCGTGCTGCCCAGCGGCAGCCTCAGCTTCGCCTCGGGCGACGCGGCCAGCCAGACCATCAGCATCGTGGTCCTCGGCGACCGCACCCTGGAGGGCGACGAGTCCTTCCAGGTGGTGCTGGGCAACGCCTCCGCCGGCACCGACATCAAGGTGGGCAGCGCCACCGGCACCATCGTCAGCGACGACGTGCAGTGGAACCTCGCCGTCGTCGCCACCCCGGTGGAAGGCGACAACGGCTCCACCGGCTACAGCTTCCTGGTCACCCGCACCGGCAGTGGCCTGGCCACCAGCCTGGCCTGGAGCGTCGCCGGCAGCGGGGCCAACCCGGCCTCGGCGGATGACTTCGTCGGTGGCCAGTTGCCCTTCGGCGAGCTGACCTTCGCCGAGGGCCAGATGAGCCAGACCGTGATCGTCTGGGTCGCCGGCGACAGTCGCCTGGAAGCGGACGAGGGCTTCACCCTCAGCCTGCAGGCGCCCGGCGACAGCCTCAGCCACACCTTCGCCAACCAGCAGGTGGAGGCGGTGATCCGCAACGATGACGACGTGTTCGCCATCGCCCCGCGCGCCGCCGAGGCCAATGAAGGCACCGCGCTGACCTTCACCGTGACCCGCACCGGCAGTACCGAAGGCACCTCCACCGTGAACTGGCGCATCGTCCACGGCGACACCGATGCCGGTGACTTCAGCGTCACCAGTGGCACCCTGACCTTCGCCGACGGCCAGAGCGAGATGGTGCTGAGCATTCCGGTGCGCAGCGACCGCGACGTGGAGCTGGACGAAGGCTTCAGCGTCGAGCTGTACCAGCCGGGTGCCGGCAGCAGCATCGACCCGGCCGGCTCCAGCGCCGCCGGGGTGATCCGCAACGACGACGTCGACCTGACCCTGGCCAGCGTCACCGCCCAGGTGTACGAGGGCGACGCCGGTACGCCGGGCCGCCTGCACTTCACCGTGACCCGCAGCGGCGATTCCAGCGGCGAGACCCGCGTCGACTGGGCCGTGCAGGCCGGCAGCGCCAGCGCCGCCGACTTCCCGGGTGGCGTGCTGCCCAGCGGCCAGCTGGTGTTCGCCGCCGGCGAGACCCACAAGGACATCTACATCGACGTGCTGGGCGACGGCCTGGACGAGGGCGACGAGCAGTTCACCCTGCAACTGTCCAACCCCGGCGCCCATGCCGACATCGTCGGCAACGGCCAGGTCGGAACCCTCCGCAACGACGACGACAGCCTGGCCCTGAGCGCGGTGACCCGCGAAGCGGTGGAAGGCGACGACGGCCTGACCCTGTTCACCTTCCGCATCGACCGCAGCGGCAGCTCCGTGGGCGCCGCCAGCGTCGACTGGCGCGCCGCCGGCGTGGGCGCCCATGCCCTGGGCGACGCCGAGTTCGCCGCCCTCGGCGGCACCGTGCACTTCGCCGATGGCGAGACCAGCAAGACCTTCACCGTGGCCGTGCGCGGCGACGAGCTGGGCGAAGAGGACGAGGGCTTCCAGGTGTGGCTGGAGAACCCGAGCTTCGGTTCCACCATCACCACCGGCCCGGTGGAGTCGGTGGTGCTCAACGACGACCCGGTGCTGTGGATCGCCGCCGACGCCGCCCAGGTGGTGGAAGGCAGCGACGGCCAGCAGACCGCGGTGACCTTCACCGTGACCCGTGGCGGCGACCTCTCCGGCCCGGCGAGCGTGCTCTGGGACCTGGTGCCCAGTGGCGCCAACCCGGTCGACGCCGAGGACTTCGGCGGCATCTTCCTCAGCGGCGTGGTGGCCTTCGGCGCCGGCGAAACCACCAAGACCATCACCGTCTACGTGGATGCCGACACCCTGGGCGAGCGCGACGAGACCTTCTCCGTGGTGCTCAGCGACGCCGAGGGGGCGACCATCCTCACCGGTGAAGCCAGCGTCACCATCGTCAACGACGACCGGGGCCTGAGCATCGCGGTGCTCGGCAGCGACCGCCTGGACGAGGGCAACCAGGGCCAGGTGACCGAGTTCACCTACCGCGTCGAGCGGGTGGGCGACAGCAACGGCAGCGTCAGTGTCGATTGGGCGCTGCAAGGCGCGGGCACCTACCCGGCCAACGCCGGCAGCTTCGTCGGTGGCGTGCTGCCGTCGGGTTCGCTGGTGTTCGCCGACGGCGAGACCTACAAGGACATCGTCATCCGCGTGCAGGGCGACGACGTGCTCGGCCCGGACCAGGGCTTCGAGGTGGTGCTCAGCGACCCGCAGGGCATCGACCTGATCAACGACCGCGCCAGCGGCACCCTCGTCAACGACGACAACCAGTTCGCCATCCGCGTGGTGGACAGCGTGCTGGCCGAGGGCAACGGCGGGGCGACCACGATCTTCCGCTTCACCGTGACCCGCAGCGGCGACACCAGCTCGGCGGCGAGCATCGACTGGTCGGTGGCCGGCAGCGGCTCGGCGCCGGCGGATGCGGCCGACTTCGTCGGTGGCGTGCTGCCGGGCGGCGTGCTGCAGTTCGCCGCCGGCGAGACCAGCAAGGTGCTGGAAGTGGCGGTGTACGGCGATGACCTGGGTGAGTCCGACGAGCAGTTCACCGTGCAGCTCTCCAGCAGCGGCGGTGGCAGCAGCGTCAACCCGCTGCAGGGCAGCGCCCGCGCCACCATCCAGGGCGACGACGTGGCCCTGACCGTGCTGGCCATGGACAACAGCCGCCTGGAAGGCGGCCCCGGCACCACCACGCCGCTGACCTACCGCATCCTGCGGGCGGGCCCGGACAACGCGGCGCTGACCCTCACCTACAGCATCGCCGGGGCGGTGGACGCCAACGACTTCAACGTGCCGCTGACCGGCACCATCACCCTGGCCGCCGGTATGTCGGAGATGGTGTTCAGCCTGCCGATCCGTGGCGATTCCCTGCGCGAGGGCGACGAGTTCTTCACCCTGACCTTCAGCCACCCGGCCATCGCCGGCGGTTCCACCAGCCTCGGCGGGACCATCCGCGACGACGACCTGGGCCTGGGCATCAGCGGCCCGGACAGCGTGCTGGAGGGCGACGCGGGCACCAGCCTGGTGACCTACCAGGTGACCCGCAATGCCTCGGCCAGCGCCGAGACCTTCTACTGGAGCCTGCAGCCGGGCGCCGGCCAGGGCGTGGACGCCGACGACTTCGGCGGCGCCTGGCCGTCCGGCAGCGTGACCTTCGCCGCCGGCAGCACCACCGCGAGCTTCAGCTTCTCGGTGAGCGGCGATCGCGCGGTGGAGGCCGATGAGCTGATGTCCATCGTCCTGCGCTCGGCCGCCAACAGCCCCTATGTGCTGATCAGCAAGGACGTCACCCTGCGCAACGACGATGTCGCCGGCGCTGGCGATGACCTGCTCACCGGCACCTCGGGTGCTGACAACCTGGCTGGCCTGGGCGGTAACGACCGCCTGTTCGGCGGGGCGGGCAGCGACGTGCTCGACGGCGGCGACGGCGACGACCTGCTGGTGGGCGGCAGCGGCGCGGACGTCCTGCGCGGTGGCGCCGGTGCGGACCGCTTCCACTACACCTCGCCGGGCGACGGCATGGACGCGATCCTGGACTTCCAGGCCGGCGTCGACCACCTGACCTTCGACCCGACGGCCTTCGGTGGGCTGGGCAACCTGACCTCGGTGTCCCAGGCCTTCACCGGCGATGTGATGGACACCCTGGCCAAGCTCGCGGCCCAGGGCGATGCCGACGTGTACCGGGTGAGCTTCGCCTCGGGGCAGTTCCAGTTCGGCACCGGCAGCAACGGCCAGCTCGACGAGCTGGAGGCGGCGATCAGCGGCAGCGGCCAGCACAGCGGCTCGGCCTTCTTCCTGATCTCCAACGGCGACGTCACCCGGCTGTACTACGACGCCGACACCGCCAGCGGCACGGACGGCAGCGGCCTGGTCGCCCTGGCCGAGCTGGCCAACCAGCCCGATGCGCACAACCTGCCACAGGACGTGATCCAACCCCACACGGTGTGACCCGATCCCCTCCGCGCTGCAACGCGGAGGGGATTTCCGCTTTTACCGAGTAGTACCGAGATGAACGAGTTTCTCCGCCGCATCGCCCTGCAGCCCAGGCTCCGCCTGGAATTGCTGCTGTCTTCGCTGTTGATCAACCTGCTCGGCCTGGCCAGCTCGCTGTACAGCATCCACGTGCTCAACCGCTACCTGGCCCTGGGGGTGGACGCGACCCTGCTGACCCTGACCCTGGGTGCGCTGCTGGCGGTGGGCTTCGAGGTGCTGCTGCGCAACGCCCGCCTGCGGGTGGCGCAGTGGCTGTGCGCGCGCGCCGATGCCGAGCTGGGCGATACCCTGTTCGAGAGCAGCGCGCGCGGCCAGTACGCGCTGGTGGAGCAACTGCCCCACAGCGCCCGGCGCGAGATCCTTTCGGGGCAGAGCACGGTGCAGCAGTGCTTCGGCGCGCCGAACCTGGTGACCCTGCTGGATACGCCCTTCGCCTTCGTCTTCGTGGTGGTGCTGGGCATGCTCAGCCCCTTCCTCGCCGGCATGACGCTGCTGGTGATGGCCGGCGTGGCGCTGGTCTCCCTGCTGGCCCAGCGCCGCCTGCGCGAGCCGATGGAGGCGCAGAGCCGCATCGCCATCCAGATGGCTGGCTACCAGCACAACCTCACCGCCGGTGGCGAGATGGTGCGGGCCTTTTCGGCGGCCGATGCGCTCAAGGAAAAATGGCGGGCCTGCGCCGACGACCAGGCCGAGCAGCGCGCGCAGCTCAACCGCCTGCAGAACACCATGCAGAACGCCAGCTACGCCGGGACGCTGATCCTCGGCATGGTGATCATGGGCCTGGGCGCGCGCCAGGTGCTGGCGGGCAACCTCGATGTCGGTTCGCTGATCGGGTGCAACATCCTCGCCAGCCGGGCCCTGGCGGCACTGACCCGGGCGCTGGGCCTGGGCGAGCAGATCGGCCGCGGCCAGCGCGCCCTCGACCTGGTGCGCCAGCTCTGCGCCATCCCCCGCGAGCGCGCCGAGGGCGTGCGCCTGGGGCAGATGCAGGGTGCCCTGCGTTTCGAAGACATGGCCTTCTCCTATCCCAAGCAAGCGGTGCCGGTGCTGGAGCACTTCGACTACCAGCTGGAGGCCGGCAGGGTGCTGGCCTTCACCGGTGCCAACGGCAGCGGCAAGAGCACCATGGCGCGGCTCCTGGTGGGCCTGCTGGAACCCCTGCGCGGGCACCTGCTGGTGGACGGCATGGACCTGCGCCAGGCGGACCCGCAATGGTGGCGCCGGCAGGTGGCCTACCTGCCGCAGGAGCCGCAGTTCTTCGACGGCACCCTGCGCGAGAACCTCTGTGTGCTGGCGCCGGATACACCGGACGCGCGGGTGCTGGAGGCCTGCCGCGAGCTGGCCGTGGGCGCCTTCGTCGAAGGCGGTGCCGAAGGCCTCGGCCTGGCGCTGCGCAACGGCGGCGCGAACATTCCGCTGGGCATCCGCCGGCGCCTGGCGCTGGTGCGCGCGGTGCTGGGGGAGGGGCGCCTGGTGGTGCTGGACGACCCCACCGAGGGCGTCGATGCCGAGGGCTGCAAGGCCATCGCCGCGCTGCTCAGCCGCCTGGTGCGCGAAGGCCGCACGCTGGTGGTGATGAGCAACGAGCCCTTCATTCTCGGGGCCGCCGACGTGGTCATCGACCTCAACCAGAAGCCGGTGCCGCGCGTGCTGCGTGAACCCGCCCGCGAGCCCGCTCAAGCAGGAGCCAGCCATGTCTGAGAACAGCCTGCCCCTGGACGACCAGCCGACCCGCCTCGGCCGCGCCGCCGATCGTGTGCTGGGCGCCTTCGAGAACAACCCGGTGCTGCGCCGCCTGATCGGTATCTTCCTGCCTGGCAGGGGCGATGCGCTGCCGGGGGACGAGCTGCTGGGCAGCCGCCTGACCATCCGCCTGCTGGCGTTGCTGCTGGGGGCGTTGCTGCTGTGGTCGGCGCTGTTCACCCTGGACATCGCCAGCCACTCCACGGGCGAGGTCGCCTCGATGGGGCAGACCAAGCTGGTGCAACACCTGGAGGGCGGCATCGTCCGGCGCATCCTGGTGCGCGAGGGCCAGCGCGTGGCCGCCGGCGAGCCGCTGGCCGAAGTGGAGCGCGTGGCGATGCTCTCCGAGGGCCGCGAGACCGAGGCGCTGCTGGGGTCGCTGCGCATCCGCGCCATCCGCCTGGAAGCGCAGCTCGCCGGTGCCGACGCCATGCAGGTGCCGGAGGAGCTGGCCAAGGACTACCCCGAGCAGGTGAAGGTCAACCGCGACCTGTTCATCGCCCAGAAGAGCCGGCTGGGCAGCCGCTACGAGGAGCAGCAGCAGAAGATCCTCCAGCGTGATGCCGAGGAGAAGGAACTCAAGGCGCGCAGTGCGCACCTCAACGCCAAGCTCAAGCTGCTGCGGCAACAGATCGCCATCAGCGAGAAGCTGATGAAGGAAGGCCTGGCCAACCGCTACGAGCACCTGGAGCTGCTCAAGGACGAGGAGCAGTTGCGCGGCACCCTGCAGGAAACCCAGGCCTCCCTCGGCCGCGTACTGGCGGCGCAGCGGCAGGAGCAGGCGGCGCTGACTTCGCTGGATTCCGGCGGCAACGAGGAGCTGCAGAAGGAGCTGGCGGAAGCGCGTCGGCAGATCACCGAGCTGCAGGAGCGCCTGCGCAAGTTCTCCGACAGCCGCGAGCGGCAGGTGGTGCGCTCGCCCATCGAGGGGGTGGTGATGACCCTGCAGGTGGTGACCGAGGGCGGAGTGATCCAGCCCGGCGGCACGCTGATGACCCTGGTGCCGGCCGATGAGCCGCTGATGATCGAGACCCGCCTGCCGGTGGGCGACATCGGCATGGTCAACCCGGGCCAGCAGGCGCGCATCCAGCTGGTGTCCTCGATCGCCCGGGGCTTCCAGCCGATCGATGGCGAGGTGGTGGACATCAGCCCGGACTCGGTGCTCGACGAGCAGAAGGTGCCGTACTACCGCGTGCGCATCCGCCCGGCGCAGGACGCCTTCGTCCACCGTGGCACGCGCTACCCGCTGCTGCCGGGCGTGCCGGTGAGCGTCGCGATCCTCACGGGCGAGCGCTCGCTGTTCAACTACATCGCCGGCCCGCTCACCGATGGCATGCATCGGTCGTTCAGCGAGCCGTGATGGGGATTTGAGGAGCCGCAGGTGCAAGGCCGGCGGCTCGGTGGCGATGGGTTTCGCGGGGCTCTACCCATCCTGCGGCGAGCTCGGAGGATGGGGCGGGCGGCGCTGCGCGAGCGGAGCGAAACCCATGCTGCCTGAGGTCCTGTGGCGATCAGGGCAGGCGGCGGTACATCACGTCGGTGCGCAGCACGTATTTCACCCCGGACCTGATGGTGGCGCCCTGGTGCATGACCGGGTGGGGGAAGACCAGGAGCATGCCGGCCTCGGGACGGATGCGGTCTTCGTCGCGGAACTGGGTTTCGCCGCCCTCGTAGTCGTCGTTGAGGTAGAGCAGGAAGGTCAGCTGGCTGATCTCGTCCTGACTGCGACGGTAGAAGCCGTCCCGGTGCCACTTGAAGTACTGCTCGGGCGTGTAGCGGTAGAAGCGGAAGCGCTCGTTCAGCCCTGCCAGCTCCCATTCGTTGTCCAGGCAGGCCGGCAGCCAGGGGCGCGCACGCTCCAGCAGTTGCGCGGCCAGTGCCGGGTCATCGAAGAGGATGCGGTCGTTGTTGCGGATGTTCTTGTGGATCTCATGCGCGCCATCACGCATCTGGATGGCCGCCTCTTCGTAGCCCATGGCTTCGCTCATGCGGATATGGGCCTGGCATTCCTCGCGGGACAGAAAGCCCCGGATGAGAAAGCGAGCGACGCCGAGATCGGTCTTTTCCATGTTTCCCTTCCTTGTCGGGGCCTGGCCCTCGTTCCTCTATGGCACGGCCTCGGGCCGCCGGCGGATGCTAGGGGCGCGGCGGGGTGCTTGTCGAGAAGTGGAAGAGGGCGCTGTGATGCGCTTTCTATCGTGCCGCGTTGTGTTCGACCTCGGTGAGCTGGCGGGTGCCGGAGGCGAGGTCGTAGACGTGGAAGTTGTGCATCAGCCGGCCGTAGAGGTGCAGGCTCACGGCACGCGGGCGCCCGCCGGGCACGCCGGTGATGTGGATGTGGTCGGGGTTGGGCACGAAGCTGGTGACGGCGCCGGGTGGCAGCAGGAGGGTGCCGCCGCGTGCCAGTTCGATGTCGTCGTCGCGGTCGTTGGCGGAGGAGGTACAGATGAAGGTGTGTTCTTCCAGCATGCCTTCGAGGATGCCGACCACGCCCCAGCTGCCGTGGTCGTGCACGGGCGTCCACTGGCCCGGCAGCCAGACGATGGCGTAGAGCGAGAGCTCGTCGTTCGCGGCGCGGTGGATGAGGTTGCGGGCGTAGTGCGTGGGGTCGCTGCGGTAGTGCTCGGGTTCGAGGAAGCCGGGCGCGTTGTGCAGCAACTCGGCCATGACGGGCGCGAGGGCGACGACGGGATTGTGGGCGGGGCGCCGGGGTGGCCGGCGCGCCTCCGGACTCACTGTAGACGCTTTGCGACGCGCCGCCCGGGGAGGGATTCAGCGGGCGAAGCGGCGCGCGCCGGCGACGCAGAGGATCACCGCGAGGGTGACGCCGAGCATGGCGGGGCTGACCCGCTCGTGGAGCAGCCCGGCGGCCAGCGCCAGGCCGAAGAAGGGCTGCAGCAATTGCAGTTGGCCGACGGCGGCGATGCCGCCCTGGGCGAGGCCGCGGTACCAGAAGACGAAGCCGATCAGCATGCTGAACAGCGACACGTAGGCGAGGCTGGCCCAGGCCGGCGCGCTGAGGGTCGCGAGGGTCGGCGGCAGCAGTGCCACGGTGAGCGGGAGCATCACCGGTAGCGACAGGACCAGCGCCCAGCAGATCACCTGCCAGCCTCCGAGCGTGCGCGAGAGTCTCGCGCCTTCTGCATAACCGAACCCGCAGACGACGATGGCCAGCAGCATGGGCAGGTCGCCCCGGGGGGAGGCGGTCAGCCCCTGTGACAGCGCGAAACCCACCACCAGCAGGCTGCCCAGTACCGAGAATGCCCAGAAGGCGGCAGGGGGTCGTTCGCCACCGCGCACCACGCCGAACAGGGCGGTGGCCAGGGGCAGCAGGCCGAGGAAGACGATGGAGTGGGCGGAGGTCACGTATTGCAGGGCCAGCGCGGTGAGCAGGGGAAAGCCGAGCACGACGCCCAGCGCGACGACGACCAGGGGCAGCAGTTGCTGGCGGGTGGGCCGCCGCTCGCCGGATGCGATGAGCAGGCACAGGGCGAGAAGCCCGGCGATGCTGGCGCGGGCGACGGTGAGGAAGGTGGGGTCGAGTTCCTGCACGGCCACGCGGGTCGCCGGCAGCGAGCCGCTGAAGATCAGTACGCCGATGAAGCCGTTGATCCATCCACGGGTGGCGTTGGCCTGGGTTCGGGAGGCGGTGAGGGGCGGTGTGCTGGCTTTCATCCTGGGCGCTCTTCGCGGGTCGCTGGGGGCCGCTGGGTTGGCCTTTTCGGGCGCTGCGCGGCTTGATGAGACGGATGCTAGGAGCAAGAATCAGCACAATCAAAAAATTGTCATGGATACATCCGATGCCTCGTTCGCGCTACAAGGCCCTGGTCGATGCGTTTGCCGCTGATATCCGAGCAGGGCGCCTGCTGCCGGGCGCACGCCTGCCGACCCATCGCCAGTTGGCGGCGCAGGAGGGGCTGGCGTTGGTCACGGCGTCCCGGGTGTATGCGGAACTGGAGGCGATGGGGCTGGTGAGCGGGGAGACGGGGCGCGGGACGTTCGTCAGGGAGATGTCGCTGCCGCCCGGGCTGGGGGTGGACCAGCAGGATGTCGAAGCCGGGATGGTCGATCTCAACTTCAACTACCCCTCGGTGCCGGGGCAGGCGGAGCTGTTGCGCACCGCGTTGCGCCAGCTGGCGCTGAGCGGGGACCTGGAGGCGTTGCTGCGTTACCAACCCCACGGCGGGCGTTTGCACGAGCGCGCGGTGATGGCGCGTCATCTGCTCTGCCGGGGGCTGAGGGTGGCGGCGCAGCAGGTGCTGATCGTCAATGGCGCGCAGCACGGGCTGGCGGTGGCGATGATGGCGCTGCTGCAGCCGGGGGATGTGGTGGCGACGGATGCCCTGACCTACCCGGGCTTCAAAGTGCTGGCGGAGGCGTTGCGGGTGGAGCTGGTGGCCATCCCCTGTGGCGCGGCGGGGCCGGATCTCGCGGCGCTGGAGCGACTCTGCCGGGAGAGGCCGGTGCGGGTGCTGTATACGATGCCCACGCTGCACAACCCTTTGGGCTGGGTGATGGCGGCCGAGCAGCGGGAGCGATTGGTGGCGATCGCGAGACGCCATGATCTGCGCATCATCGAGGACGCGGCCTATGCCTTTCTCGTCGAGGACGCACCGCCGCCATTGGCTGCGCTGGCGCCGGAGCGGACGGTCTATGTCTCGGGGTTTTCGAAGAGCGTGGCCACGGGGTTGCGGGTCGGTTTCATGGCGGCGCCCGCATTCCTGGTGGCGGGGCTGGAGCGCACCATCCGCGCGACCGCCTGGAATACCGCTGGCGTGCTGACGGCGATTGCCTGTGGCTGGGTGGAGGACGGCACCGTGGAGCGGCTGGAGTCGGAGAAGCGCGAAGACGCCCGGGCACGGCAGGCGCTGGCCGGTGAGCTGCTGGCGGGGATGCGCGTTGTGCGTCATCCCGATTCGTACTTCCTCTGGCTACCGCTATCCGAGGATGCCCGGGCCGACCAGGTGGCGATGGCGCTGATGCGTGAGCAGATCTCGGTATCGACCGCCGAGCCTTTCGCGACGTCCGCCCTGGTACCCCATGCGCTGAGGCTGGCATTGGGGTCTGTGGGAATGGGGGCGTTGCGCGATGCGCTGGTGAAGGTGCGCTCCACCGTGGAGGCCTTCACCTAGCCAGGCTCATGACGGCGGAGGAGGAGGGGGCGCTGCGCACTCTATCGCCTTCTATATATAGAGGGACTCAGCAGGTGCTCGATTGCTGCCGTTCCTTGCAGATGCGCTCGTAGATCTCTTCGCGGTGTACGGCGACATCCCGGGGGGCTTCGATGCCCAGCTTGGTCTGCGAGCCCTGGGTGGCGATCACTCTGACGACGATGCCATCGCCAATCTGGAAGTGCTCACCGACTTCGAATGTCAGCTCGTGCATGGAGGTTCCTCTTGTATAGGGCTGTGCCGGGGTGGCAAACGGTTCGGACCTTTGAGTAGCAAGTCGGCCATCGGTTCAGCGATTCGTTCGGCAGAGGCTCCAGGAAGCGGCGGCTGTCGCACTCTGGGGCGGTCTCGCGAAAAGATTTCAATAAAGTGTTGACGTGCCGTTTCGTATCCCTATAATGCGCACCACTTCCACGGCGGAATCCAAGAAAAACCTCTTGTAAATCAAAAGGTTAAGTAATCGGAGGGTGGTCAAGCCAAGGTTTGATCGGTGCGGCGGAAGGGTGGTGCCAGGCTGGTTTCAGGCATCGCCAGTTTCGCTCGGATGACTCCGAAAGAAACTGCTAAAGAGGTGTTGACAGCGAGTTTGAACGCTGTAGAATTCGCCTCCCGCTGATGTGAAGCGAAAGAATCACTGAGGCGCAAGTTGTTGAGTAGAAAGAAGAAATTCTTCGAAAAACAGCTTGACAGAAGGAAAGGCTGCTGTAGAATGCGCGGCCTCGGTTGAGACGAAAGACTTGATCGAAATTGCTCTTTAACAACTTGAATCAAGCAATTCGTGTGGGTGCTTGTGATGTAAGACTG